>NZ_SMKU01000231.1 GCF_004349215.1 Actinomadura rubrisoli | reverse complement strand
GCCGTGGACCTGGCGCATCCACACGATGCGGGCGGGGTCGACGCCGAGGGCGGCGGCGGCGCGGCGCCGGTTGGCCAGCACGGCGGCGGTGTCGTCGCCGACCGCGCCGCCCAGGTTCAGGGAGTCGTAGGGGGCGGTGCTCACGCCGCCGGCGCGGCCGGTGAACCCGGCGCCGACGCCGTCGCCCAGCGCGACGCGGGTGATCACTTCAGGAAGTCGGGGACGTCGAGGTCGTCGTCCTCGTCGAAGACCACCGGGCGGCGGCGCTGCCCGGGCGCGGCGGGGCCGCCCTCGTTCTCGCCGGCGTGCACGCGGGACGGGGACGGCTCGGCGGCCGGACGCGGCGCGGACGCCCGGGTGCCGGACTCGCCGCCGGGGGTCCCGGCGTCGCGGTCGGCCGGGGGTGCTTGCGACCGGTTCTGCGGAGCGGCCGGGCTCTGCTGCGGAGCTTGGTTCTCCGCGCGCGCGCCTCTGGCGACCCGCTCGTCGCTCTGACCGGCGGACGGCTGCGCCCGCTCGGCGGCCTCGGACCGCGGCTGCGCGGCCGGCGCGTGCTGGGCGGCGGGGGCGTGCTGCGCGGCCGGAGTGTGCTGGGCGGCCGGGGCGTGCTGCGCGGCGGCGGCCTGCGCCACCGACTGCTGCGGCTGGGCGGCCTGGCCGCCGACCGGCTCGGACCGTCCGACCCTGCTGGGGATCGGGTTCTGCGGGGCCGCGGGCGGCAGCGGCGCGGGACGGGGCGGCGGGGGGATCCGCTTGGTCTCCGGTTCCGGAGTCGGCTTGACCGGTCGCCCTTCGTCAAAACCCGCCGCGATCACCGTGACCCGGACCTCGTCGCCGAGGGCGTCGTCGATGACCGCGCCGAAGATGATGTTGGCGTCGGGCGCGGCCGCGTTCGACACCAGCTGCGCCGACTCGTTGATCTCGAACAGGCCGAGGTCGGAGCCGCCGGAGATGGACAGCAGCACGCCGTGGGCGCCGTCGATGCTGGCCTCCAGCAGCGGGCTGGAGATCGCCATCTCGGCCGCCGCGACGCTGCGGTCGTCGCCGCGCGCCGAGCCGATGCCCATCAGCGCCGAGCCGGCGCCGGACATGACGGACTTGACGTCGGCGAAGTCCAGGTTGATCAGGCCGGGCGTGGTGATCAGGTCGGTGATGCCCTGGACACCGGAGAGGAGCACCTGGTCGGCGGCCTTGAAGGCGTCCAGCACGCTGACCTGCCGGTCGGAGATCGACAGCAGCCGGTCGTTGGGGATCACGATGAGGGTGTCGACCTCGTCGCGCAGCGTCTCGATGCCGGCCTCGGCCTGCATCGCGCGGCGCTTGCCCTCGAAGCTGAACGGGCGGGTGACGACTCCTATGGTCAACGCGCCGAGCGAGCGGGCGATGTTGGCCACGACGGGCGCGCCGCCGGTGCCGGTGCCGCCGCCCTCGCCCGCGGTGACGAAGACCATGTCGGCGCCCTTGAGGACCTCCTCGATCTCCTCCCGGTGGTCCTCGGCGGCCTTGCGGCCGACGTCGGGGTTGGCCCCGGCGCCGAGACCCCGGGTGAGCTCGCGGCCCACGTCGAGCTTCACATCGGCGTCACTCATCAGCAGCGCCTGGGCGTCCGTGTTGATCGCGATGAACTCGACGCCCTTGAGTCCCTCTTCGATCATCCGGTTGACGGCGTTGACGCCGCCGCCGCCGATGCCGACGACCTTGATGACCGCGAGGTAATTCTGCGGTGCTGCCACGACGAGGGGCCTTTCCGCTCGCTCTATCCGACCGGCCGGACCGGTCTGCCGACCGTGCCGCCGCGGTGTTTCCCTGACCTGTGTGCACTTCTGGGGCGAGCCGGGGGCGGGACCGGTCCGGAGACCGGGTCACCCTCAACCCTCACCCTCAACTTGAGGCTTACAGTTATGTCAACCTGAGGACTGATACGGACAGTAGGGCGGCCTTACCGCCAGGGTCAACTAACCTCCCCCGAACTCCACCGGCGTGTCGCACTGAGTCCCAGTTGCCCTGGTTGGCGTAGGACATCAGCGCTCGCCCGCTCATCGGGGCACCGTTCCACCGTCCGTCCGTCTTGTGGCCGACCGTTCCAGCGTGCCCCATCGGACGGCCGGATTCGCCGCGACACACGCACCGGACCCGAACGGCACCGCAAACGCCCGCACCTCCTCCGGCCTTCCGCGAGGGGTGATCGCTCCCCGGAGGCTCACCGCGTCGTGACGACCTCGGGCGAGCTGACATCGATGACCCGCGCCGAGCGTCCCGCCGCGGTGCGCTGGAGCGCCTCGAACAGCCGGATCTTCTCCTGTGCCCGTTCCGCCGGCCCCCACACCACCGTGGGGCCGCTCGACAGGTGCAGGGACACATCGCCCGGGCTGGTCGCCTCCACGTCCGCGAGCCTGCCGCGCAGCCGTTCGGGCAGGCCGGACAGCACGTTGAGCGCCGCGAGGGTCGCCGGGTCGGACGGGCCGGGCGTGGCGACGGTCAGCGTGGGAAGCCCCGGCGGACGGGCCGCGCTGTCGACGACGGTGACGCCGTGCCGGTCGAGCTGGTGGTAGCGGCCCGACCGCTGAAGGACGGCCACCGGGACGCGCTCGCGCACGACGATGCGGACCGTCGCCGGCAACTGCCGCTCGACCGTCGCCGACTCGACCTCCCTGAGCCGCTCGACCCGCTGCCGGACGGCGCCGGTGTCGAGCCGCACCATCGGCACGCCGAGCCGGATGCCAGCGGCGGCGACGATCCGGTCGCGGGGCGCCAGGTTGGCCCCGGTCACCTCCACCGTCCGCACCACCAGCAGGCGCGAGCCCAGGAGCACCCAGGTCACGGCGCCGAGCACGCCGAGGACCAGCAGCGTGACAAATGCCACCTTCCACCGGCTCGGACGGCGCCGCGCGCCCGTCCGCGTGCCGCCTCCGTCCGGGCCTCCGCCGGGCGGGCCGCCGGACGCCGGGTCGTCGGAGGGCATGCCTGCGGAGGGCGCGCCCAGGGAGGCCGGACGGCCGGGCGCCGGGGCGCCGGGCGTCCCGGGCCGGCGTTGGCTCGTCCCCGCCTCGGTCATGACCCCAGCTTGACAGTGAACCCCCGCGCGGCGGCCGACCGGCGGGCGACCGGCGTGTTGCCCCACCTCCGGCGGCGGGCACGGGCCTCCGCCGGCGGGCACGGTGTCGGGGACGGTGCTACGCCCGCGCGAGGCGTTCCAGGATGAGGGGGCCCAGCTGGGTCACGTCGCCCGCGCCCAGCGTGATGACCACGTCGCCCGGGCGGGCCAGCGAGGCCGCGATGCCGGGCGCCTCGTCCCGGACGGGAGCGTAGACCGCCTGCCGCCCGGACGGGACGGCGTCGGCGACGAGCCGCCCCGTCACACCGGGCTCGGGGTCTTCGCGGGCACCGTAGACGTCCAGCACGACGGCGATGTCGGCCAGGCCGAGCGCCGCGCCGAACTCGGCGGCGAAGAAGCGGGTGCGGCTGTACAGGTGCGGCTGGAAGACCGCGATGATGCGGCCGGGCCCGCCGCCCTCGGCGGCCTTCTCCCCCAGGTAGTCGCGGGTGGCCGAGAGGTCGGCGGTCAGCTCCGTCGGGTGGTGGGCGTAGCTGTCGAACACCTCGACGCCGCCCGCCTCGCCCTTGCGCTCCAGCCGCCGCATCGCGCCGCCGAACGCGGTGAGGCCCTCCCGCACCGCCGTGTCGTCCAGGCCGAGGGCCTGCGCGACCGCGACGACGGCGGCGGCGTTGAGCGCGTTGTGCCGGCCGGGGACGGCGAGCGCCACCTCGCCGACGCCCTCGATCGTGAAGCGCGACCCGAGGCCGCGCGGGGCGAAGCCGGTGATGCGCAGGTCGGCGCCGTCCGCCACCCCGTACGAGCGGACGGTCAGCCCCCGCGCGCGCGCCTGGTCGGCCAGTGCCATCGCGACCGGGTCGTCCGCGCCGACGACCAGCGTCCCGCCCGGCTCGATACGTTCCACGAACCGGGCGAAGTTCTCCTTCACCATCTCGAAGCCGCCGTAGTTGTCGAGGTGGTCGGCCTCGACGTTGGTGACGACCGCGATGGACGGGCTGTACATGAGGAACGAGCCGTCGCTCTCGTCGGCCTCGGCCACGAAGACGTCGCCGGTCCCCTCGTCGGCGCCGAGGCCCGTGGTGACCAGCTGCCCGCCGATGCAGTAGGACGGGTCGGCGCCGGCGTGCTGGAGCGCGACCGTCAGCATCGAGGTCGTGGTGGTCTTGCCGTGCGTCCCGGCGACCGCGACCGCCCGGCGCCCCGCCATCAGCGAGGCGAGCGCGGCCGAGCGGTGCAGGACGCGCAGCCCCCGCTCGCGGGCGGCGACCAGCTCGGGGTTGCCCTCGCGGATCGCGGTGGACACCACGACCGTGTCGGCCTCGCCGACGTGCGCGGCGTCGTGCCCGACGAAGACCTTGGCGCCGAGGTCGCCGAGCTGGGCGAGCAGTTCGGAGTCGCGGGCGTCGCTGCCGGACACGGTGATGCCCCGGCGCAGCATGATGCGGGCGACCCCGGACATGCCGGCACCGCCGATCGCGATGAAGTGGACCCTGCCGAGCTCGCCGGCCGGCACGACCTCACCAGGGCTGATCAGGCTCATCGGGTGGCGCCCGTCCCCTCGTCGCTCGCCGCTCCGCGCGCCGGGCAGGCCCGGACCGTCCGGACGGGCGTCACGACCGGCCCGCCGCGTGGACCACGTCGTACACCATCTTGGCCAGGGCCACGTCGGCGTCCCGCCGGCCCATCCGCCCGGCCGCCTCCGACATGTGCGCGACCCGGCCCGGGTCGGCCAGGACGGGCAGCAGGTGCTGCGCGATCCAGTCGGGCGAGAGCTCGGCGTTGTCGACGAGCATGCCGCCGCCCGCCGCCACGATCGGCTCGGCGTTCAGCTTCTGCTCGCCGTTGCCGATCGGCAGCGGCACGTACACCGCCGGGAGCGCCACCGCGGCCAGCTCGGCGCAGGTCATCGCGCCGGCGCGGCACATGGCCATGTCGGCCGCCGCGTAGGCCAGGTCCATGCGGTCGCAGTAGGGGATGGTGACGTACTGGGGGCCGCCGGACGCGGGCTCGGGCTCCTCGGTGTTCTTCGGCCCGACGATGTGCAGGACCTGGATGCCCGCCTGCCGGAAGTACGGTGCGGAGGCCACGGCCGCCTGGTTCAGCGACCGGGCGCCCTGCGAGCCGCCGAAGATCAGCAGGGTGGGCAGGTCGGGCAGCAGGCCGAAGTAGGAGCGGGCCTTGTCGCCCATCGCCAGCCGGTCGAGCGCGGCGATCTCGCGGCGCAGCGGGATGCCGACGAACGTGGCGTTGGGCAGCGGCGAGTCGGAGTGCGACACCGCGACGTGGTCGGTGAAGCGGGCGCCGAGCTTGTTGGCGAGGCCGGGCTTGGGGTTGGCCTCGTGGACGATGATCGGCACCTTGCGCTTGCGCGCGGCCAGGTAGCCGGGGGTGGCGACGTAGCCGCCGAACCCGACCAGGATGTCGGCCCGCGCCTGGTCGAGGACGTTCGCGGCCGCGTTGATCGCCCCGCGCAGCCGGCCGGGGACCGACAGCAGCTGCGGGGTCAGCGTGCGCGGCAGCGGCACCGGGGGGATCAGGGCGAGCTCGTAGCCACGCTGCGGGACGAGCCGGGTCTCCAGGCCCCGCTCCGTCCCGAGACAGGTGATCCCCACGTTGGGATCGTTGCGGCGCAGCGCGTCGGCGAGGGCCAGGGCGGGCTCGATGTGTCCGGCGGTGCCGCCGCCGGCCAGGACAACCCTCATGCTCGTTGACAACTCCTCAGCGTGTTCGACTTGTCGGGTGCCGCCCGTCCCGCGCGCCGCGCCGCGCACGTCGGCGGACGCGGGCACCGGATCCTCCGGCACCCCGGAGGGGGGTTCAACGCCGTGCCAGGCCCAGCCAGCTTAGAGCCCTCACGACAGGTCCGGGACCCCGTGCGGAGAGTGCCTGCCGCGCGCCGGGCTCCCGTTTGGCGAACGCGAGCAGCATCCCGAGCGCGATCAGCGTCGGGATCAGCGCCGAGCCGCCGTAGGAGACGAGCGGCAGCGGGATGCCCGTGATGGGGAGCACACCGATGACGGCGCCGATGTTGACGATGGCCTGCACCACCAGCCAGGCCGTGGCCCCGGCGGCGGCCAGCCGGGTGAACGGGTCCTTCACGCGGCGGGCGATCCGCAGGCCCGCGTAGGCGAGCAGCCCGAACAGGCCGAGCACGACGAGGGTGCCGACGAGCCCGAGCTCCTCCCCCACGATCGCGAAGATGAAGTCGGTCTCGGCGTGCGGCAGATAGTCCCACTTGGCGCGCCCCTCCCCGAGGCCCGTGCCGAACAGGCCGCCGGACGCGACCGCGAACAGCCCCTGGATGCCCTGGTAGTTGGTGGTGAGCTGGTTGCCCGCCGGATCCAGGAAGCCGGTGAGGCGCTGCATCCGGTACGGCTCGACGACGATGAGGATCGACACCAGCAGGCCCACCAGGCCCATGATGCCGAGGAACAGCCGTCCGGGGGCCCCGACGACCCACAGCAGCGCCAGGAAGATCGTCAGTAGCACCAGGGTGGTGCCGAGGTCGTTGCCGAGCATCACCAGCAGGACGAGCACCCCGGCGCCCGGCAGCAGCGGCACCAGCAGCGGGCGCCACTCGGTGAGCTGGCCGAGCCGCTCCTTGCGGGCCAGCAGGTCGGCGCCCCACAGCACCAGCCCCAGCTTGGCGGGCTCGGACGGCTGGATCTGGATCGGTCCGAAGCTGATCCAGCGGGTCGCGCCGCCCACGCTGCGCCCGAGCCCGGGGATCAGCACCATCGCCAGCGCCACCACCGACAGCAGCAGCAGCGGATAGGCCATCGCGCGGAACGTCTTGACGGGGAGCCGCGAGGCCAGCCACATGCCGGGCAGCCCGATCGCCATCCAGATGGCCTGCTTCTGGAACAGCGTGAAGGCCGAGCCCGTCGCCTTGAGCTGCTGGACGCTGGACGCCGACAGGACCATGGTCAGGCCGAGCGCCAGCAGCATCACCGAGCAGCCCAGGACCAGGTAGTAGGAGGTGAGGGGCCGGTCGAGCAGCCCCACGGCGGCGGCGACCTGCTCGCGCGGGCCGGGCCGTCCGCCGCCCTCCTCTTCGGCCGGTACGGCGGTCATCGCTACCGGCGGCCGTCCCCGGCGGGCGCGGCGGCCCCCGCCAGCCGGCCGACCGAGGCGATGAACGCCTCGCCGCGAGCCGGGTAGTTCGCGAACATGTCGAAGGAGGCCCCGACGGGGGCGAGCAGCACGGTGTCGCCGGGGCGGGCGAGCCCGGCGGCTTCGTTGACGACGCGGTCCATCGCCCCAGTGTCGGTGTCGGCGACGTCCACGACCGGGACATCCGGGGCGTGTCGCGCGAGTGCCTCGGCGATCCGGTGCCGGTCGCGTCCCATCAGCACCGCGCCGCGCAGCCGCCCGGCGCAGGACCGCACCAGGTCGTCGACGTCCAGGCCCTTGAGGAGCCCGCCCGCGATCCACACGACCGGCTCGTAGGCGGCCAGGGACGCGGCGGCCGCGTGCGGCTGGGTCGCCTTGGAGTCGTTGACGTAGGCGACGCCGGCGACGTCGGCGACGTGCTGGATGCGGTGCGGGTCGGGCACGAACGCGCGCAGCCCGTCCCGGACGGCCTCGGGCGGCACCCCGAACGCGCGGGCCAGGGCCGCGGCGGCCAGCGCGTTCGCGACGTTGTGCGGGGCGAACGGGCGGACGTCGCCGAACGCGGCCAGCTCGGCGGCCTCGCTCGCGGGGTCGCCGGTGAACGCCCGGTCCACCAGCAGCTCCTCGACGACGCCGAGCTCGCCCGGGGACGGGACCCGCAGGGTGAAGCCCACGCGCCGCGCCAGGCCCTCGGCCCGTTCGGCCAGCGCCGTGGACGTGGCGTCGTCGGCGTTGTAGACCGCGACGGCGCCCGGCGCGAAGATCTTCGCCTTGGCGCCGACGTAGGCGTCCATCGTCCCGTGCCAGTCGAGGTGGTCGGGCGCGACGTTGAGGACGGCCGCCGCCGCCGGGGCGAGCGAGCTCGACCAGTGCAGCTGGTAGCTCGACAGCTCCACCGCCAGCACGTCATAAGCCTCGGCAACCGCTTCTACGATCGGTGTCCCCACGTTCCCTACCGCGAAGGCCTTGTGGCCCGCGGCGGTGAGCATGCAGGCCAGCATCCGGACGACGGTGGTCTTGCCGTCCGTCCCGGTGATGGCCAGCCACGGCGCGGCGCCCTCGGCGGGACGGAGCCGCCAGGCCAGTTCCACCTCACCGATGATCTCGATGCCGGACGCGGCGGCCGCGGCGAGCAGCGGCACGTCCGGCCGCCAGCCGGGCGAGGTCACGACCAGCCCGGTGCCCGCCGGGAGGCTCTCGCCGTCGCCGAGCCGCACCGCGACCCCGAGGGCCGCCAGTTCGGCGGCGTGCGCGCGCCGGCCGTCGTCGTCGCGGGCGTCCACGACGGTGACGCGGGCGCCGCGGGCGGCCAGCGCGCGGGCGGCGGCCCGGCCGGACACGCCGAGCCCGGCGACGCAGACGTCGAGTCCGTCGAAGGTGCGGGTCGTCACTTCTTGGGCATCCATTCCAGGTAGAACAGGCCGATGCCGATCGCGACGAACAGCGCCGACATCAGCCAGAACCGGACGACGATCGTGGTCTCGGCCCAGCCGGACAGCTCGAAGTGGTGCTGCAGCGGCGCCATCTTGAACACGCGTTTCTTCGTCAGCTTGAACCCGCCGACCTGGATGATCACCGACAGGGTGATCATCACGATCAGGCCGCAGAGGATCGCCAGCAGGAACTGGGTGCGGGTGAGGATGGCCAGCCCGACCAGCACGCCGCCGAGGGCCAGCGAGCCGGTGTCGCCCATGAAGATCTTGGCGGGCGGGGCGTTCCACCACAGGAAGCCGAACACGCCGCCGAGCACGGCCGCGGCCACCACGGCCAGGTCGAGGGGGTCGCGGACGCTGTAGCAGTTGGGGGCGAGGGCGAAGTCGTAGCAGCTGTTGCGCAGCTGCCAGTTCCCGATGATCACGTAGGCGGCCAGCACCATGCCCGCCGGGCCCGCCGCGAGGCCGTCGAGGCCGTCGGTCAGGTTGACGCCGTTGGACATCGCCGCGATGAGCAGCAGCGCCCACACCACGAAGAGGTACGGGCCGATCGAGGGGCCGAAGTCGCGCAGGAAGGACAGGTGGGGGTCGGCGGGGGTGATGTCGTAGCCGTTGGGGAAGTTGAGCGAGGCGACCGCGAAGATCACGCCGATCAGCACGATGCCGATCATCTTGGCGCCGCTGCGCAGGCCGAGGCTGCGCTGCTTGAACACCTTGATGTAGTCGTCCACGAAGCCGACGAACCCCAGGCCCGTCATCAGGAACAGCACGAGCAGGCCCGAGACCGTCGGCACGTTCCCGGTGAACAGGTGCGCGGCCGCGTAGCCGACGAGCGATCCCACGATGAAGACGGTGCCGCCCATCGTGGGGGTGCCGCGCTTCTTGACGTGGGCCTCGGGGCCGTCCTGGCGGATCATCTGGCCGTAGCCCAGCCGGTTGACGATCCGGATCCACACCGGGGTGCCGACCATGACGAAGATCAGCGCGACGCCCGCGGCGATGATGATGTTGGTCATCGGGCGGCCTCCGCGTCGCCCGCGGCGGACGGGCCGTCCCCGCCGCCGCCCGCGCCGCCGCCCGCGCCGCCGCCCGCGCCGCCGGCCGGGCCGCCGGTCCGGCCGTCCAGGATCGCCTCCGCCACCCGTTCCAGACCGGCCACGCGAGAGCCCTTCACCAGCACGACGTCTCGCGGCTCCAGCCGCTCACGGAGCGCGGTCACGGCCGCGCCGACGTCATCCACCTGTACGCACTCTCCCGTCCATGACGCCACCTGCCCGGCCCCTTCGGCCATGGCCGCCGCGTTCGCCCCGACGACCACCAGGCCGGTGATCCCGCTGCGCGCGACATGCTGCCCGATCTTGGCATGTTCCGCCACAGAGGAGGCACCCAGCTCGGCCATCTCGCCCAGCACCGCGAACGCGCGGCGGCCGCGGGCCATGTGCGCGAGCACGTCGATCGCGGCCCGCGTGGAGTCGGGGTTGGCGTTGTAGGCGTCGTTCACCACGGTCACCCCGTCGTCCCGCTCGGTGACCTCCATCCGCCACCGGCTGGCCGGCGCCGCGTCCGAGAGGGCCGCGGCGACCGCGGCGGGGGCGAGGCCCGCGGCCCGGGCCGCCGCGGCGGCCGCCAGCGCGTTGGGGACGGCGTGCGCCCCGTACAGCCGCAGCGAGACCGGCGCGGAGCCCTCCGGCGTCACGAGCGTGAACCTGGCGCGGCCCTGGTCGTCGAGCGCCTCGTCCTCGGCGCGGACCGTCGCGCCGGGCGAGCGCCCGAACGTCACGACCTCGCCGGGCGTCCGGGACGCCATCGCGGCCACCAGGGGGTCGTCGGCGTTGAGGACGGCGGTGCCGCCCGCGGGCACGGCCTCCACCATCTCGCCCTTCGCCTGGGCGATCACCTCACGGCTGCCGAACTCCCCGACGTGCGCGGTGCCGACGTTCAGCACCACGCCGACGCCGGGGCGCGCGATCCGGGTCAGGTAGGCGATGTGGCCGACGCCGCGCGCGCCCATCTCCAGCACCAGGTGCCGGGTCCCCGTGTCGGCGCGCAGCACGGTCAGCGGCAGCCCGATCTCGTTGTTGAACGAGCCGGGCGGCCAGACGGTCGGGCCCGCGCGGCTCACGGCCTGCGCGATGAGGTCCTTGGTGGAGGTCTTGCCCGCCGAGCCGGTGACCGCGATGACGGTCACGTCCGGGAGCCGCTCCAGGACGCCCCTGGCGAGCCGCCCAAGGGCCTCCTGCACGTCGTCGACGACCACGCACGGGCCGTCCACGGGGCGCTGCGCGAGCACCGCGGCGGCGCCCGCGGCGAACGCGGCGGGCGCGAACGCGTGCCCGTCGGAGCGCTCGCCCTTCAGCGCCGCGAACAGCGCTCCGGGCCCGGCCGCCCGGGAGTCGATGACCACGGGACCGCCGACCACGGTGCCGGCGTCCCCGTGCGGGACCCCTCCCGTGATGTCCGCGATCTCCGACAGCCGAAGTGGGATCACGCCTGCGTCCCGTCCCCTCTTCTCTGCGTCGTGAGCCCGCGCAGCGCCTCGCGGACGACCTCCCGGTCGTCGAACGCGTGCACGTCGCCGGCCACGTACTGGCCCTGCTCGTGGCCCTTGCCCGCGACGACCACGACGTCGCCGCGGCGGGCCCGGGCGACGGCCAGCCGGATGGCGGCGGCGCGGTCGGGCTCCACCACGACGTGCGCCCGCTGCGGCTGCGGGACCTTCAGCCCGCCCTCGACCATAGCGGCGAGGATGGCGAGCGGATCCTCCGACCTCGGGTTGTCGTTGGTGAAATACGCCATGTCGGCCAGCCGGGCCGCGGCCTCGCCCATCAGGGGGCGCTTGCCGCGGTCGCGGTCGCCGCCGCAGCCGAGCACGACCGCGAGGCTGCCCTCGGTGACGGGGCGCAGCGCGGTCAGGACGGCCTCGACCGCGCCGGGCTTGTGGGAGTAGTCGACGAGCGTGACGAACTCCTGGCCCTCGTCCACCCGCTCCAGGCGTCCGGGGACGCCCGGCAGCGCGCCGACGCCCCGCACGGCGGCGGGCAGCGGGATGCCGGCCTCGACCAGCGCGACGATCGCGCCGAGCGCGTTCGCGACGTTGAAGGGCCCGGCGAGCTGGACGGCGGCGTCGGCCTCGATCCCGCCCGGCCCGACGATGCGGAAGATGCTCCCGTCGGCGCCCACGCGGACGTCCTCGGCCCGCCAGTCGGCCGCCGGGTCGCCGGTGGCCGAGAACGTCGTCGTCGGCACGGTGGCGATCTGCAGCAGCTCCCGGCCGTAGTGGTCGTCGAGGTTGACCACGCCCACGCGCGAGTACGGCGGGGTGAACAGCTCCGCCTTGGCGAGGAAGTAGTCCTGCATGGTGGGGTGGTAGTCCAGGTGGTCCTGGGACAGGTTCGTGAAGATGGCGACGTCGTAGTGGGCCCCGCCGACCCGTCCCTGCGCCAGGGCGTGGCTGGAGACCTCCATCGCGGCGGCGCCGACGCCCCGCTCGCGCATCATCGCGAACAGGGCGTGCAGGTCGGTGGACTCGGGCGTGGTGAGCGCGCTCGGCACGCGGGACTCGCCGACGCGCAGCTCGACGCCGCCGACCAGGCCGGTCTCGATCCCGGCGGCCCGCAGCCCCGCCTCCAGCAGGAACACCGTCGTGGTCTTGCCGCTGGTCCCGGTGACGCCGATGAGCAGCAGGTCGCGGCCGGGCTCGCCGTACACCCAGGCGGCGGCCTCGCCAAGGTGCGCCCGGACGTGGGCCACGGCCAGGACGGGCAGGCCCGTCGTCACGGCCCGGTCGTATCCGTCCGGGTCGGTGAGGATCGCCACCGCGCCCGCCTCGGCGGCCTGGGCGGAGAACTGGGCGCCGTGTGCGCGCGCGCCGGGCAGCGCGGCGTACAGGTCGCCGGGCTTCACCTCGCGGGAGTCGTGCGTGATCCCCGTCACCGCCACGTCTCCCCAGTCGCCCCGCCCGATGCCGAGGAGCGCCGCGAGCCCGTTCAGCGGACGGGCCGGATTGGTGGTGGGGCGCATGGCGTTTCTTTCGGTGCGAGCGGAACGGGAATGCTGGGGCGCGGATCGTGAACTCACGGCGAGGAGGGTACTCGCTGGACCTCAGCCTCCGGCGTAGATCTTGGTGATCGGCGGTTCGCTCCCCGTCGGCGGGATCTTCTGGGTCTGCAGGGCGAAGCTCATCACGTTCTTGAAGACGGGAGCGGCCGCCTCGCCACCATAGTGGCTGCCCCGCCTGGGGGCCTGCAGGACGACCTGGACGACCAGCTGCGGGTCGTCGGCCGGGGCGAACCCGGCGAACGAGGCGGTGTGGCCGCCGCCCTCGTAGCAGCCGCAGCGCGGGTTGACGATATCGGCGGTGCCCGTCTTGCCCGCCACGCGGTAGCCGGGGATCCGGGCCTTCGGAGCGGTGCCCTCCGGGGTGGTGACGCCCTCCAGCATGTCGCTGATCTGCCGCGCCGTCGCCGCGCTGATGACCTGCTTGCGCGCGGGCGCCGCCGCGGAGGTGAACTTGTCGTTCTCGCCGACGGTGCCCTCGATGAGGCTGGGCGCGACGCGGACGCCGCCGTTGGCGATGGTCGCGTAGACGCTCGCCATCTGAACGGCGTTGACCGACACCGTCTGGCCGAACGCGATGGGGTAGCGGTCGGTGCCCGACCACTGGGCGGGCGGCTTGAGCAGCCCGGCCGTCTCGCCCGGCAGCGGCAGGCCGGTCTTCTGGCCGAAGCCGAAGGCGCGCAGCGTCTGGTAGAGCTGCTGCGAGCTGATGCCGTCGCTGGCCAGGATGGTGCCGACGTTGCTGGACTTGGCCAGCACCCCGGCGAAGGTGAGCCGCTCGGGCGCGTGGCGGTGGGAGTCGTTGAAGGGGCGGTCGTACTTGCGGATCCTGTCGGGGACCGTGAACGGCGTGTCCGGGCGGATCCCGCCCTTCTCCATGACGGCGGCGGCGGTGACGACCTTCCCGGTGCTGCCGGGCTCGTAGGAGTCCTGGACGAGGGGGCTGTTCCACCGGTTCTGGTTCGAGCGGGTGTAGTCGTTGGGGTCGTAGCCGGGCGCCGACGCCATCGCGAGGAGCTTGCCGGTGCGCGGGTCCATGACGATGACGGTCCCGCTGCGCGCGCCGGTGGCCCTGACCTGCTTCTCGATCTCCGCCTGCGCCTTGAACTGCAGGTCGCGCATCAGCGTGAGCCGCACCCCGGTGCCGGGCACCGAGGGGCGCTTCTGGTCCTCGCCCATGGGGATGTGCTGGCCCGTCGGGCTGATCTCGACCCGCTGCCAGCCCGCGCGCCCGGACAGCACCCCGTTCATGGACTGCTCCAGGCCGGCGGCCCCGTCCCCCTCGCCGTTCACGAACCCTATGACGCCCGCGCCCAGCGAATTGTTGGGGTATTCGCGGCGATATTCCGGCAACGTCCCGATGCCGAGGAACTTCCAGGAGGTGATCAGCCGGGCCTGGTCGGGCCGGACGCCGTGCGCCAGGTACACGAACCGCGACTTCTGCTTGCTGAGCAACTTCATCAGGCCGGCGGGATCGAGGCCGAGCGTCGGGGCGAGCGCGTTCACGATCGCCTGCCGCCGCTCCGGCTTGATGACGAACGGGTCCGCGAAGATCGCGCGCGCCTCCACCGTGATGGCGAGCGGGTGGCCCTGCGCGTCGGTGATGCCGCCGCGCACGGCGGGCAGGTCGATCGTCTGCAGCCGCTGCCGCATCGCCTGCGCGGTGTACTTGCCGGACTCGATCGTCTGCAGCTGGACGAGCCGTCCGGCGAACAGCGACAGCACGAACGCCACGACGAGCAGGCCCACGTTCAGCCGCTTGAGCGGGTCGCGGCGGTGGAACGGGACGCGGGTGCGCGGCCTCCGCACCGGGGGCCGCCGACCCAAGCCGGCGCCCGGACGCGGCGGCCGCGGCTGCCGCTGGCTCCCGGCCCCGTCGCGGCCCGTTCCGTCACGGCCGGTGGTGCTCCTCGGCTTGGGGGGGTTCCTCGGCTTGTCGCCCTGGCCCTTCGGGGACGTCCGGCCCGAAGCGCCCTTCGTGGACGCCGTCTTGCCACCGGGCTCCTTCTCCGCCGGCTTGTTCTGCGCGTTCTGCGCGGGCTTCTTGCCGGTGGCGTTCGCGCCGTCCGTTCCCCCGGTGCCCTTGCGCGGCGTGGGGGCGGCGCCGTTGCGGGCGGCCGGGCGGCGGGCGGTCCCGCCCTTCTTGCCGCCCGACCGGCCCGCCGCGCCCTCGACCCGCCCGCCCGGCGGACGGGGAGGG
>NZ_SMKU01000230.1 GCF_004349215.1 Actinomadura rubrisoli | reverse complement strand
CGCAGGTTGGTCGCGGCGCCGTGGTCGCACAGGTAGGCGGCGGCGGCCGGGACGGCGTCGGCGGGGTCGTGGACGTCCTTGCGTCCGTCGCGGTCGCCGTCGCGGCCGTAGGAACGCCAGGTGGCCGGCATGAACTGCATCGGCCCCAGCGCGCCTGCCGAGCTGGGGCCGGTGTTGGCTCCGTGCCGTGATTCGACGTAGCCGATCGCGGCCAGCACCTGCCAGTCCACGCATGAGCCGGCGGCGGCCCGCTTGTACAAGGAGCGGTAGGCCGCCGGGATACCGGCGCCGCCGCCACCGTCGGCGCCGTCCGGTTCATCGCCGCCGCCCGCCCCAGGGCCGCCTGTGCCCGGCTTGCCGCCGCGGCTGCCGCCTTCACCGGCACCGTAGGCATCGGTGAAGGCGGCAACGGCGGTGACCAGCTCGCCCAGCATCGGGACATCACCGAACACGCCGGGGTTGATGCAGGCCACGCCGAGCGCGCCCGCCACCGCGGCGGCGGCGGCGACCCTGCTCATCGGCCCTTCTCACCGGTGTCCGCGCCGCGCGGCTCGTCGTCCCGGCCGGGCTTGCCGGGCTTGTTCTGGGAAGGTTGCTCGGCGTCGCGATCCTGCACGTCCGCCTCGGCCTGGTCCACGACCATCCGGACGGTCTGCCCGGCCTGATCGGTGATCTGGTCGGCAACCACCGGCGCGACCCACACCAGCAGCGCCAGCAGCGGCACCGGCGCCAGCCACAGAAGCGGCCGATCGACCTTGCCGTCCATCAGGTCGCGGGCCATCACCAATCCCTTGACCAGCAGCACCGCCACCACGATGACGCCGACCACCGCAGGGGCCGCCTCATCCACACCGGCGACCAGCTCGTAGCCCGCCCGGGCCAGCGGAACCAGGCCGAGCCCGGCCGTCAGCACCGCCACGATGGTGACGAACGAGGCGACCTGCCCACCCGCCCGCTGCAAGCGCGCCTTCACCTGGCCGCCGCGCCCACCCTCCCCTATCTCGCCGGGGTCCTGGCCGGGGGTGCGGAACCGCTTCAGGCCCTTGGCCAACGCCAGCCCGGGAATGGTCAGGAACACCAGGTTGAGCACGATGCCCGCCAGATCCACCCCGCCGAGCCCGGCCACCAGATCGGCAACAGCATCCATGTGATCGACTCCTTTCTGTTCTGGGTGTTTTCACAGCAGGTGCAAGAAGACAGCCATGTTGAGCAGCCACCACCAGGTCTGGACGATCAGGACCGGTACGCCGCGGAAGGGGCGCTCCAGCGCCCACGCCTTCCAATAGGCCCACGCGGTGATCGGCAGGCACACCAGCCGGAACCACCAGATCTGACCGGTGCGCAACGGCCCGTCGGTGGGCGCGCCGCCGCCGTGCCGGGCGTAGGCGGCCAGCTTGGCCAACCCGGGCCGCTCCCCCCAGAGGTCGGGCGGATAAACACCGCCCACCAGCCAGGAGCACAACCTCCCGATCCGGCCACCGGCAACCTCCGCGGCCGCCTCGGCATCACCGCACCCAGGCACATCCGGCGCGCCACCGGTGGGCACGCGTCGGGTGTCACCGGCGCGATGCCGAGCGTCCACGGCGGGCGGGGCGTCCGCGGCGGGCGGGGGCGGGCCGTCCGCAGGTTCCGCGGCCCGGCCCGCCCCCTGCACGGTGTGTGGCTCGGCCGCCACTACTTGCCGCTTTCCTTGCTGTCGCCGGAGGTCGCCCACAGCGCGGCGGCGGTGCCGACGGCCAGCGCGGCGACCAGGAAGACGCCGTTGAGGTTCCACTCGTAGGCGATGATGGCGGCGACGAACCAGAACACCGGCAGCCAGAGCAGCTTGAACATCACAAGATCCCCTTTTCGGGTTGATGGAACAGAGAACTTCGCTTTTTGTGCAGCACGAAATGACCGGGCGGGCTCGAACACCCCGCCCGGTCATTTCCGGGACACGAATCAAGGCCGGGTGGCCCCGGGCCTTCTAGTCGGCTTGGTCAGCGGATGCAGCGCCTTGACGCCGGGCGTATTAGGCGCTCGTCGCCGGTTTAGGCGCTGCCGGGTGATCAGCGTGGCGGTCTGGGGAGTTGAACCCGCCAGGTCTGCCCGTCGGCGTAGCCGAAGTTTCCCCGGAACGTCTCGATTCAGGTGCCTTCCGGGTCGTGGTGGGCGTCGGTGACCTCATCACCGGAGGCGAGAACGTCACCTTGGCGGAGATCCTGGCCGCGGACGGGTTTGGTCTTGGTCTTCTCCATAGGGCTCCAGATGGATTGGGGGAAGGTGGCAGGCTCGCGTTTCCCCGGTTCCATGCCCGCGGTCGCTTGGCGAGGGATTACCGGTGTCGTCCGGTGCCGTTCTCGATGGCTTTCGGCGTGATTTTCCGAATGGTCGCCGCTCTGGCAGTGCTGATGCTCAGCGCGTACGCGATCTCAGAAACTTTCATGGGTTTTCCGGAGGCTTGCTCGACCTCAGCGACGATGCTCGACATCCGCTCGTCGCTGACGTTGTGACCACGTTCTAGAATCTTTCCTGAGGTTTCTGTGATCTTTCCCGGATCTTTCCCGGAACTGGCATCGCCCCAGGTCACATCCAGCGCGGTGCTTTCCGGAAGCTTTCCCGCCGCTTTCTGGTCGTGGCTGCCGAGCAGTTCGGCCAAGGGGTCGGTCCCGGAAATGGCATCGATCGCGGTGCTGGCCATCATCGCCTTAGCGGCGTCCACCAGAAGGCGGCGGGAAGCCGTCTCGTCCAGGCCGGTTTCGCAGGCTCGGTCGATCGCCTCGACGGGCAGGGTGCCGTCCCGGCAGGCCCGCATGATCGCCGCCCGCACCTTTTTGGCTCTGGCGCCTTTGTACCCGGCATCCTCTTGGGCTGCTTCCACCACCCGGGAAACCGCCTTGATCTTCTCGTTCCGCAGCACCAGGGCGGACGAAACGGGGGAGCGGTGCCGCAGCCGGTACAGGTTCGCCTCATGCCACGCGCCCGGATTGGTCACGCACAACACCATCGGGACGCGTTCCACGCCGATGGCGGCATCGATCCGCGCCCGCAGCAGCCAGGCCACGCTCTCGGCGAACACCGCCAGCGTGACCGCCATCAGCGCATGCGCGGCCACGAACCAGCTGAACCAGCCGCCGCCGATCGCGTGCCCGTACCAGGCGCCGATCCCGGCGCTGGTGGCCACCAGCACGACCCCATAGACGCGGGTGACCAGTTGGCCGCGGGACTCCTTGACCGCCAGCACTAGTGACAGTGCCACCAGCACTGTGCCGGCGACGTCGAAGCCCAGCGGCAGCAGCTCGGCGAGATGCTCAGGTTCCCCGGCCTTCAGCAGGGCGGTCTTGGCGTTGGCATACGACACCCACATGAGCATCGCGTACAGGGCGCCCACCACCACCAGAACCGCCTTACAGGCCCGCTCACCGCCCTTGCCCAGGGTGATCCGCCCAACACCGGGCAGCCCGGCCGGCTCGCGGCCGGAGCCTCCCTGCCGGGCCTCATCACCAGGGCCGTCATCGCCGGGACTGGTCGGCCGGTCGGCCGTCTCATCCATGCTGTCCATCGGGGTCCGCTGCTCCTTCCACGAAGAATCGGGGGGTGCAGGGTTGCGCGGTGCGGGCTGCCTTGCGGGGTGCGTTGCGGGCTGCGCAGACCCGATTGGCCAGGGTGCGATAACGGTGTGCGGCCCGAGCCGCGATCTCGTAGTCGGGCACCGTGACCGCCCTCCCCGCCACCCGGGCGTAGATGTCGGCCCGCGCATTCAGCGCCCGCACGATCAGGTCCAGATCGGCGGCGGTGAACGCGGAATTGATGGTCATGGTCGTCTCCGTGGGGAAAGGGTTCCCGGCCCAGAACGAAGAGCCAAGGGAAGGAACCTGTCCGGCTGATCTCAGTGCGGGGTGCGGTTCGGCTCGGCGCTGAAGAACATGACGTTCCCGCCCTGGAATTGGCGGGGCATCATCTTGAGGACGTGCTCGTAGACTGCGGACCGCGTGGTGCCCGCGCCGACCCGCATGGTGCACGTGAACGTGCCCTGCAGGGCACCAGTAGCGTTGTTGGTCGGCGTACTGATCGTGATGATCGCGAAGTACTCGGTCATGGCATCGACCTCATTCCGTGCAGCGCGTCCAGGTCGAAGGACCCGTTGTGGGTGGAGACGTTCATGCGACCGCCCACGGCCGCTCGCGCTCACTGCGGAGGGCGGCACGTTCCCTCGGGCCGGCGCCACCGAACACGCCGTAGCGGTCCTGCGACTGCTCGAACGTCAACGCCCACTCCAGGCACTCGGTGCGGACAGTGCAGGCCGTGCATGCCTGCTTCGCGAGCTGGGTGATGTGGTCACCTGTGCCGCCCTCGCTGAAGAACACCTCGACACCGAGTTCGGCGCACAGCGCGTCCTTGGTCCAGGCGGGAACTTCGAGGCGCAGGTTCACGCGTCCGGGGTCGTCCCACGGCTGGCGCGCGCGGATGCGGCGGTGGCGAGGCGCAGGCATGGCGTATCTCCTAGTCGGGAGGGGCATGGCCGGGTCGAGTCCGGCGTTTGATGGGCGGGGCGGGCTTGCAGGGAGGCGGCTTTCGTGTCTGCAGCGGCATCACTGGGGCGTCTGGAGTGCTGCCATCCCGCTGACCGGCATCCACCGCCGGTCTCCTATGAATCGGACCTGGTGGCCGTGGTCGCGGATTTCGGCGACCTGGCCGATGTACCAATAGCCGTCGTGAAGGAAGAGGTGCCAGTCGCGGATCTTGGCGTGGTGGCCGTCGTAGACCGGGCCGAGGTTGGTGAACCAGCGGCCGTCCACAGCGATCTCCTTGTCGGCGGGACTGTTGCCCGCGCTGAGGAAGTGCATGGCTACCTGGGCGTGAACGGGGCCGGCAGGGACGGCGGAGGCGTTCACGAGATCCGCCCTATCGCCTCCGACAGCGCGGACTCGATCGTGGGGTGGAACCGGATGCTGTCGGCGGCGTCGGTCGGGACGGCGTGGGGGCCGCGGACGTAGAACCGGCGGTGGTCCCGCAGCGGGGTGCACACTTGCCCGTATTCGCCGTCCACGGTGACGTACTCGGCGTGGCAACTGTCGCGGCCGACGATGTTGAACGTCGGTGTCCGCAGGATGCTGAGGATGCCAGTGTCGCCGTCGTGCAACGCCTCGGTCGCGTCGCGGACGACGTTGGTGATCTTTCCGTGGTAGTCCGATGTCATCGGTAGTCCTTCCTGGACGGGTTGAACGGTGCGCCTGTTTCACGCGGGCTGCCTCGGCGGCCGCGGAGTGGGCCGACCGGGGCAGAGGCGAGGAAGAGGCTGGGACGGCGGCCGTCAGCTGGTGGCGCGGATCCGCATCAGGTAATGCCGATAGCCCAGCTCGGCGGGGTTGTCGGGCGGAGCGCTGCATAGCAGGGCCGCCACGGCGGTGTTGTCGGCGAACGACACGTAGGTGGTGGTGCCGGGACCCAGGGCTCCCAGCGCGGCGGCCAGGAAGTCGGGGTTGAAGGCGATGCCGGGTGGGACGCTGCCGGTGTTGCTGTGGATGTGGGCGGGCAGGGTGTCGCGGCCGGTGGCTTCGTCGCCGTGCCCGGCCTGCAGCGTCATCTCTCCCGCCGCCTCACCGTCGTCCTGGTCTGTGGCAGTGGTGAAGCTCAGGTGGACGGGGGTGTTGCGTTCGGCGACGACCGCGACGTTGCGGACGGCGGTCAGGAACGCGGTCGTGTCGAGCCGCACACGGTGCGGCCGCGGCTTGTCCAGCAGCGTGGCGTAGTCGAGCGCGGCGCCGTCCAGCGTCCGGGTGATCAAGGTCCGGCCGGCTCCCTGGACGCTCAGCAGCTGCGGCTGCCCGTCGTCGTTGAGTGTCAGCCCCAGAGTGAGGTGGGCGTCGCCGGTCATGGTCTTGGCGATCTCGGCCATGGTCGACCAGTACACGAACACCGGCCCGGCCACTGTTGCGGTGGCAGTGCCACTGCTGGACCCGTCGGCGTCGTGGTGGTCGGCGGTGTCGTCGGGTTCGGTGATGGTGGGTTGCCAGCCGGGGACGACGCCCAGCGCGACGCGGTACCGGTCGGTGGCGGACAGCACCGGCGGGCCGTCAGGCCGCAGGTCGATGCGGATCGAGCACAGCGCCGGGACGGTGGCGTCATGGCTGGCGGCGACCACGGTCTGCCCGATCACCTGGGAGAGCGCGGCAGCGTCGATCCGCCCGATCACCGGCGGCGCGGGCGGCGGGCTGGGGTAGTCCTCCACCGGCATGGTGAGCAGGCTGAAGGCGGCGCGCCCGGCGCGCAGCCACACCGTGGCGCCCTCGCAATTGACCTCGCAAGAGCCCGCGGTCAGCCGCCGCGCGATCTCGGCGAGCAACCGGCCCGAGACCAGCACGGTGCCGTCCTGGCCAACGTCGGCGCCGGTCTCGGCGTGGGCGCACACCTCGTAGTCGAAGGTAGTGACGGTGAGACGGCCCTCGCCGGCGCGCAGCCGGATCCCGGCCAGGACCGGGACAGGCGGCCGCGCGGGCAGGAACCGCGCGGCCCAGCCGACCGCGTCGGCGAACACGGCGGTGTCGATCACGAACTTCACGCCGGTCACTCCCCCTCGTCGTCGTGGCAGCCGTGAAGGTCGCGGTAGGGGTCGGCGGCGGTACCGCCCAGGTCGGGGTGCACGAACCCCCACAGGGCCGCTTCCAGGGCCTGCCGGGCGTCGTCCAGCCACACCGGCACGCGGTGCCGCTCGAACACGGCGGCGACGTCGTCGGCCAGGGCCGCGAAGGCGCGGGGGTGCATCGGCACCGCGGCCGTGCGGGGAGGGCGCGCTGGTAGTGCGGGGCGGGTCTTCAACGGGATCAGGTCCTTCCGGGCCATGGACTGCCCGGGGGCAGTCGCCGGCTGGTGGTGGTCTCTGTCAGTGGCCGTGCTCGGGCTGGGTGGTAGGGGCGGGCGCTGGGCGGTGTTCGTGGTCGATGTCGGCGGCGTGCACGCCGCGCTGGCAGGCCGGGCAGCGGAACTGCACCGGGCCGCCGTCCAGCGGGGTTTCGCAGTTCGGGCAGTGCCGGGCCGGCCACGGCGACAGGCCCCGCCGGGCGGGCGGAACGATCGCGGCGGCGCCGGGGGTGCTGGTGAGCACCGGGGATCACCTCGTCACGCAAGAGGGCGGAATGCGGCGCGGGGACCGGCGAGGCATCCTTGCCCCGGCGGTCCCCGCGCGGTGATTGGTTCGGGTGTTCAGCCGTCGGCCGCCTCCAGGCCGCGAACGGTCGATTGGGCCTCGCCGAGCAGGCGGCCCAGTCGGGTCGCGGCGGCGGACGCCTCCCGCGTCACGCTCGCCAGCGCCCGGGCGGCGGCCTCGGCGTCGCCGCCGTATCGGCCGTAATCTGGGTGCTCACGGGCCCGGCCACTGGTCACCTGGCCGTCGATGAACTCGGCCATCTGCCGCAGCGCCTGCGGCAGCTTGGAAACGGCGGCCGACAGCTCGCCCAGCACGCTGTACACGTCGCTGGGGTAGGTCAGCCCGTTCGTACTCATGGTGGCGTAGTTGAGCAGCCGGAACGCGGTGTCGATCCCAGCCGCGACCGCGCGGGTCCGCTCGTTGTTGTGCGGGCCGTCGGCGGTGATCGGCCGGTCGTGCTCGTCCGCCCTGATCTCAATCATCTGTGATCGTCCCTTCCAGGTGGGCCGGAACAAGGCTGGTCAGCGGCCGTGACGTGGCCGATAGGTGAGGCGGTGCACTCGGAGACGCAGCGCCGTCCACAACCAGGCGACGGCGACGCGGGCGCGCCGCCGCGGGCCGGCCGGGGACGCCTCGGCGAGCAGCTGCTCGGCGGTGCGGCAGGCGCAACGCGGGCAATAGACGCGGCCGCCGGTGGTGCGCGGGATCAACCAGTCGTCCACACGGCTGAGCAAGGTCCGCGCGCAGCACACGTCGCACAGCGCGAACCATTCGCCCAAGCGGGAGTAGTCCAGCTTCCCGTCCGGGAACCGCAGCGGGATGATCACGCCTACTTCTTCTTCCCGGCCTCGTAGGTATCCCGGACGCTCTTGCCGCGCTCAGCGTTGCGGACGCTCTTGGGCTCGCCGTTGGGCCACGTCGAGGACTTGCCCTGGGTGGGGTTGTCGGCCATCGTTTGAACTTCCTTCCTGTTGGGAGGTGGCCCGGGACGCCACTGCTTGGAGGTGGGGGCGTCCCGGGGCTCGGGGAACTCTGCAAAGCCCTAGCTTTCGGGCGGGCCGGTCACTATTACGTCGAGGTAGCGGCGCACGCCGCTGTCACGCCGGTTGGGGTAGGGGACCGAGACTTCACCAACCGCGCACCGGTCGCCGGGCAGATCGGCCAGCAGGTCGGCCAGCGCCGCCACATCGGCGGCCTCGCCGGACAAGCGCACCTTGACTAGCCGAGGCCGTGGGGCCCTCACCGAGCGCCTCCCGTCTCGTCGCAGGGACTGGTGTCGGCGTCGGCTTTGGCGACCCAGGTGCCGTCGTCCCATTCGGGTGTGCCGGTCGGGCCGCCCGGCTCGTAGCGGGCGAAGCGACCCAGGCGGGACCAGTAGTAGTGGCAGCCCTGGTGGTGCCACAGCTCCGGCTCGACGTGGCCGAGCCACCGGCGGATGATCTCCCGACCGATGTGCTCAACGACGTCGCCGGCGCGCTTGTCGCCGTGCGGCGCCGGGTTCGCCTGGGCCACATGCCACAGCGTGACCAGACGGGAATCGCTGCAGGAACGCAGCTCGCTGTCGTCGATCTCGAACGTCACGCTGATCCGCGTCATTACGGCGCCTCCTGAGTATCTGTGTCAGCCAGCGCGGCCGGATGGGTGACCCACGGGGCGCGTGGCGAGACCGCGCCGGGGTGGTCGGTGACGATGGCCTCCAGCGCGGCTTCGGCGGCCCGGGCCCTCTGGCCGGCGGCGCCGTGCATGCCGGTGGGGGACGCGCGCCAGTCCGGGCGGTATCCAACGATCGCGGCGTCGGGCTCGGCGAACCAGTGGACGTAGTACGCGCACAGCTCGTACCACGAGCTGTCGGCCAGCCAGACGGGCGGCGCCGTCGCGGGGGCGGCCTCTCGCAGCAGGTTCGTCAGGCGCCGCCGGACGCGGTCGGCGTCGGCCCAGCAGATGATCGCCAGGCCGTCGGGCCATATGTCCGGGCTGTCCTGCAGACGCCGGGTGATCTCGGCGAACGCCTCCACTGGAGCGAGCGCACCGGCGGCAGGAGCCCCGTCACCCGGGGCCGCCACCGGCACGTCCACATGCAGGCCGCGGCCCACCATGACCACCCGGTGAATGCGCGTCAGGTCGGCGACGTCCCGGACAGATGCGGCATCTACGGCCAGCACAACGGCCGTCCCGGCCGCCATCCGCTCGTGCAGCCGCCGGGCTGCATCACGGGCCTCCAGATGCTCGCGGTAGGCGCCCTGCACAACCCAGCACCGGGTGCACACGCGGCCCCTGCCCAGCGGCACCGGGTCGCCGTACTCGTCCAGATCGCAGCCACCGCACAGGCGGCACACCCGCCGCAGCTCCCGAGCCTGGTCCAAGGCAGCCCGCTGGGCGTCCGAGACCGGGCGTTTGGCAACGGTGTCGTCCAGCGCGTACAGCGGCGCGTAACTGTTGCCGTGATACAGCACCTGGCCGCGCGGCACGGCACCGGGCGCGGGCTTGCGCGGAGGATCCATCCGGCCGAGTTGGGTGCGGGTGTGCCAGTCGCCGGGCACCTTCTCCCAGCTGGTGTACCGGGTGACGCCGTCCAGCGGCGCCCGGTAGTCACCGGCGCCCATTACCGGCCCGTCCTCACCGGCGTCGTGCCAGTGCTCTCCAGATCGCTGGCCAGCTCGTCGGCGATCACACCGACCACGACCCGCTCATCGGCGCGGATCGTTGATTCCCAGCACTGCCCGCACGCGGTCTTCCCGATCCGCCGCCGCATCGTGTGCTCGCGGGCGTCGCACAGCCTGCGGGCCTTGCGCGCCAGCATGTGCGTGCCGGTCAGGTGGTCCGGCTCCCACGCGAACTCGGCGGACGAGCCGGACTTGGCGCGGGCCCGCTTGCGAGTGCGGCGCACCGCGGCGACCGCGTCGGTCGCGGTGACCAGCCCGGAGCGGACCTTGTCGCGGGACGCGTCGTCCAGCTCCAGCAGCGCCACGTAGTACGACACCGTGGAAGACGACAGCCCGGTCGTGCGGGCGATGTCGGCCGCTGTGTAGTCGCGGTTGATCAGCGCGCCCATCGCCTCCGCCTTCTCCATGGCGTTGAGCTCGCGGCGCTGGCAGTTCTCCACCAGCATCAACTCCAGCGCCTGTCCGTCGTCCACACCGTGCCGAACCGTGACCGGTACCCGGTCACAACCGGCCTGGCGGGCGGCGGCGTAGCGGCGGTGCCCGGCCAGAAGCTCGAACGCACCCTGGCGGCGCGGGTGCGGGCGCACCACCAGCGGCTGCACCACCCCGTGCGCGCGAACCGAATCGACCAACTCGCTCAGGTCGCCCAGCTCCTCACGGATGTTCGCTGGGTGCGGGTGGATCAGGGACATATCCAGGTAGGCGTTACTGCCCATCAGGCTCTCCTTGTACGGAAGGGGCTCACCGAACACGGCAGCGCCCCGGCCAGGACCCTGGGGAAGGAGGCCCTGGCCGGGGCACTGGGGAGGGGATGCGCCGAGGCGCCCAGGCGCCAGCGCCTACGGCTGCTCGGACAGGGGCGGAGCAGAGCGGCCCGAGAACGGTCGACGGGCCGCCATAGCGCGGCGGGACGCCAATGCGGCCGCTTCCCGCAGCGAGGCATGCCAGCGGGCGGCCGAGACGTCCAGCCGGACGCGCTGCCCACTCCCCGGACACCGAACCGGTCGGAGCGCCACGTCTAAGGGGCGGGGCCGGGCGGTCCGGAAGCGCTCTTCCGGACCGATCAACGGCTCCCGGCTATGTGCCACCAGCATCCCCCGCCGCCACAGCCGCAGCCGGCCGCAGTCATCGCACCGAACCCGCGGACGCTGACCGGGAACCAACGACAGCCAATCGGGGTTCAGTGAACTTGCCAGGATCGGCGGGCGCCCGTTGTGTCTGGTCACCAGACCTCCCACATGTCAGAACCACCAGCACGAACTTGCCTTCTCCGCCCACCACGGACGATCACCCGGCCATCAGCAGGGTCCCGCCCGTGGCGCACGGACAGCACAAGTCGCTGTTCGAATCAGTCGCACTGCCCTGACCAGGGACATCCGGGGACTTGGAGGAGCATCGGCCCGGACACGGGAACCGTTGACCCTGATCACCAGCGCGGTATGGGGGTTATCAAGAAGCGCTGCCCTGGAGGTCCAGGGACGTCCTCCCTCAACTCCTGAGGGTGTTAAGGGGGGCTTAGCAGGACGGTGCCACTGAGCCCCTCGGACTGTCAAGCCCCCCTTAGCGCTAACCTTGTGGAGATAGGGAGCTGTGGGCGTCCAGGTAAGGAGACTGTGTGATCGAGGAGGTCCGACGGCTTGCGCAGATCGAAGATCACAAGCTTCGTTTGCGCGAGGCCGCACGGCTCATGGCTGAGCTCCAGGATGCCGTGAAAGAGACCTCGCGGATGCGCCGCGAGAGCATCCAGGCGCTCCGGGAGCGAGGCCTGTCCATGGCGGATGTGGCACGGCTCATGGGCATCAGCCGTGCGCGCGTCGCACAACTCAAGGACGTCGGGCCGCCTCCCGAACGCGCCTTCCTCGGCACGGGCAAGATCAGCGTGGCGGTGCCGGAACGGCCTGGGGGACGACGACTCGTCGCGCGCGCCGACGCGGCCGCAGGTCAGACCGTCCTTGGACTTGCGAACGCGCTCGGACTCAGTGGCGACCTCGAATACATCCCGCTGACCGGCGAGATCGACCTCAACCGAGACGGCCTGGTCGTGATCTGCGGACCGAAGTCGTCGCCGGTGACCGCAGAAACGCTTCGCGGGGACCCGGTGCTGAATTTCAGTGAGCTGACCGACGGGCGATGGGCAATAACCGAGCGAGCGACCTCGACGGCACACACCTCGCCATCCGACGATCCCAACGATCCTCGGGAGACCGACATCGCCTACCTCGGACGTCTTCCGCGGCCCGATGGGCAGGGCTCGTTCCTCTACATCGCCGGTGTCCATGCGATCGGATCTCTCGGCGCGGCCCACTACCTGAATGGTCATCTCGCGGAGCTTTATGACCAAGTGGGTACTGACTTGTTCTCAATGGTGATCACCTCTGACCACGACCAAGCGACCGAAGAGATCCATTCTTCACACGTGCTCACGTCGCCTCAACGTCACGAGGGGGAGGGGAAACGGTGAACGTTTCTTTCGCCACCGCGGGCAAGGCACCGAAGGCGGTCAACGAGGACTATGTTGCTGCTGCGCCGGACATGGTCGTGCTCTTGGACGGATCCGGTCTCCCCCCGGAGTCGGATATCGGCTGCAAGCACGGACTCCCGTGGTTCGTCCGGTTTCTGGCGGCGCGATTCATGGACGAGGCCCGGAACACCGACGAGAGCCTGACCCATGCGCTCCGGAGGGCCATCGCGGCGACGTCTGCGGCCCATGCCGACACCTGCGATCCCATGCATCCCCAATCGCCGTCGGCGACCGTGGTCGCGGTCCGAACAACCGCATCAAGGCAGGTGGATTGGCTTGTTCTCGGTGACTCCTTCGTGGTGCTGCGAGACGGCGAAGGCTTCAAGGCGTTTACCGATCAGCGACTGAAACAGAGTGCCGTCCAGCAGCGCAATTCGCTTCGCCAGGCCAACACGGGCGACCATGGGCTCTGGGCAGCCCTGGTGGCGGAAGAACGTCGTCTAAGGAACCATCCTGACGGCTACTGGGTCGCGGCGGGCGAGCCAGCCGCAGCAGAACATGCCCTCACCGGGACGACGCCCGTCCACGATCTCACGCACGCGCTCCTTCTCTCAGACGGGGGTGCACGCCCAGTTGAACCGTTCGGCGTGACGACGTGGGAGGAGTGCTTCGATCGCCTCATCCACCGGGGGATGCGAAGTTGGCTGGATCATGTGCGTGACGTTGAGAACACCGACCCTGACCGGACCAGATGGGCACGCTCGAAGCGCCACGATGACGCGACCATCGCCCTAATCGAATTCTGAGCGCCGACTCTGACCATGCGTTCGCTGTGGAAACTGACCTACGAATGGACGGCCGACGAATGAAGCCGGATGAGGACCTCCCTCGCCACTCGGTCAGCGTCTCAGGGATCGTGGTCCGAGACGACGGACGCATCCTTGCCATCAAGCGCGCCGACGACGGCCGTTGGGTGCCGCCTGGCGGTGTCCTGGAACTGGACGAGACACCGTTCGAGGGCGTTGTCCGCGAGGTGTTCGAGGAAACCGGCGTGAAGGTCGAGCCTGAGCGGCTGACTGGCGTCTACAAGAACATGAAGCAGGGCGTGGTCTCCCTGGCCATTCGCTGCCGGCCGGTCAGCGGGGAGCCCGACCTGTCTGATGAAGCAACAGAGGTTGCTTGGCTTCTGCCGTCTAAAGCAGCGGAGGCGATGCCCGAAGCCCGAGCCGTCCGTGTGGCGGACGCGTTGAGGAGCGACAGCCCGTTCCTGCGCATCCACGACGGAACCTCGCTGTTGTAGCTCGTTCCTTTGCCTGCCTACAAGAACATGCGCCGAGGTGTGGTCTCCCTGGCGCGGGAGCTCTTCGGCGTGCTGGTCGACGGCCATCCCGAGGACGCTGCCGGGCTCGCGGGCACCAGCCCGGCGCTACCCGGCGGCCCACGCCCGGTAGGCGGCTGTTGCGCGGCGCTGAAGATGCCAACGAAAGCGGCGTTCACGGTGTCGCGATGAGGCATGACGTGACGCGGTACGCGGCCGTTGTGGGCGCGTCGGCGGTGGCGATGTCGGTCTGCGGGCAGGCCAGGACCAGGAACGGCGTCGGCGGATCAGGTTGCGGAGGCTGGCCAAGAGCGACGCCGAGCTCGGCGCCGAGGCGCTTGCCCGCCGTATCCGGCCGGAGACGTCGTGACCGCCCCTAGACGGGTCCCCGGCCCGGTGCCGCGCGATCTCGACCAGGTGTGAGAGGCAGCCAGCGGCGCCGCCGAGGCCCTGATCCTGCAGGCCCGCGAAGAGGAGGGCATCTACGCCCGCACCGCGCTGCAGTTGATGATGTACGTGCTCGTCCGCGCCCTGGACGCCACCCCGGCCGCCGTTTCGACCTCGGCCTCGCGCTGGTCCGCGAGGTGGTGGAGAGCCACGGCGGCCGAGTCTCAGCGGTGGGCGAACCCGGCCAGGGCGCGGCGTTCACCGTACGGCTGCCGTACGCACGCCAGGAGGCGGCCGTACCGCCTAGGCGCGTATCGCTAGTGACGCGACTGATCGGCCCAGTGTTTGAGTCTCTCGACGTGCGAACGCACGGGAGCGAGGGCGAATCCGGCCCCGAAGCCGAGCCCCCCGAGGGCGGCGAGAAGCCAGCCCGCGATCGTCCGTGACCGCTCGGCGATGGCGCATGCCTTCGGGCCGTCGGGTCCTTGCTTCACCTCGCCCTTGCCGTGGTCGAGCGCGGTGCCGCAGCCGAGCCGGACGCTGGTCACAATGGGGGACGAATCGTCCAGATCCTTCTGCCCCACCAGCACCTGGTCGCTTCTCTTGGCGTAGAGGGTCTCGACGTCGTACGGCTTGTGGTGGTCGCCGAGGTAGTACACCACGGTGACCGGCAGCATCAGGAACACCAGACCCGCGATGAACATCAAGATGGACACGGTCCAAACCCACAGCCTCGGGCGCCGGAGCGGGCTGACCGGCAGGTCCGGGTCATCGATGGGCTGCTCGCGGAACGCCTCGGAGCCGTGGTCATCCGGCATGTCGATCCTCCTGTTTGGGGGCGCCGGCGCCAGTTGTACTGACACGGCAGTTGTACTGCCGCAGCTCCGGGAGGGGTCCCGCTAGAGGGGCGGGCGGAGGAGGCGGC
>NZ_SMKU01000022.1 GCF_004349215.1 Actinomadura rubrisoli | reverse complement strand
CCCACCCGCGTCCGACGCCCTGGCCCTCGCCTCCTACGTCGCGGACGACCTGAACGCCCTGACCCCCGAACTAATCGAACAAGTAGCCACCTAAGACGCCCTACAGGCGGAACGCACCGCGCCCCAGACAGACCCACGACACCCCAGGCCCAACACCCACGACCCCCAAAGACGTGGGCGACGCCAACACGAACACAGGACGACACCGAACCGGACACGCGAGAGCACGCAAGACCCTCTGGGCGGGCGCAGGACGTCCTGCAACTAGGAAGCTGGGGTCATGCGTTCGCCCGGACGAGCGTCGGTGGCGGCTCATAGGATGGGGCGATGGCTTCCCCCGAGAGCGGCACCGAGGTGAGCGAGGCACCGGAGACCGTGCCCGAGGCGCGCGTCCCCGAAGGCGAGGCGGCGCACGCGTCGGCGGTCGTGACCGAGGCGCAGGAGACGCTGCGGCGCGTCTTCGGGTACGACGCGTTCCGGGCGGGGCAGCAGGAGATCATCGAGCATGTGGTCTCCGGCGGCGACGCCCTCGTCCTGATGCCGACCGGCGGCGGGAAGTCGCTGTGCTACCAGATCCCCTCCCTCGTGCGGAAGGGCACCGGGATCGTCATCTCGCCGCTCATCGCGCTCATGCAGGATCAGGTCGACGCGTTGCGGGCGCTCGGCGTGCGGGCCGGGTTCCTCAACTCCACCCAAGACCTCGACGAGCGCCGCGTGACGGAGGCCCAGTTCGTCGCGGGCGAGTTCGACCTGCTGTATCTGGCGCCCGAGCGGCTGCGCGTCCCCGCGACCATCGAACTGCTCGACCGCGGGACGATCTCGCTGTTCGCGATCGACGAGGCGCACTGCGTCTCGCAGTGGGGCCACGACTTCCGCCCCGACTACCTGATGCTCTCCGGCCTGCACGAACGCTGGCCGGACGTGCCGCGCATCGCGCTGACCGCGACCGCCACCGAGGCCACCCGCACCGAGATCGCCACCCGCCTCAACCTCGACCGGGCCCGGCACTTCGTCGCGAGCTTCGACCGTCCCAACATCCAGTACCGCATCGAGCCGAAGACCGACGCCAAGCGCCAGCTCCTCCACCTCCTGCAGAACGAGCACAAGGGCGACGCGGGCATCGTCTACTGCCTGTCGCGCAACTCGGTGGAGAAGAACGCCGAGTTCCTCTGCCAGAACGGCATCGAGGCCATCCCCTACCACGCGGGCCTGGACGCGCGGACCCGCGCCGTCAACCAGTCGAGGTTCCTTCGCGAGGACGGTCTGGTCGTCGTCGCGACCATCGCGTTCGGCATGGGCATCGACAAGCCCGACGTCCGCTTCGTCGCGCACCTCGACCTGCCCAAGTCGGTCGAGGGCTACTACCAGGAGACGGGACGCGCCGGACGCGACGGCCTGCCGTCCACCGCCTGGCTGGCCTACGGGCTGCAGGACGTCGTCAACCTCCGCAAGATGATCGAGGCGGGCGAGGGCGACGCCGCGCACCGCCGCCGGCAGAGCCTGCACCTCGACTCGATGCTCGCGCTCTGCGAGACGGTCGAGTGCCGCCGCGTCCAGTTGCTCAACTACTTCGGGCAGTCCGGCGCACCGTGCGGTAACTGCGACACGTGCCTGTCCCCGCCCGAGACGTGGGACGCGACCGTCCCGGCGCAGAAGGTCCTGTCGACGGTCGTCCGGCTCGACCGGGAGCGGCGCCAGAAGTTCGGCGCCGGACACATCGTCGACATCCTCCTCGGCAAGAAGAACGCCAAGGTCATCCAGTTCGACCACGACTCGCTGAAGGTCTTCGGCATCGGCACCGACCTGCGCGACGTCGAGTGGCGCGGCGTCGTCCGCCAACTGCTGGCACAGGGCCTGCTCGCGGTCGAGAGCAACTACGGCGCACTCGTCCTGACCGACGCGAGCGCCGACGTCCTGCGCGGACGGCACAAGGTCATGATGCGCCGCGAGCCCGAACGCGCCACGGCGAAGGCGGCCAAGGCCGCCAAGGAACGCAAGGCCCCCGTGGAACTGCCCGCCGAGGCCCAGCCGATCTTCGAGCGGCTGCGCGCGTGGCGCGGCGCCACCGCGAAGGAGCAGGGCGTCCCGGCCTACGTGATCTTCCACGACGCGACGCTGCGGGAGATCGCCACCGCCCTCCCGTCGTCCCTCGCCGAACTCGGCCGCGTGAACGGCGTCGGCGAGAACAAACTGGCCAAGTACGGCGAACAGGTCCTGGAGACCCTCGCCCCGACCGAACCGGACACTCAGGAGCCGTAACCCGTCCCGCGCGCTCCAGCCCACCCGCCGCAGAAGGCCTCCAACCGCCGCCTCAAGAGCCAACGCTCAAAGCGGCGGAGGACGACGCGGCCTGCACCCCACCGGCCGGGTTAGGCAGCCGGGTCAAGAGTCGTAGACGCCGACGGCCCACGCGCCGTCCCAGACACCCGTCTTGGCCGCCAGAACGGGAATCTCGTCGGGCTTCGTCGCCTCGTCCACAAGAGCCTGCGGTGGCAACACCCACACCTCCAGCGTGCGGACGGTCCCGACCCACGACGAGCCCGCCGACGCTCTGTCGAGCTGCGACAGATGGTCGGCGGGCCCGCACCGTCCAATGCTCCCTGGACGGCCTGGCGTGTCGAGCCTGGTGATCAGCCAGGAGTTGGGGACGGCGCAGCGCACGTTGAACATCGTGCCGGTGCTCAGCGCGGTGAAACGCACCATCGCGTTCTCCCCCATCCGCTGCCGCTGGGCGCTCACCACCAGCGGCATCCTTGAGCTCACCACCCCCCGCGCGGCCGCCGGCATCGACACCTCCATGGGCAGCCGCACCGCGACCGGCACCGCGTCGTCCGCCGGCTCGTGCGCAGCCCCGCCGTGCAGCGTCAGCGCGATCGCGCACACCGTCGCCACGCCCCCGACGGCCGCCGCGAGGCGCCTGCGCCGCCTGATGGACCTCCCGCGCCGCACGACCTGGTGGACACGACCGGGATTGACGGACGCGCCCTTGCTGCGCTCCCGCAGGACGATGGTCAGCTCTTCCTCCGCGTACGGCACCGTTACCTCGTTTCCTTCAAGATGTGCAGGGACGGATCCACCCGCAACCGAACGAGAGCACGACGGAGTTGCGTCTTCACCGTCGAGCCCGAGCACCCAAGGACCATCGCGACGTGCTCGACCGGCAGTTCCTCGAAGTAGTGCAGGACGACCGTCGCGCGCTGCCGCGGCGAGAGCCGTCCGAGCGCGTCCCACATGACCTCCCGGTCGTCCACCACCTGCGCGAGATCGGCGCAGGGGACCTCGGGCAGATGCGCCGTCGGCACCTCGTTCCGCCGCCGCAGCCGCCACCAGGACGCGTGCGTGTTGGTCAGGATCCGGTAGACGTACGGGCCCGGATCGTCCTGAATCCGCCCCCACGCGACCCACGCCTTGGCCAGCGCCGTCTGCAGGAGGTCCTCGGCGCGCGCCCAATCCCTGGTGAGCAGGTACGCGGTCCGAAGCAGGCGATCCGAATGCTCCTCGACGTAGTCGGTGAAACCGGCACGATCCGCCATCCCGTCCTCCGCCCCTCGTTCACAGGTCTCTACTCCCGCCAGGCCCGTGACGACGGACACCCACCCGCAAAGTGTGATCCACATCACGCCAAGGCGGCGGCCGATCCGGAGCTGATTCCCAGGGTTCTCTCAGCATTCTGTGAGGGCTTCTATCAGGCGGCTCCGGTTACATCATCCTCATGCGAACCGACAAGAAGACCCTCGCGGCCGGCGTGGGTGCGGCCGGACTGCTCGGACTCGGCCTGTACCTCGCCGTACCGGCGGCCGCAGCCAACCCGTCGCCGTCCCCCAGCCAGACGTCGCCCGGGGACGACGGGAACTGGCGAGGCAAGGGGCACGCCCACCACGGCCTCCGAGGCATCCAAGGCGTCCACGGCGAGGCGACCGTCCGCCGCAAGGACGGCTTCCACCTCGCCACCTGGCAGCGCGGCCAGATCACCGCACGATCCGGCGCGACACTGACCGTCCGCAGCGTCGACGGCGCCTCCTGGACCTGGACCACCGACACGAACACCCGCGTCCGCAAGGACGGCGCCAAATCCACGGTCGCGGCCCTCGCGAACGGCGACCAGGTCCTCGTCATGGGCGAGCGCACCAACCAAACCCGCACCGCCAAACTCGTCCGCGAACCCAAGAACAGCTGACCCTCGCCATATGGCACCGTGGACGACCTGATCAGGCACAAACGCCACGCCTGAACGAGTGCACGACGACTGGCAGCACGCCCAAATGGATGCCTAGCCGAACCAGACCGCCACCGAAGCCGACAAGCAAGAACCAACACCCCACGGACGCCAGCGGGCGAGAACCAACATGAACGAGAACCACCACGCGAGCAAGAACCACCACGCAGGACGAAAACCGTCACGTGGACGGGAATGGCCACGCGGGACGAGAACGGCCACGTGGGCAAGAACCACCACGCGGGACGAGAACCGTCACGCAGACAAGAACCACCACGCGGGACGGGAACCGCCACGCGGGACGGGAACCGCCACGCGGGACGGGAACCGCCACGTGGGCAAGAACTCGACGGGCAAATACAGTCCGACGGGCTAGTACAGACCGACGTGCAAACAAGCACCAACACATGAGCGACAAACCGACGCCGCTGCGGGCGCCACTAAGCGAGCACCGACACCCCAACGGCGGCCGACAAGGAAGACCCAACGCTCGCACGAAGGCCGGCAGCCGACAACCAACGGATGAACGTCCACCGACACAGGAGCGAGCACCCCGAAGGGGCAAGAAGCAACGCGTGAGCAGGAACCCGACCAGTGAACGTGTACCGACACACGGACGAGAGAACCAGCGGGTGAGCGAGGGCGGACGGGTGCTCGTCGTGGATGACGAGGCCAACATCCGCGATCTCATCGAGGTCGCGCTGCGCTTCCACGGCTTCGCGACGGTCACCGCGAGCACGGGGGAGGCCGCGCTCCGCCAGGCCGCGGTCCAGCGGCCCGACCTCGTCCTGCTGGATGTCATGCTGCCCGACGTGGACGGCTTCGAGGTCTGCCGGCAGTTGCGCGCGGGCGGCGACCAGGTCCCGGTGATCTTCTTGACGGCGCGCGACACGCCGTCCGACACGGTAACGGGCCTAACGCTGGGCGGCGACGACTATGTCACCAAGCCGTTCTCGATCGAGGCGCTGGTCGCGCGGGTCCGCGCCGTTCTCCGGCGGACCGCGCTCCTGGGAACCACCGCGTCCGCCGACGAGGGCGTCCTGCGCGTCGGCGACCTGGAACTCGATGAGGCCCACTGGACGGTGCGGCGCGGCGGGGCCGACGTCGACCTGTCGCCGACCGAGTTCAGGTTGCTCGCCCACCTGATGCGCAATGCCGGGAAAGTCTTGTCGCGCACCCAACTCCTGGAGAGCGTGTGGGGTTGGGAGCATCACGGCAACGCGCAGGTCGTCGAGACCTACATCAGCTACCTGCGCCGCAAGCTCGACCCGCTCGGCACGCCGCTCATCCACACCCAGCGCGGGGTGGGCTACGCGCTGCGGCCGTGACCCTCAACGCCCGGCTGCTGACCGGGCTGCTGGCCATCACGCTCGCCGGACTCGCGATCATGGGCCTGGTGAGCGCGCTCGTCCTGAACGGGTACCTCATGCACCAGGTGGACGGCCAACTCCAGGCCACGCGCGATCGTGCGGTGACGCGCCTCGTCCGGCCCGGTCTGCCCGGGCAGGGTGTGGCCCCGGCCCAGTTCGTGGTGCTGGCCGTCACGCCGAAGGGCCAGGTGAGGGTGCTCAGCGGCGACGTGCCCGCGCCCCAGCGGGCCGTCACCGAGGTCGAGGAGCTCGACCTCGCCGCCCTCTCCGCCCGAGCGCAGGCCCTGGAGCCGTTCTCGCTCCCGGGCCTACGCGCCGTCGCGCGTCCTTGGCGGAACGGCATCGTGGTCGTGGCGGCGCCCCTCACGGAGATCCGTTCGGCCGTCCGCAACCTCGTCCTGACCGAGGTCGCCACCGCTGCCCTCCTGCTCGCCGCACTCGCCCTTCTTGGACGATGGCTGATCGGCCGCGGCCTGCTGCCCCTGGACCGGATGGCCGCCACCGCCCAGGCCATCACGGCCGGAGGTGACCTGCGCGCGCGCATGCCGACCCCCAGCCGACGCACCGAGACCGCCCGCCTCGCCGCCGCCATCAACGTCATGCTGGAACGGATCGAGCAGGCGTTCTGGGCCAGAAGCCGCTCCGAGGCCCGCGTCCGGGAGTTCGCCGCCGACGCCTCGCACGAGTTGCGCACGCCCCTGACCACCATCCAGGGATACGCCGAGCTGTACCGGCACGGCGCGCTCGGCCCCGACGAACTGCCCGACGCCATGCGCCGCATCGAGGACGAGGCCCGCCGCATGAACAACCTCGTCAGCGACCTCCTCGACCTCGCCCGCCTGGACCGCGAAGCCTCACTGCAACCGGCCCCGACCGACCTGGTCGCCCTCACCCGGGACGCCATCGCGGACGCGACCGCCGCTGCCCCCGACCATCCCGTCCGGCTCAACGCCCCCGGCACCCTGATCGCGACCGTGGACGAGTCGCGCATACGCCAGGTGCTCACCAATCTGTTGGCCAACATCCGAACCCACACACCCCCCGGAACACCGGCGACCATCCGTCTCGCCCCAGGCGTCATCGAGGTCACCGACGAGGGCCCCGGCATGTCGCCGGCCGACGCAGCCCGCGCGTTCGAACGCTTCCACCGCGCCGAACAGGGCACCACCGGAACCGGCCTCGGCCTCCCGATCGTCGCGGCGATCGCCGCCGCCCACGGCGGTCGCGCCGATCTCCTCTCCGAACCCGCCAAGGGGACGACCGTGCGCATCACCCTCCCCTAAAAAGGCCACCCCGACCTAGCCAAGCTGCCGCTCGATCAACGACTCGACGCGCCCCCATTCCACCCGCGAGCCCGCACCCGATCCGAGATTCACCACCCAGTGCTTCCAGACACTGCCCCAGCGCCTCGTACCGGATCGGCACCCCCTTACGGCTCATCTTGATCCCCCGCTGCACGACCATGTCCGCCGCCCACACCCGGTGCCGCCGCGACGATCAGCACGAAGCCCTGCCCCAGCCGCCCAGGTCACTGCGGACACGAGCGACGATCCTCACACCCTTCACCTGCGGCGACGTCGCATCACCCCTCAGGTACCCGACCCCCACACCGCACGCTAACGGCCCCCACCGACATTTCAGCTGACGGGCGCCTCCCAGGCCGCCCGCCACGTCGCCGGCCCCACGATCCCGTCCGCGCCCAGGCCCTTTTCCTCCTGAAAAGCCCGGCACACACTCTCCGAACTCGGCCCATAAGCCCCGTCGACGTTGACGCGCCATCCCCGCTTGCGCATCTGCGTCTGCCAAGTCCGCACATCGTCACCATGCATCACTGGCGGCTGGGTAAGGTACCGCCCGGGCCACTTGGGCGCCTTCGACGGCTTGCCCCCGCCCCCGACCTTCCACTGCCCAAAGTCGTCCTTCACGGCCCGGTCGTAGTCGACGCCAACACCATTGATCGTGTGGTCATTCGAGTACTGCTGGAGCTGCGCCCTCGAATCCCACTTCCCGCCGGACCACGCATACGTCTGCCACCCATACGTGATCTTCTTGGCGTCGAAAGCCCTCTTGATCGGCCCATACCCCGCGTACAACCCGACCCGTCCCCGACCCAGCACGGACGCCGCCCCGTCCAGATACGCGTTGATCGTGGCTTGCTGACCACTATCGGCGTCGAAGTCGACCGCGAAATAGATCGGACGATCCGAGGGCATCCCGCAACCCCGCGCCTGCTTTGCCGCATCCTGCGCGTCCGCCACCCCACCGGTCCGCCCCGACAACGCCCGGGACGCACTCGTCTCCCACACGACCACCAGCGACAACCCGGCCCCCGACAACTGCTCCGCCTCGGCCCGCGTCAGATTCTTCCCTGTCGTGTCATGCGACAGATACCGGCAGACGAACTTGACCCCAGCCTTTTCCAACGCCGCCGCGCCAGGCCGTCCCCACGCATAATCCACTCCGAACACGCTCATCGTGTCATCCCTTCGCTCATTACAGGCAGGCAACACCCCGCACCCCGCGGCTCGCAGCCATGTCGACAACCGTTCAATCCCCGTCCACCCCAAAGCCACAGACACACCCCAACGACCTTCACCTCCCGGATCACCGACACACCTCCCTGCCCCACGATGACGACACGTGCCCGTCCCAGCGGATGCGAACCAACCCCCTGGCCAGACCAATACTGCACACTGCCAGCCTTCTCATTCCAGAAAGTGCGCTAGCCGCTTCCCTCACCAACATATGTTCCGCCAATCGCCCGTCTGACGACCGAGCCATTCGGCCACGGCCCACCGGCAGGCATCCAGCGTCAACCGCTCCCCAACGAACAGGCAGGTTCGACCTCGACCACCGCAGCGCATTCGAAGCCGCTCACAAATCCTGATGCGCTCCATAACCACAGGAGTCATTGCGTCTCTGGAATCCTACAACTGCGGGGAGACAGAACAAGGACACACGTGCTCGACTGGCGACTACACACGCGCAGAAGAAGCGATCGGAGCTGACCTAAGAGCACGGACAGCGCTCGTTGACTTACAGCGTCGACCCCACACAACCCACGCTCACCCAGTTCCCCCGCGCACCCCCAACGCCCTGGTGACCGCGCTTGCCAACGTCCCCAGACAATGACAACCCTGCGGCCTTAATCGAGATACGCATGTCCCCCATACACATAGCCCATCCTTGTCAAAATTACCTCTCTCCATCGACTTTTCCGGACACCCGTCCACCACGGTCAACGAACGAGCCACCTACGACCCCAAGAACCGGTCAGTCCTGCCCCCAGCACTCCACTCGTCACCGAAGTGCCACCCCACCCCTGAACCATGCGGCTCGACCGGAAAGACTTCCGCGCCTGCGCACACCGCATAGACCATCAGCAAATGTGTCCACCCCACTCGGACGAGTCGCTCTCATCTCCCTATTGACCGGCGCCGGATCCCATCACGACCCGACCGCAGGAGCCGCGCAGGCCAAACGCGCCACGTCCCGTGCGTCCAACCTGCGCCGAAACCCGACATCCGTTCGCGAGGCTCCCGGCCGACTGGAGGGCCTCCCTATCAGCCCGATCCTGGTCAAGGCCGCCACTTCATACCAGCGGTCACCTCGTCATCCACCGACCTGGACCATCGTCCAGCGGCTGCCAACGTCGCAACGGCAGGAGGCGCCAACCGCGTTGACAGTGAACCCCGGCCATGCAACTCTCGGGTCATCCGCTGGTATGTGTAGTGAGCTTGGGGGGCTTAGTACAGATCTCAGCGGCAGATGCAGTCCTCACGAGAGGCATTCTGTCGTGCACTACGTTCTTGCTGCGCTCTTGACGATCGTGCCCTGGCTTGCGCTCGGTCTGGTCGCGCTGTTCCGGGCTCGCCCTGAAGACATCCCGGCCGTCATCAGGGCCCTCGCCAGATGGGGGCGCACTAGCGGTACCGAACGGTGAGCCCCGTGTCCTACCTCCCGTCCGCCGACGTCCTGCGCTTCGTGCTGACGAGCCAGGACGAAGGGCAGATGGATTGGCCGCCATGACAACTACGCGTACCGTCCCAGAGTGCCCGCTTGCGCGAGCGGCAAGGGCTAACAGGCGCGATGGCGGACGGCTCTCACGGACAAGTTGAGAGCCGTCCCAGAGGCCGACAAGCAAACCAAACTCGCCACGCTGCCCGACCTTCTCGACGAAGCACACCCGTGGCCTCACCTCACGGGGACCCCACCAACATCCCCATCAGTGCGCTAAGCGTCATGACCGATCAACCGTGCCCGGCACGGGCCACCCGCCTTCGAGCCGAGCGCGAAGCACGCGACCGGACCCTTCGAGCTTGGGGCGTGTCGCGACATACAAGATCAAAGAAGGCCCCGTCCGAGATCGGAAGGGGCCTTCTACCTGCTGCGCACCCGAAGGGATTCGAACCCCTAACCTTCTGATCCGTAGTCAGATGCTCTATCCGTTGAGCTACGGGTGCCTGCCGCGACAACTGTACCGGCTCCTGGGAGCCAACCGCGAATCGGTTGGCCAACATCACGTCCGGCGGTGTGAGCTGTGTCACGGAACCGAATGTGGCGGTGTAACGCCAAAGGGGTAATCGAGACGGGTGTGACCAGTGGGGTTTACCCTCGTTCGATGTCCCAAACCCCCCTTGAAGGAGAGACCCCCATGCGCATGTCTGCCACCAAGTTGGTCGGCGCCCTCGCCATCGGTGGCGTGATGCTCGCTTCCACGGCCTGCGGGCCGATCGACTCCGTCACGGGCGGAGGCAAGAAGAACACCGCCTGCAAGAACATCGAGTCGGAGTTGCGGGGCATCGCCTCGGGCGGCGCGGCGGTTTCGCCGGGCGGCGGCGCTGCCGCGAACGCCCAGAAGTTCTCGGACGCGGCCGCGAAGATCCGCAGCGAGGGCCAGAACGCCGGCGGTGACGTCGAGAGCGCCGCGACGAGGTTCGCGTCGGACCTGGATGAGACCGCCACCACGCTGCGGAGGCTCAGCTCCGGCAACCTCTCCGGCGGCACGCCCAACTTCACCGAGATGCAGCAGCACGGCAACGAACTGGGCAAGGCCTGCGGCTACACCGGCTTCCGGCTGGGCAGCTGATCCGACGACGCTTCGCTCCCGCGGCCCCGGGAGCGAACGTCGCCGATCCGGACTATGCTTCCGTGTCCACAGGCAGGCTTTGCCGCTAGGTGCGCCGAACCGGTAGCCTGTCCTGAGCCTGATGGCTACTGGAGGATTCGCCTAGTCCGGTCTATGGCGCCGCACTGCTAATGCGGTTTGGGTTTACCGCCCATCCGGGGTTCAAATCCCCGATCCTCCGCCACCTGACCAGGGACTTCGCCCGAGATTGCGATCTTGGGCGAAGTCCCTGTCGCGTTCCAGATGTCCGTTTTTCTGCGCCTGGTGTGCACATGGTGTGCACGGGACGTCGGCGGAGTGCACTCCTCCCTGCTGAAGCCGGGTGTTGACCCCCTCGGGCTTGGTTACCCTGCGTGTTTGCCGCGCCTGCTGCGGCGGTCCGCGAATGAGATCACGTTCGTGGCTGCGGGTGTCCTCGTCTGCGGCTGGCGAGGGACGACCGCCGCCACCGCTTCTGCCGCTGCCCGGGACACCTCCGGAAGCACCGAGGTATAGGTGTCGGCGGTGAACGAGTGGCGGGCATGCCCGAGCGTCTCGCTGATCACTTTCATGTTGACGTTGCCCAGCAGGGCGAGGGTTGCTGCGCCGTGCCGTAGATCGTGGAAGCGGATCGGTGGCAGAGGCTCACCTCCGATCACGATCTGGACGGCGCGAACGGAGATCCGGTGGCGACGGGCGATCCTGTCGACGGACCAGCCTTCGACGGAATGCCTGTGCCGGACGAGCCAGTACTTTCTGATCAGGTCCTCGAACCGCGTGGAGATCCACTGAGGGCGCAGCCGGGCCCCGTCCTCACGGGTGAAGACCCGTCCGGAGTCCACCCATACCTCGGGGCCGGCAACGGACCTCTCTCGTTCCTGGTCGGCCCGCCAGTCCAGCAGTACTGAGACGGTCGCCTCGTCCAGCGCCACGGTGCGCTCGCCGGCCTCGGACGTGGTGTCGTCGTAATCGTCGTCCTGGCTCTCGGAATCAGGGCTCGTCTCGCGGACGGTCAGCGTCCCCGCGCCCTGCAGATCGGTGTCCGCCCAGGCCAGCCCTGCGACCTCGGCACGACGCAGGCCACGGAAGGCGACCAAATGGAAGAGGGCGTACAACCGCTCCTCCGCGATGAAGTCGAGGAAGGCGCCCGTCTGCGCAGCTGTCCACACCATCACCGGCGCGGGCACCTTGCCGGTCTCCTGCCATCGCTCGACGCGCTCGCTCGTCCAGACGAGTGGCTTCACCCTCCTTCCCTTGATGCGCGGTGGTTCCACGTGCTCGATCGGGTTCTCTCTCAGGCGCTTGGACTTCACCGCCCAGTTCAGGGCGGAGAGCAGAACCGCATGGATCTTCTTCACCCGCGTCGGCGAGATGGGTTTGGTCTGTTTGCGGCGCGGAGCCTCTCCGACCTTCAGCGGTCTCGTCGAGTACGCCCGAACCTCAAGGAGGCGCCGGAGCAGCTCGCTGGGCCTTTCGCCTTCGAGAAGCGGGCGGTTGATCTGCAGGATCGCCTCGTACAGGTCGATCACGTGCTTGTCTCTTAGATCGACCAGCTTGAGGTGCCCCAGTCCGGGCGCCAAGTAGAGCTGGACGATCTCCGCGTAGTCCGCGTATGTCGAGGCGGACAGGCTCTCCTTCTTGGCCGGAAGCCAGACGTTCTGCAGGTATACGCCCGTCTTCAGGCTCCGATCGAGCTGTCGGCCATGGACCTCGGTCTTGCCGAGTTCTTCCGTAAGTGCTTGCTGGGCGGCCCTCTTGGTCTTGAACGGGCCGACGGTCGGCTGTCTTCGCAGGCCACTGCTTCCTGCGGGTGCGTCGTAGCGCGCCCACCATGCACCGTGGTTCCGGTTGACCAGCTTTGGGCACTTGCCCGTGGGGTACTTCTCGCCGGTCTCGGGGTTGCGGCATCCGCAACGTTTGTAGGTCGTGCCTCGCATGGCTTTCTCCTCCAGGAACGCTTCGTTTCGTGGTGTCGGAGGTGCGAGACATCTCGGCGGACGTCGCTCTAGTCGTGAGGCCGTTTTCTCAGCACCTGGGACACCGCTTGAACACTCACGCCGAGCTGGTCGGCGATCTCCGTGAGCGTGAGGCCATCAGCGCGGGCTTCGCGGAACGCTTCCCGCCGGACGGCGGCGAGGCTTCCGATCACCTCACGGGCGAAGGTGGCGAGATGCTCTGTAGCGCGTGCACGGGGTAGCGGCTCGAGGTGTCCGAGTTCACCGACACCTTCGGCCAGCAGGTTTCACCAGCCGTTCGAGGCGCTCCTGCGGGCGCTCACAGGGCTCATCACAGACCTTCGTTCTGTCATCGCTCACTCGCGGAGAGTCAACTACACTCAAGTAGATCGTTTCAAGGGGAGTCTTGAACCTTGGACGCCGGGGTCAGGCGCCCTCTAACCCCTGGATGACGATCTTCATCGTCATCCAGGGGTGGGTGTGGCTCCCCGCCGGCCTATGTCACGCCGAGCAACTTGCGAAGTTCCGCGGTCGGTACGCGGTAGGCGGTGCCGACTCGGATGATGCGGCATGGGAATTCTCCGCGTTTTGCCAGCTCGTAGGCGTATGTGCGGGACAGTCCCAGAGCGCGGGCGGCGATCGTGATGCTGACGACGGTGGGAAGCGTGTCGAGGTCTTCGTGTCGCATGGTCTGCATTCGGATGCCTCCGTGTTTGGGTTCGTGGCGGGCGTTGAAATCTTCGTCAGGGGCGGGTGGTCACCGGCGTTGTCGGCTTGGCCGGGCTGTCGGCGAAGCGCTCGGCGGTGCGGGTCCAGTTGGGACCGTGGGTTGCAGTGGCGCCCACGGGTTGGGGAAGGCGGCCATGGCCAGGCGTGCTTGTGAGGACATGGCCGCCTGCGCGGTTGGTTGTGGCGGGCTGACGGGGGAGGCGGGTTGCGCTTCGCGGACGCGTGCGGCGGCATTTCGAGCGGCGTCGACTTGGGCTTGACGGTGCTGGAGTCGGCGTAGCTCGGCGATGCTGTCGAGCAGCGTGATGAGGTTGGCGACGAGCAGCATGGCCGACACTGCCGCCCGGTTCTTGGCGGAGCAAGTGAGTGCGAGGAGGCGGGCTGCGGTGCGCAGGGCATTGCCAGCAGGAGTGGGCCGGGGAATGCGACCGTAGGGTGCGCGAGCGGCGCGGTCGTAAGTCTCGGCGGCGCGGCGGAGGTGATGGTTGCCAGTGGCTTGCGCGGCGGTGCGTAGGGCATCGGAGGCGGCCCAGCAGGCGTCCTGAACTGCGTATGGATTGGTGGCGAGGTAGCGGCGAATGTGGCCGGTGGCGTAGGACGCGGCGCGGGCCGCGTCGTCGTAGAACGCCTGCCGTTCCTCGAGGGTGAGGTCGTCATCGGCGGTTGGCATGGGGCGCGCACTGGGTGATGCCCAACGTTGCTGGAGGCGCGTGAGTGAGAGGTCGTCTGCGAGGCGGCTTCCTGGATGCCAGGTCGGTTCCTCGTCGCCGGGATCGGTGGGCAGGGCGACGGCGTAGCCGGTGATCTGACCGGGGTCCTGCTGGCTGTAACGGACCTTCACCAGGAGGCCGTCGTCCTGGAGCCGGTCAAGGAACTCGGCGGTCGTCCGGGCTTTGTCCGCGGCGCGGCGGACGGTCGTCCGCAGCAGGGCCTGCCTTGTCCGCGCGGAGAGGTGCCGTCCGGACAGCGGACGGATGGCGGACGGGCCGCAGACCGAGCCGTCCGCACCTGTCCAGCGCTGGCGGAGTTTGGGCAGCGTGAGGTCGGCGGTGAGCTTGCCGCCCCCGTACCAGACCGGCTGCCCGTCCGCGTTGACATCGCCGGGTGCAGCCACTGCGTACCCGGTCAGCTCACCCGCCGCCCGCTGGCTGAACCGCCGCCGCACCAGGACACCGTCGGCCTGGAGGCGTTCGAAGAAGTCCCTTTCGCTGCCCGCGCCGGCGGCGACCGTCTGAACCTTGTGGTGCAGGACGGTACGTGAAGGTACTGGCTGGCCACGGCGGACGGCTTTCTCGGTCTCGCCGCGTTTGGGACGGCGGGCGGCGGTCCGGTCCGCCGGCGCCGTGGACCGCAGGCCGAACCGTGCCTCCACCGCCCGGCAGGCGTCCCGCACCCGGTATCCGTCGTTCCATACCTCGGGGCGGACACCGTCCGGCCGCGCCAGCGTGGCCACGATATGAACGTGGTCGTCGGCGTGCCGGACAGCGACCCAGCGGACGGCGTCCACGTCCCCCGCCGGGACCAGACCGGTCCGCTGCATGATCTCGCCAGTGATCTGCGCCCACTGCTCATCGGTCAGGACCGGGTCTTCCGGAGCGGCCCGGACGGCACAATGCCAGACGGGCTTGCGGTAGTTCCGTTCACCGAGCAGCGCCAGCGGCTGGACCAGCAAACTCTCCAGATGGCGAAAGTCGCGGCGGCCCTCAGGGCGTACTGCCGGTTCCAGGTCGGCCAGGTCCCCAAAGCCGGCCACGATGTGCGGGTCGCGGTGCTCACCGTTCGCGCCTGGCCCGTAGAGGTACCGCAGCAGCCCTTGGACCCGGACACCGCGCAGAACCTTCCCGATCACCCTGTGACGCTCGGTGCCGTGGCCTTCGTGATGACGACGGCGCCTTTCATGGCAGTCGCCTTCTCAGTTCGTCGGCGAGGTCGTCGAGCTTGCGGATCGTCTGCGCGGCGGCGCGCGCGTACCACTGGATCGTCCAGGACACCTCTCCTGAGTTCAGTGCGGCGACCGCCTGGTTGAGATTGACGCCGATCCGATGCGCCTGGCCGCGCACCTGCATGACGGCCTGCAGCACCTCGCGCAGCTCGCTGTTCTCTGCTCGCGGCCTCCCCGTTGCGGCGGCGAGCAACGTCAGCGCCGCCCACGCCGCAGTCGCCAGGCGCTCCCGCTCGGCCGCCCTCGACACCGCCGCGTGCTCCTCGTCCGACAACAGGATGTACAGCACCCGCCTTCGCTTCGCCTCGCTGCGAGTTCGGCGGTTTCGGCGCTTCGCCCCGCTCGACGCGGACTCGCTACTACCGTCTTCGACCATTGGCCTCCTCACCTGGGATCGCGCTCGATCCCGTCCCTCGCTGCGGACCGCGCCCGGTCCGCAGCCGATAACGCTTGCGATCTCCATTTCTTGCCCTGCGGCAGCAGAGCCTCTGGAAGACCCCTCGGAGCTTGGCTGAGACCGCGCTTCGCCAGCGCGGCTAGGTTGCGGGCATGCAAGAGGAAGAGATCGTCATCCGGCTCACGCGGGACGAAGCGCTGGTCTTGTCCGAGTGGTTGGAACGGCTGCAGACGACCGATCTCGGCCGTGTCGTCGACGATTCAGCGATCTGGGCGCCGCTTCATCGAATCGCGGGAACCCTAGACAAAGCCCTGCCGGATCTCTTCGCTGCCGACTACGCCGAGCGTCTCGATGCCGCCTGTCGCCGCCTCCGCCCGGAGTGAGTCAGCGTTCGTCTATCGGACCTGGCGCAGGCCAGAGGCCCACGTTCGCTTGTGTGGTCACCGGTACACGGTTGCTGATGCCGTTCGATCGGCTTCTTCGAGCACTGTCGGTCCACGCCGCCCGGAACTCCGCCCCCTGTTATCCACGGGCTGTGGATAACGAGCTCGTTCGAGAGGCTGTGCTCGCTTGCCCGTATCGGCGTACTGAGGGCCCTGGCCCGGGGGTGTGGCTTAGTGCCTGAAGCTTTCCGCCGCGGATTCAGACAGAGTTGACCGCGCAGCTTGATGGGGAGCGGCTCAGTGGCCTCGTCGGTGTGAGTGTCGAGTGCGTCCATGGGAGGTGCTCTCCAGCGTTGGCTGAATTCGGACCATTTCGGACTCCTCTCTTCTCGGTTCGTCGGAGTGCTTCGGCGGCCAGTTCGGCCGCCTGCATCCCAGCTTCGCTCATCTCGCGCCAGCCGGCCACTTTAAGCATCGGCGTGGCGTGTCGTTGTTCAAAGGCGTTCCGTTCGCATTCCAGAGTCGTCACGTGGTCTCGCTCGACCTGCCGCTAGGAGCCGCCCGGCGCAGCTCAGGGGACGGCCTGGCGGCAGGGCGCAGGCGCGCGCTCCTCGCGGAGCAGGTTTCCGAGTTCGCTGGGCCGTCCTGGATTGAGAGTCTTTGACCACACGGCATGACGATCAACGCGGTCATGGGTGAGTCCACCCGGTATGCGCGGTCGACGTACGCACCGCGGCCAGGCAACTGGCCACGGCCGGTACCGGCTGCGGGACCTCTTCGGTGGGGAAGAAGACGGGCCGCTTCGGCCGGGCCGCGCGTCATCGCCAATGATCGGGCGGGGTTTCCGAGTCTCGGTAGGTGATGACGGTTGCAGCGGAGCGGCAGACTGAGTCAACCTGGTTCCGCCGGGATGGTGCTACAGCGAAGGCGATCAGTAACAAATCGTAATCAAGCAAGCGCGCCACATGTATAGCGAACGGCCCTTTCCTGCAAAATGGATCGTCCTAAAGTATCAACTCGCCAGCTTCGGGTGAGAATTAGAGGGGGCGACCGGAACCGGACGACAAGCGGGAACGTCCGATCGACGCCCCTCTAAAGCACCTAAAATTCCGATAACCCTTTACGGGGCGACTCGCTGGGCGACACCTAAACGATCAGGTGACACATGGACGATCAACTTGCAATGACGGCAGCTACTGCCGCCATCTCTGCCCTCGCAACCCAAACCGCCACGGCAGTTGCTGGAACGGTGTCGAAGGCGCTGTCGCGCTGGAGGTCCCCTGACGAGGTAACGCGCCAACTGGAGGAGATGCAGTTAGCTCTGGAGGAGGGGCCGAACGCCCAAAGAGTTGTGGCCACTCTCCTGCGGAGCGAGTTCCAGGCCCTGCTTGATGATCATCCTGAGAGCACCAGTGCAGTCCACGCCCTGGTACGCGCCTTGTCGCAGTCGAGCGAAGGACCTCAAGTCAACTCAGGCAGCCAGTCTCAGACAGGGTCCGCCAGCCGCGACCAGATCCAGATTCAACACGCTCGCGACGTCACGATCGGCCGAGACCAACCCAAACACCGGCGCGGCTGGCGGCGGTGAGGTTCAGTGAATTCAAGGCAACAGCAGCCGGGCCGGGCTGGCCGCGACCAGATCCAGGTACAGAACGCCAGAGTTGTTAATATAAATAACGGAAGCTCCATTAAAGACGCAGGTGCAGAAGCGGCACAGTCAGCGCAGAGATTAGGTTCGAAAAATAAGATTCTGATAGGTATCGCAGTCGGGCTGGTGATTATTGTTGGACCTTTCCTGTCCGGGAAAGGTGAGCAACCTAAAGAGGTTTCTTTCATCGAACCTGGAGACCGTTGGCCCATTGGGGCGACCTGGCAGGCAATCGCAGCGCCGATTAGAGCTAAGCTTGATTCTTGCGCGAAAGCAACGGTTGTAAATCCTATAACTTGTCCACAGAGTGTCGATACGGGGTATGTGCAGGCCAGAGGCGTTCACTGGGACATCATCGGCGACCCCATTGATGGCGCACGCTTCTCCTTCCACGAGGGTCGGTTTGACGTAATCGGGAACGCAGTCATGACGGTCAGGTATCAGACTGACTACGATGGATCGCAATTTGCCCTGCAGATGATGCACTATCGCGCGACAGTCGCATGGGATAATGGAAGACCTACGCTAGAGGGCTCCGTCGGGCCAACGAAAGTAAAGCCCAAAACGCCAATTAAGAAGCAGGCGCCCACCGCAGCGGCGATGAATCAAACGAGAGCCGCGGTGGTGCAGGCTTTTGTTGACTGCTTGAACACCCGGCGAGTACCTCTCGCCCCCACTTGCCCACAGGACCCGTCTAACGGCATCACCTCAAAGGATGCCAAGTGGACTTTCGACGGAAATCCGGTTCAAAATACGATCAGTATCGTCGATACGGCATGGGGATTAATTCGCTTCAGAGGGGATTATTCCTTCCAGGTGAGCTATCGCGATATACTTTCTTTAAAGCACTCTGAAGCAATGAGCGGCAAATATGAGGCAATCATTTCAACAGCTGGCTCTGAAGTGCAAGTGCTTCAGATTGTTAAGCGTTGACTGACGAAGTACCTCTGAGTGCTCCAGTCCTCCGCGATCTCTGGGCCTCCACATTGCGCCTCCAGAAGCGGACGCTCACGGCGGATCGCTTACGGCCAATAGATCACAGCGCCCGGATGTTCACGAGCGGTCGAGGTGGCCGGCCTTGATGCGGTCGATGAGGTTCTCCAGGTCCGCTCGCGTCACGGACAGGAGCGGCCCCTTGGGGTTCTTGCTGTCTCGGATGCCGATGGAGTCGATGTTCAGGGCGGCCAGTGCGACGCAGTCCTGCCGCTCGGTGTAACTGGACGTCCGCCACTGCGGTTCGCCGGCCTGCTTCGTCATAGAGCGCCCTTCATGGTCCCGGTTTGGACTCGTGCAGCGTTGAAAATAGTCGCTGCGTTCGCTTGACGGTCCTCCCAGGCCGGGGTGAGCCTCTGTTGAGGCGCAACTGTGCGCAACATGAGAGGGAGGTCGTGATGGCTGCTCTACGGTTGGTCGCAATCGACCCGGACACCGATGGCGGGCACTGCCCGGCGCTGATCGTGGACGACGCCACCGGTGATCTACTGTTCCAGGGACCTCAGGTCACCTCGGCGGGCGAGCTGGCGGAAGTCGACGGGCTGAGCCCCATCGGCCCCAACGAGATCGTGGATCGCATCCCCGCACGGATGAGGGATGTCCTGTTGAAGGCGTTGATGGAGGAAGCCGATGCGGACGCTGGAACTCAAAGGCTTTAACGAGCTGATTGGCGGCTGCACGACCCAGGCGCTCCATCTCGAGATGCGCGACGCCTACGTTCCGTCGGACCCGTCCTTCCGCGCGTTCACCGGCGAAGGCCCCGCATACGACCGGACGCAGCGCGAGAGCGACTGGCACGCCCTGATCGCTCCGGCGGTCGCCCGGGGCGTCTCGGTGCGTCGCGCGCGCATCGTCTCCGAGCCCGTGACGCCCTACATCAGGTTCGAGTACGCGGTCACCGAGTCGATGAACCTGTCGGCCGGGGAGCAGGTGCGCTGGCTCCCGCGCAGGAACGCCAGCGACCTCGCACTGCCGGGCAACGACTTCTGGCTGTTCGACGATCGCCTGATCCGGTTCCACCACTTCGCGGGGGACGGCGAGCACATCGAGGACGAGCTGACCGACGATCCGGCGGCCATCAAGCTGTGCGCCCAGGCCTTCGAGGCCGTCTGGGATCGCGCCATCGACCACCGGGAGTACCGCATCAGCTAGGGTCGGTGAGATCTCCGTCAGATCGTTGCCATGCCGTCGTCACCTTCGCCTTCTTCCAGCGTCCAGGCTGCGCGCCAGTCCCTCGCCGACCGGCTGCGTGAGCTTCGCCAAGCCGCCGAACTGTCCGGGACGGACCTCGCGGCTGCGGTCGGCTGGCACAAGAGCAAGGTCAGCCGGATCGAGAAGGCGGTCCAGCCGGTAACCCAGTCCGATATCCGCGCGTGGTGCGAGGCCTGCGGCGCTCAGGGCCAGGCCGACGACCTCATCGCGTCCCTTCGTGCCGCCGAAGGCGGGTACGTCGAATGGCGGCGGCTGGAGCCGACGGGACTGCGCAAGCTTCAGCAGTCCTACGTACCGCTGTACGAGCAGACCCGCTGGATGCGGGTGTACCAGCCGCACGTCATCCCGGGCCTGTTCCAGACGGCCGGATACGTGCGGGCGCTGCTGCAGGTCATCACCGACTTCCGGAACATCCCAAACGACGTTGAGGCCGCAGTTGAAGCCAGGCTCGGCCGGCGGCGCGTCCTGACGACGGGCGGCCACACCTTCGCGTTCCTGATCGAGCAGTGCGTCCTGGACTATCGGATCGGCGGACCAGCGGTCATGGCCGAGCAACTCCGCCATCTGCTGGAGGACATGTCGCTGCCCTCGGCCTCCGTGGGCATCATCCCCGCCAGTGCGCCGCGGGCGATGTGGCCGGTCGAGGGCTTCACGGTCTACGACACCACGCAGGTCCACGTCGAACTGCTCACCGCGAACGTCACCGTCACCGCGCCGAGCGAGCTGAACACCTACTTCAAGGCGTTCGACGAACTGTCCGCCCTCGCCGTCTACGGCTCAGCCGCCCGCGAGCTGGTCAGCGGGGCTCTCGTCGCACTCGAAGCCCAGTAGCGCAACACAGGCGCAACTCAGCGCAACTTCATGGACCGGCGTCCTGACGACCGGTCAGGCTCGTGGTGCACAGAGTTCCACCCGAAGTACCGCTCGCAATCTGGCCTCACCACGGCTGACGGACTCGATTGGCGACCGCATGACCTCGCAGAAGCTCCACCACGCGGACGACATCCCTCACATCGACGAGAACGACCCGCTACCCGCTTTCGGGATTCCCGAGGGACGCTGGGCGGCTCCTTACCTGTCGGACACGACCGGCCTGTGGACCGTTCATCTGCGCGGGCCGCTCACACGCCTGGAGTTGGACGCCGGGCTGGTCGACAGGCTCCACGCCTCGGAGTGGTCGGAGCTCAAGAAGGCGATGGCGCGGCAGGATGAGCGGGCCCGGGAGGTCACCGACTCGCCGGACATGGGGCCCACCTGGTCGCACCGGCCTTAGCGATGTCGGTCGACTATGGACCCATCGTGGCCTGGGAGCTGATCTACGGCCTGGTCTGCGTCGTCTTCGGGGCCGGTATCACCTGGCTGATCTGGCCCTGGATCCACCGCCGAGGCGCACACCACCGAGGCGTCGCACCGCGAGCGTCGACTCGTCCGCGAAACCCGCCGCCCGTTACACGGGCCGCCCAGCATCCGCTTCAACGAGGCCCGGCCCCACCTCCGCAGCGCCGGCAACAACACCCCAGATAGTGACCCCGTAGGTCACGACCAGTCCGGACATCTCCAAGACACCTCCGGGCTGCGGAGAGGGGGCTCCCCCTGGGCCCCTGCGCCCCCACCGCCGCTCGGAGGGCCAAACCTCCGGCAGAACCGACCCGCCGGAGAAGCCCAAGCAGACATCGCCAAGGAAGGACGTCATAGCGCCTTGCCCATCTAAGGGCGGACAACCCATGGGTCTCGACGGTCGTGACCCATGCGGGCCCCGGTTCCCTCGGCCGGGGCCCGTTCGCCAGACCTGTAGAACCCGGCATCTGACCGAGCCGGAAGGCTCAAAGGAGGAACCGTGACCATCCTGCCGAAGACCGCACCGCGCATCGTTGCCAACCTGCCCGAGCCGCTGCACAGCGGCTGGAACCGGATCGACGGGGTCACCGTCCAGGGACGGCAGATCATCATCGACCCGGCGGAGTACTTCTTCCGCTACGAGAACCCGTCCTGGCTGGTGTGCCACTGGAGCGCCGTGAAGTCCGCACTGCTGGACGCACGCGAGACCCAGGACACCACGGTCGAGCAGTTGGTGCAGTTCATCAAGGAGCACGGCCGCTCCACGCGCGACCCCGCCGAGGTCCTCACGACCGCCTACGCCTTCTACGCCTACGTGTTCCGCGAGGAGCACCTGAAGGACCCGTCGCTGGCGGCCATGGGCGTCACGACCCGGGACCTGCGCGTGCTGACCGAGATGGGCACCATGATGGCCCTGAACCGCGTCGAGCTGGACGGCTCGATCAGCAATGTCGGCCCGGCCTGGATGTTCGACGAGGCCGCCAAGGTCGTGTACGACCTGGACACGCGCGAGGCCGAGAAGCTCGACGAGCTGTACCACGGCACCTGGTTCAATGAGCCGCGCCGGATCGAGCAGATCAAGGCGCACGCCGCCCTGGGCGGACGCCTGGTGCACGGATGCCAGTCCGGCGTCGAGCAGCACATGGCGGGCGGCTGCGTGGCCCCCTACGGCGCGGACATCAACGAGTTACGCCGCGAGCTGGGCGCCTTCCGCGACGAGTGGGTCGAAAGGGTCCGCGCCTCATGCTGGGACGGTTACCGCTTCAGCGAAACATGTCCTCTAGGCGTTCGGCGAATTGGATAGCCTCATCCCAGCCCTGACGGACGAACGTTTCAAGCAGCGTTCTCACCGCGGTCATACACTTTGGACTGCTGACGATCAACTCGCGGTGATCAGCGAGGTAGCGTTGTATAAGCTGAAGCACTGCGCTAAGCGCTAATGGCTCTCGCGCATAGTGAACGTCACCGCCAGCCGCCCTGACAGCCACGAGGAGCGCCCGCTCAGGTGCATGGATGCTAATGTGATCTAGTGTCTGAATAATATGATGAGTAACGCTGGGGTGGCGCACAACACTGTAGCCATCCAGCAATGGAAAAGCGTGTTCGGCGAACGCTTTTTGCGTGAGGCTGGCTTCTTGTTTCTGAGACTCGTCGCTATTAGTTGCCCCGCTCGCGTAATAGACGCTCTGAACGACGCTGTTGGCGACCTTCACTGCGTTGTTCGCTCGTTCCGTGTCCGGGGTAACTGCCGCATTCTCCTCAGCCCACGCCTCTCCAACTGCTGCGAGGGGGAGTTCGAGCAAAGCGAAAGTCCGCTGTTGCGATACTGAGGAGTTCGTATCTTCTGGATTTAGAAAGCGCCGCAGCCAAGCCGGAACTCGCTCCGCTCGACGAGGATTCTCCAATGGGCTGGATAGCCATGACTGTACAGTATCGTGGGCGTAGGGGGTCCCATATTCAGCGGCCATAATGATGAGCAATTTCACGATCACTTCAGCGCGGTCGTCGTTGCTGAGCTTTGCGTCACCCTTCGAGTCTGCCGCCACGATTGCCCATTGGGATTTGGTGGCTATCCGACGGAGAATCTCATCAACCTCGTGGGGGTAGGCGTCGCGATACCTGCTGAGCAGCGACCCCAGCATCGCCTGCACTTGCGAATCCGTTTCAGAGCTTAGCCGCGCCTCGAGGTGCTCAAGGGCCGCCTCTGCCTCAAAAAGAAATGAGATTGCTTTCGCGCTAAGCATTCGGTAGAGCGCATTGGGCGAGCTGAGGAAAGGAATGACGGCTGCCGATAGTTCGTCGTGAAGCTCAGCTAGCCATTCGGGCCTGCTCGCGAGAGTAGTGACGCCCGACACAGCCTCCGAGGTGATCGTGGCACCCCAGGCGCGCCACCCAGATTCGACCTCGTCCTCCTGGGAAGGGTTCGTCGCCGAGGGCAACGCCGTCTGGAGAACAGCCAGTACGTCACGCCCTAGAGGCTGCCCAGGTTGAGCGAGCGCACTATGCGCAAGTTGCCGCGCTCCTCGAACCAGCAGAAGACGATCTCCTTCTACATTTGCCTCAGGTGCGTGAGCCAAGAGCTGTTGCAACAGGGCCGGCCAACTTTCGGCAAGCTTCTCATATCCCGCCCGGCGGGTAGCCGGGTCCTGAGCGCCTGTTTTCTGGAGTGCCTCAGCAACATCGGCGGAAGGCCCCCCCCCGCGCCATCGTCGTCATCCCGTGGTTCCCCTGCTGGCCAAGGCAGTGAGTCGTCTATAAGGTCACGGTCTGCGTGGCCGCAAGAACGCCCCCGGTCATCTCGATCGCTGCTGGCTAGCTCCTCTAGATGCCGGAGCGCTCCAGGTTCGGTGACCTTCCTAGGATCGAGTGCGCCTAGAAGCGCATCGCGTTGTTCGCGCTGCCACTCCTGCCTGCGGGTGTCGTCAATTTCGTCGGCTTCTAGGCTCGTGGCACTGAGAATCGCTGCCTCGATCCGACGGTGAATCGCAATGTCGAGTTCTGACGATAGGCGAGCGGCTACGAGCCCTGCTGTCCCTCGGGTCTGGCCTCGTTCGAAGATGCCGGTCTCCAGTGCTGGAACCAGCAGGTGCGCGAGAGCTGGCGACTCGGCGTTAGCCGCCTGCATCAGGAGACGCTGCCAGACCTCGCCATGGGACAACGCGGAGATCAAGAGTTCGACGACCTGCCGAAGCTCCTGCTGGTCGGCGCTGCTGTTTTTATCAGCGTTAGTCAGCCCTGAGCTCGCGTGCTCAGCCCTCGTCTGAAGCAGAGCGATGACGGCATCGACAGCTGTGCCCAGCTCGGAGTGCCCTCCTGCGTACCGCAAGGTATCACCGTAGCGAATGCGTGGCCTTCGGCCCGTATCGGTACTGCGATCGCACTGGAACATCCGTGGTACTTCCACAATCCGTATGAGCATCCGAACGGCAGCCTCAAGGTCGGCAGATGCAACTTCGGGAAGTTCCTGGCAAACACTCCATCGAAGATGATTCAAGTCTTGCTGCAGATTGCTGGTTAGCCCGAAGATCTGACTTTCTGTAATTCTAGTAACCTGCTCCCGGTCTTCCTCGTACTCCCAGGGGGCCGCAGCTATCTCAACAGCGAGCGCCGCATTCCTCTCGACGATACTTGGCAGGCACTCGATGAGCACTCTGGCTATCTCGAAACCCCATGCTCGCAGCACTTCATGTGAGATTGCCATGTGTGCGATGCGCTCGCAAGCAGTTCCGTCGAGGGAAAGTGCGTGAGCGAGAGGCCAGGCAAGCATCCTCCCAATTTGCGCTCGGTCGGGATCGTCGACGTCCTCCAAGGCCACAGTCATGCAGTCAACGACGACCTGAACCCGATGGTCTCTCACTTCCGCGTCGGGCCAGGATATTCCTGGGCCAGACGCTCGTCTGAGGAACTGGGCGGCATCCAACGCGAGGGAGGTGTCGTCGGTAGCGCGAGCCGCACGGGCAAGGTCTCTTACGAATGGCAAGAATGCCCTGAAAAGACTGGTTTGTGAATCCGAGTTGGCTATCGCGGCCGCGACCAAGAACGCCATGCGGCGAGCGTTAATCTCTGGGTTCTCGCAGGCTTCCGTAGCAGGACTGTTGCCCAAGCACGCTTCCGCAAGATGAGCCAGTTCATCAGGTGAACGAAGTTCGCGGCTACATGCGGTAGCCGCTGCAGCGGCGGCTAGGTGATGCCCTGATGTCTCGGCATTGAGCCTGAGAGCGAGCTGCCAGAACTCCTGTTTTGTCGGGGCATTTCGCCAGGCGATGGCCAGCCGGTAGTCCAAACTGGGTCGCAGGAGCAGGGCCAGGTTAGGGTCGGCGTCCAATTTCTCCGCAAGACTCTCTGCGCGGGAGGTGTCGCCGAGCGCCAAAATCCCGGCCGCGAAGTCAAAAAGTACTGGATGGCTGAATGCGATCGGCGGCTGCGGCACGCCGACTCCCTGCGGCAAGTCGCGAAGAACGCCGTCGCTCACCAAGCCCTGCAGAGCATCGGCATCGGCATGAGGCAGGTAAGTTACCTGTTGTCGGCGATCAGCGATCATCTGTGCAACAACATACGTGAGTGTCGAGGCTCGTTCCCACGGATTCTTGCCACCTTTGACTACCCGCACCCGCCAGTACTGGTCGAGCAAGTCAAGCCGGCTGCGAATGCTGCCGGGCTCAAGGAGGGCGCCCTCAGCCAGCAGTTGCGAGGCGATCTCCAAATTGAACGGATTACCCAAGAGTTGCTGCATCCTGCTTCCGGCGGCTCCAAGGAGCTCGGCAAGCGCAGGGCTTTCTTGCACAAGGCTCTCCATCTCCCCTGGCAGCAGGTCCTCGACCAGAAGGTGGCGAACGTTTTGAAGCGTGGAATCAGAATGAGCGGGGTCGACAGGCGCGCCGCGGAACATCGCACGCCATTTGTGGCCGTTGCGCAGGTCGAAACGCCGGACAGTGGCAACGATCTCCCAGCGGCTGCCTGCAAGCTGCTTGGCCAGCGTTGGCAGCCACTGCGAGGCATTCTCCCCACGGGTCTGGTCCAGACCATCCAGAAGTAGCCTGCCGGGATGAGTGCCCGGCCAGCCGAGCAAGATGTCCTTGAGGTCGTGCTCGAGGTTCAGCTCCGTGCGGGTCTGTCCAGCGGACGCTCTCAGCTGCTCAGCGCTCAGAAGGACGACGTCGTTTCCCTGATCGATCAGGTCGGCGGCCAACTGGCAGAGAAGTGCAGTCTTGCCTGTACCAGGCTCACCAGTCAGCGCGAAGCTACCCTCCGCATCGCGCAAGGTCGGCCCCACTCCTCGCTCAAGCGTCAGGCCCCCTTCGGGAGTCGTGAGGGTGAGGGCGCTCCCGAGCACTGCGACGTTGGCTCTGGTGGTCTGCCGTAGGCGAGCGATGTCCCCCCGGACCCGGGTCACCGGCCTGAGGCGGAAGGGTCGTTCTTCAAGCTCGGCCACCAGCGCGTCGCGGTCAAGCCATCTTTGGCTCTCACCGAGTTCGTGGCCGATGGAGACCAGCGCGTCCCAGAGGTCGCGCGCCTGGTCCTGGTCAACCAGCATGTCGCTGAGCATGACCTGAACCCGTTGATACTCCTGGCCATCGTCGCGCAGGTTCAGGGCACGGACGACAAGGGGACGGAGGAGCCGCCGCAGGGCAGCGTCATCGGCTGGCCTGCCCTCGCGTTCCTCCCACAGCCGCCGAAGATGGGCGAGAAGCACACCGAGGGCCTCACGCTCAGGTCGGTTGGTAGCAGCTTCCTCTAGAGGAACCGCCTCAGGATGGGTGCGCAGGCGATCCGTCACTTTAGCCAGGTGATCCCTGACGGTTGCCGGCGTGTGCTCATCACCAAGCAACAGCACCCGATCGAGATCCCGGTCAAGGGACCGCAGCATGTGCTGGTTCGGCGGTGAGCTAGGAACCTCGCAAATCACTGCGTCCACGAGTTGCCGAAGTGCCTCGGCCAGCGCGCCATCTTCAGCCTTAGTGCGCTGAAGCCTCTTCTTCGCTTGGACCATCAGCCAACCGCCCGCGTCTGTGACGGCACCGACGTCGTCGACAGACCGTGCGGTCTGGCTGCCAACGCCGACTATACGGTGGCCGGAAGCCCAGCCAGGCAGTCGATCCTCAGTCAGCAGGTGCGCCGCGAACCAGGCCAAGCAGCGATCCTCATGCCCGACACCCCCCGAGGTTCCGGCCCCACCCGTCGATGACCGTGACACTGCTTCATGCCTCCCGTTTCCTCGCCCTATCTTTGCGGAATCAGTCAGGCGGCGGAGGCGGGACGCGCGAGTAGGAGCGAAGACCGGCCAAGAGCGGTGGCCGCAGCCGCCATGCCTGGGCTGCCTCTCGAAACTGCCCTGAGGCTTGCCTCGGTGGAGAGATGGAGCTTGCATCCTGCGTGGCGCGGAGAGGCACGTCGGCCACCATCGGAGCTGAAGGGCCAGGCATGCAGCATGCACAACCCTTCGGTGGGATCCGAAGAAGGTGGATGGCTGCGGACAAGCGCGGAGAAGATTGTTCGTCCGCCAAAAGGCCTCGGACAGTGTGTGTCTCCGATGTTGATTCTCAGCAGCTGGCGTTCGGAAGTTGGATCAACGATGACCAGACATCCGAGATCGGTCACGCCGACGAGCGGACGCTCCCGCAAACGCCCGCGAACTCGCGCTGCAGACGTCCGCTCATGCCGCGTGGGGTCAGCCTGGTCTTACGCCTGATGCGGGCGCAGCGTCGCCGGTATGGCTTCGTTCGATGAACTCTTGGGAGCGACGCCCGGCACTGAGGCCGCAGGCAGGGACGTTTTGTGATTGGCGACGCTCGCCTACCGGCCCGATACAAGGGTGACTCACGCATGCACACTGAGTCGGACCTGCGGATCTACCTGAACTGGTGCACCGAACGGCGCCTGGCCCCCTTGGCCGTACGGCAGGAGGTCCGCCGGTTCCGACACTCAACCGTGTCCCGGCGGCTGTCAGTGGTGGCCGGCTTCTACCGCACCTGCGTAACCGACGGGACTCTCGAGCACGCGCCCGCCGACGTCGTCCGACGTCCCTACGTCCCACTCGAATCCCCCACGCTCGGACTGTCACATCTGCAGTTCGAGGCCCTACTGTCGGCCGCACGCGCATCGTCCAATGCCAACGATTTCGCGCTGGTGGCGATGCTCGGTCTCCTCGGGCTGTGGATCTTTGAAGCCTCCGGCGCCGACATCGACGACCTGAACGAAGAACACGGCCACCGGGTCCCGCTGGTCGTCGGCAAGGGCACCCGGATTGTGCTGATACCCCTCCCGCCAGCAGTCGGCAGAGCCATCGACCGCGCCATCGGCGACCGGACAGCCGGGCCGATCGCGCAAAACCCGCGCGGGGTGCGAATGGATCGGCACGCCTCCACCCGCCGCCTGCGCAGGCTGGCGGCCAAGTCCGTTGTCCAGTTGCCGCGGATGCACCCCGCACATGGTCCGCCACACCTTCGTGACCACCATGCTCGACGCTGGCGTTGATTTGCGCGACGTCCAGATCGCTGCACGCCACGCCGACCCGCGCACCACCATGCGCTAGAACCGAGCCCGCAACAACCTCGACCGCCACCCCAACACATCCTCCCCGCCTACATGGCCTCCGGCACCTGAACGAGGGGCAGCAGACCGCAACGCGCTGGTCTGCCGACGAGCGAACGTTTCTGCGACTGTCGGTCGCGCCCTATCCTCCCAACGCCAACTACACCGCGTTCGTCCCAGCCTCACCAGTAAACACGCCTCCTACGGCCCCGACCCGCTCCGTGTCAGCCCTCGAGGGCACCAGTCACGCGCGCGGGCGCCGCATCGGGCCACGTCTGGCGGGCCAGGCCAACACATGGCGGGCCTGGCCCGGCCCGCCGTCCAGTCCCGGGGAGGCCTTAGCGGCTCTGGATCCACCACATGAGCCCGGTCACCAGGGGGGCTCCTGTCGCTGAGGCCAGTCCACGCACGAGGCTGAACATCGCGGCGCGGTAAAGCCGCCGGATGGTGCTGGTGTCGTTCTTGTTCGTGCTGATGTCGTTGTTGTTCATGGAACCCTCTCGCTGTCGTTGCCCGGCCGGTCTGCCGGGTGCGGCAGCAGGATCGGCGTGGGAGCGGGGGCCCGTCCCAGAAGGCGGGCGCAGCGGGCGAACCGGTTCTAAGCTGCCGGTCACGGGCCATGCCCGCACCGCCCGCTGCGGGCATAGGGCGGTGACCGGGTGACGGTAAGGAGGACATCATCGGCACCGACGACGGCCGCGCTCTCTACGACGAGCTGCGGGCGCTGCGCGAACGGGCCAGGACGCGAAGGCGCGCAGCCGGTGAAGTGTTCTCCCTGCGGGAGACCGAGAGGGCGCTGGCCAGGCCGCCGTACGTGATCAAGTTCCGTGGCCAGGCCATCAGTGACTGGCTTCCCGAGGACGCGGCCAAGGCTCAGGTTCCCCGCGACGCCGACGTGGTGTGGGCGCTGGTGCGGCTGTGGAGCGACTGGGCGGGCGATGGACAACCCACCGAAAGGCATTGGCGTGGTCTCGTCGAGCGGGCTCAGCCCGCCCGCGTTCCGCATTCGGCAGCGGCACCGGCTGGACGGCCGATCGGTGAGTTCGGCGTCCGGCTGGTGCTGGAGGACCTGGAGGTCCAGCCCGCCGTCGACCTCGTCGGCGCGGTGACCGGTGCAGCCGGGCTCGGCCTGCTGCCCGCCTATGTGCGGCGGGAGCACGACCGGCTTCTGAAAGCGGTGGTCGATGCCGCCAAGGACGGCCACAGCGGCATCGCGCTGCTGATCGGCGGCCCGTCTTCCGGTAAGACCCGGGCCTGCTGGGAGGCGGTGAAGGCGCTGCCGGAGGCGTGGCGGCTCTGGCATCCGCTCACGCCCACCCGCGTCCAGGCCGTCATCGACGGGCTTCCCGCGGTGGGTCCGCGGACGGTGGTGTGGCTCAACGACAGCCAGCACTACCTGCTCGACCCCGACCGGGCCGAACAGGTCGCCTCCGGGCTACGCGACCTGCTCAACGACGCTCGGCGCGCACCGGTGCTGGTGGTGGGCAGCATCTGGCACGAGGACTGGGCCACGCTGAGCACCGTGCCCGCCCCCGGGCAGTGGAGGTCCGGGCAGCGCCCCGATCCGTTCGCGCAGGCCCGCCAACTGGTCGGCGATAACGGCATAATCGTGCCCGAGTGCTTCACCGGCGACGACCTGAAGGCGGTCCGCGACGCGGCCACCGGCGACCCCCGCCTGGTCGACGCACTGCAACACGCCGAACAGGGGCATATCACCCAGTACCTGGCTGGTGCGCCCGCCCTGCTCGAGCGTTACCGCACCGCGTACCCGGCGGCCAAGGCGCTGATCGAGGCGGCCATGGACGCCCTGCGCACCGTCCCCGGCCTCCCCCTGACCCGGGATCTGCTGGAGGAGGCGGCCGAGGGTTACCTCACCGCCGTCCAGTTCGATCTGCTGGATGAGGCATGGTTCGAGGCGGCCCTGGTCTTCCTGTCCGCACCGCAACGCGGAACCCGCGGCCCGCTTACCCCTATCCGTCCACGCCGTGGGCAGCCCGCACCTGCTCGGCCTAGCTACCGCCTCGCCCCCTATCTCGAACACCACGGCCGCGTGACCCGCCGCACCACCCGCGCCCCAGCCGCGCTGTGGGAGGCGTTGCTGCACTACCAGGGCGCGCCCGCCGCCGTCCTCGGCCAATTCGGACAGAGGGCCAAAGATCACGGGCTGCTGCGAACGGCTGTCCGCTTCTACGCGGCCGCTGCCGACGCCGGGTACGTGAACGCATCGAGGAGGACCGCCGGCCTCCTGGAGGGCGCGGGCCGCATCGAGGAAGCCATCAGCTGGTGGCAACAGGCAGCCGACGGCGACGATTACCACGGGATAAACGCCGAGTACCTGGCCAGACTTCTGGAATCGGTGGGCCGAGCCGAGGAGGCGCTGCACTACTGGCAGCGCTCGGCGGATCTCGGCAACCCTGTCGCCCTGGAGAAGGCGGGCAGGCGGCTGGTGGAATTCGGACGCATCGACGACGCTGTCCGCTGGTGGCAGCGCGCAGTCGACCTTGCAGGTGACGACCAGGACAAAGCCGCCTACTACAGCGTGCAGGCGGCCGAACTGCTGGTGCGAGCGGGCCCACTGGAGGAAGTCCTGGCTTGGTGGCTGCGCGCCGTGGGGACCAGCTCCTTTATGGCCCAGTGGGCTGACACGCCCCGAGAACTACACGCAACAGGCCAGGCCGACGAAGCCGTTCAACGGCTGCGTGCCCACGCCGCGAACGGCACCGCGTCGGACGCCACCGTCGCCAAGTGCCTCCGCCTGCTGCACGACGCCGGCAACCACGTCCGCGATGTCCCGGACCGGGGACCGGCGGCCGAGCACGCCGACACCGCCGATCCCCAAGACCCGACTACCACCGAACCCGAAAGCCCCTGGTACGCCACCCGCTGGGACGAGGCGAAACGCGCGGCCGACCAACTGGTGGCCCAAGGTTCCATCACCGACGAGGTCATCGACCTTTTCCTACATCCCCCCGACACCCCTCACTGGTTCCCCTTTGAATTGGTAAGCGCCGTCTTGTGGGTGACCGGCAGGCAAGAAGAAGCCATCCGCCATTGCCGACAGGCAGCAGAACAAGTCAACGTCTCCGGCGGATACACCTCTGACGCTCGCTATGCAGCATTACGAACGGCCTACCTTCTCCGCCAGATAGGCCGCCCTCAGGAAGCCATTGGCTGGCTGCAGAACCGCGCCGAGACCGGCGACGACGACGCCGCCCAGAAAGCGGTCTGGCTGCTGCTGGAACGCGGCGAGGGCGAGCACGCCATCGACTGGCTGACGCACGCCGCAGCCGCGGGCCACGGCTACGCGCTGGCGCTCACCGCCGACGTGCTGGCCGAAACGGGCCACACCACCGACGCCGACAAACTCCGGCAGTACGGATGGGAACCCGACGGATCCATCGCAGAACCCTGGACAGCCGCCCCCCAAGCCACTCGCTCGCACCAGCCGTAGGATCTTTGGGTAGTTCGCTGACCAAGCCTTACGCTCCCGTATCGGCTGGATTGCCGAATGTATGAGCTCTGGTCAGCCTGTAAGGAGTTCGAGTAGTTCCGCCTCGTGTGGGCTGACCTGGAACAGAGAGTTGCGTTCGTGGGGGTAGATCTCGGCTTCGTCCCACTGCCGCCGGAGCACGCTCGAGGCGACACCGGTCTTGACTCCGCGAGAGTTCTGCTCGACATGAAGACGCCGGGCGTCGAACAGGTACGCGGCCCGAACGCACCAGGGGCGAGTATCGTCTCGCGAGGACCCCGCCGCCGACCGTGGGCCGGTGAGCACCAGATAGTAGTCGAGCGTCGTCGATGCACTGGTGTCCAGAACGCCCTCCTGCTTGAGGTACCACTTGACGTTGACGGTTCGGCCCTGAAGCGGGCCGGAGCGGAACCGGCCGTCGAAGGCGGTGGTGGTCGCCGATTCCTCCAGTTTGATATCGAAGATCTGCGATGCAATCCACTCGCCGAGGTGACCAGACGTCATCGGCCGCTGGATGATCGCAGAGATCTGTTCATCGATCGCATTGCGTCTGGACAAGAGTTCCGCGATCTGTTCAAGCTTTCGCACTTCCATAACCCTACTTCTCGTTGTGACGCCAAAGATGACTACCGAGGATGCACACGCTCCCCTGCCGCATAGCCAGCACTCCGGCTAACCGCCCGCGGTAGGCCGAATCTCGGTGGGTGACAGACCCGGCCTGATGATCACGGTGAGTGCTCGGGCAATGAGTGGTTACCTTGGACGCCCCCTGGCGGCTGGTGAGCACAGGGTGGGCACGGACTGTAATTGATCATGGAGGACGAGCGTGCATCGTATGGACGCTGACCTGCGGGAACGTGAATTCGCCGGGATGGCGAATCATCGCATAGCACGCCCGGAATGGTACTGCTAATGCGGTTTGGGTTTACCGCCCATCCGGGGTTCAAATCCCCGATCCTCCGCCACCTACCTGCGGGGTTGCGTCAAGCGACGCGACCCCGCAGACGTCTCCAGGCCAGAATCAGGCCCGTGCACGCACAAACGGCAGAGCCGTGTCCTACGCGGCTCCAGCGCCGTCTTCGATACCGGGTCCGCAGCGCTCCGACCGCCGCGCGCTGGCGGACCGACCGCGCGCCGCCCGACGCGGCACAAAGCCGCCGATCTTGCGGGCCGCGTCGACGGCAAGCTCCTCGGCCACCACCGCGTACACATCGGCGGTGAACGACTCGGAGGCGTGCCCGAGGTCGTCGCGCTGATGACCTTCATTGCCACACCGGCCGCAGCCGCCATCGTCGCCGCCCCTGCCGGAGGTCGTGGAACCGCACGGGCGGCAGCGGCGGCCCGCCAGCGCCGCCTTGACCCGTTCCGTGCTCGTGCGGTGCTTTCGGACGCTGCGGTTGACGTCCCAGCCTCCTCGAAGTGGCGGCGACGCATGGCGTTGTAGGTTGAACCAGTCCGTCAATAGCTCAGGGCGCAGCGGCCGACCATCCTCGTAGGTGAAGACGTGGCCGGAGTCGGTATACGCCTCACCCCACGCCTCGCTCTCGGCGTCCTGACGCTCGAACCACTCGGTCATCACTTCGGCGGTCAGGTCGTCCAAGATGACGTAACGGTTGGAGTCGCCGGACTTGACCTCGTCCAGTTCGTCATCAGGCTGGGCCCGGCGGATGTGGAAGCGCCGACTTGCGATGCTGAAGTCGGGCTTCTCTAGGCCGACGACCTCGCCACGCCGCGGGCCCCAGTACATCGCCAGGTGGTAGAGCGGGTAGAAACGTTCCTCGGCGATGAAGTCGAGGAAGGCGCCCCCATGCTTGGGCGCCCAGACCATGCATGATCTTGCCTGGCACCTTCCCCGTCTTGAGCAGTACCCTGTCCACAACAACGGATTGTCGCGCGCCTTGTAGCTGCTGCGCTCGCGCGCAAACAGACCGACCGCAGGGCTGGAGTCGAGGATCTTGCGGACCTTGACGGCGTAGTTCAGGGCGCCGGTGAGGACGGCGTGGATGCGCTTGATGCGTTCCTCGCTGATCGGCCGGGTGGAGAATGCTGCCTCGGTGCCCTGCGCGTCGAACTGGACCCTATCGAGGACCACGCCCCGGCCACCGTCGAGCCGGAGCCCGCAGATGTTGAATTTCGCGGGCATTGGCCTTGGTGTTTCTGCGCCGGTTCCCGTGGATGCCCGGGGATTCGTCCTCGAAGCCCTTGAAGGTCGGCAGGTCGAGGCCGCGAGCTCCTGGCTGCACCAGGTATCCCGAGGGCCAGTCCGACAGGGCCGTGACCTGTACAAGCGGGCTGGTCCAAGTGACGGTCGTCAGCGCTGAAGGCGGACCGTGGGAGCCGATATCGCCGACCTGCTACGTGAGGATCGGCACCCGGCTTGACGCGGCCGACGACGGCGCCGTACGCCGATAGCCGCACATTGCTACGAGGCCGACGCCCTGAACGGCTCGCGGCCGCTTCGTCGTCTCGGAGAACGGGCAGAGCGGCGTCGCGTGCTTACGAGAGCAACGGTGTGCCCCACGGCGCTACCGGGCGGTATCGGCAGCGCGGATGCACAGCCACGGGGTAGCCGATGCTGGGGGCCGCGACACCTGGAAGTCGCGCCCGTGGGCGTGGGAGAAGTCGCTGGTCGTGGCGCCGTCGCGGACCGCGAACCAGCCGAGCCGGTCACCGTGGATCGCGGCCATGCGCTCGACTTCGCGCCGGGCGGCATCACGGTTATGTTGGGCAGCCCCAGGTGCTGGCTCAGGTAGGGGTGCCGGTAAGCAACGTGTCATGAGCTCCAACGGCGTTGATCTTGTTGTGATGTGGCTGGTCGATGCCGGGCGGCCAGGGGTGGGAGCGGGCGCACGCGGCGGGGTCATGGGCGGGGCCCGATGCGTTCGAACGCCGTCGAAATGCGGGTGACGTCCGCCCCACTCCTGCCCGATCATGCGTGCCATGAGTTCCGAGCGGATCAGACCCATGACACCGGACGACCTGCCCGCCGCCCAGCGCGCCTGCGCCGCCACCTTCCTGGAGGCCGACCGGAGGGACCGCCGCTGGAACGATCCGGAGCCCGAACCGCCGGACGAGGCCGCCGCCCGCGCCTGGATCGAGGGGATCGGCCACCACGTCGCGACCGACCCCGGCGGCTGCTGGCTCGCGGAGACCGACGGCGGCGAGATCGCCGGCCTCGCGGTCGCGCAGAACCGGGCCACCGTCTGGTACCTGGCCGTCTTCGCCGTCCTGCCGGGCTTCCAGGGCAAGGGCGTCGGCCGCATGCTCATCGACGCGGCGCTGGCCCACGCGGGCGACCGCGTCTGCCTGATCTCCTCCAGCCCGCATCCGGGCGCGACCCGCCGCTACCGCCTCGCGGGCTTCACCCTGCACCCGCTGATGCGCATGTCCGGACGCCTCGACCGCAGCGTCCTCCCCAAGACCGAGGGGCTGCGCGAGGGACGCCCCGACGACTTCGAATGGATGGACGCGCTCGACGTGACCCTGCGCGGCGGCCCCCACGGCGCCGACCATCCGCACATGCTGGAGCGTATGCGGCTGATCGTCTCGTCCTCGCCCGGCGAGCGCCCCGGCTACGTCTACCTCGACGCGAACCGGGGCGGTCCGATCCTGCTGGCCGCCGCACAGGCCGAGACCGCCGAGAAGCTCCTCTGGGAGGCCCTCGCGCACACGAGCCAGAGGGCCGCCGTCGGCCACATCACGACCGCGAACCACTGGGCCATCGACGTCGGCCTGGCGGCGCGGCTCGACCTCGGCCGGGACGGCTACCTCGCCGTGCGCGGCGTCCCCGAACCGGCGCCGTACCTCGCGAGCAGACACCATCTCTAAAAGACCAGCGGCGCGGACGGCGGCGCCCGCAAGGTGCGGAGCGGGGCGAACGCCTTCCGCAACGCGGCCGCAGCCACCGCCGCGGACAACCCGGCCGCCAGGACGGCGGCGATGATCTCGACGACCCGCTGCTCTCGGCGAGATGGCTGCTCGTCCACCGGCGCGCTCCTACCTCGGTGCTTCCGCGCGCGCAGGGCGCACGTTGCGCCAATGCCGATATGGCCAGTTCAGGCAGTGGAACCAAGGATCCGGCGCACCCGGTGACGAGCGTTAGCGATCATGAACGGATGCGTCATTTGCTGTGGGTGGGAATCGGGCTGGTCGTGGTCGGGCTGGCGCTTGGGCTCGTGCCGGTCAAGGCGGACCCCTTCGAGTGCGGGTCGGTGTTCCGTCCGCGGCACCTCGACACCTCCGTCGCCGGTGAGGTCCCCGATCAGCTCAGCGGGCTAACCGCGGAGGCGTTCGGTGGTGTGAACGACGAGTGCGACAGCCGACACCGCAAGATGCTGCCTCCGATAGGTGGGCTCCTGGTCGCGGGAATCGCGTTCGCCGTGTTCGGGGCGAGGGCCCATTGGCAGCGCGCGACGACACTGCGTGCGGCGAGCTGACCAGCGTCGGACTACGGCGAGGTCGGAGCGTAGCGGGCGATCAGGTCGGCCTTCGACATGCCGCGGGCCTCGTCCTCCCCCATGCCCTGCGTGAGGGTGTACCGGGACCATTCGGCCTTCGAGGCGGCGCGGTCCGGGACGGGGTTGGCAGCCGGAGCAAGACCGGCCGCAGCGCCCTCGACCGGCGACGGCGGCGTCGTTGTCCCACGGGCGGCACAGCCCGTCGCGGATGAGCTGAGCGGCGTCGGCGTCGTCGTCGAGGGTGACCTCGTCGCCGGGGAGGTAGCGGGTGCCGTCGATCGTGCACCAGAACGCGACGCGCAACTGCATCATCAGGGATCAGGCTCCTATCGCTGCTGGAGGGCGGCGCCTGTGATCACACGGAACGCCGGAGTGCCCGGGTGGTGGACGCGGGCGAGTTGATCTGCGCCTGGGCGAGAGTAATGGGCATTCAGGTTCTCCTTCGGTATGCCAGGCGCCGCCAGGGGTTACGTGGTGAGGTACATGGCGGGCTACTTGGCGTAGGCGTTGGTGATGGCCTCGGACATCGAGGCGGGACGCTTGCGGTTCGGCTTGTTGCCGGTGCCATCTCGCCGCCGGAGCGCTTGGCGGCGCGGGGCTTGGGCTTGCGGAGCCGCTCGTTGCCGTCCACGGCGTTCTTGATCGCCTCGGTGATCTGGTCCTCGAAGGCGGAGTCGGACGGGTCCAGCCCGCCGACCTTCTTCAGGAACCAGGCGCTGTCCAGCAGCGCCTTTGCGTTGGCGTCGAGGTCGTCGGCGGCCAGATACACCGCGAGCTGGATCGCGGCGCCGCGCCAGTTCGCCTCGGCGGTGTCGGCGCGCTGCCGCTCGGTGTTGGTGTCGACTTGCGCCGCCTTGAGCTGCTTGTCGAAGTCCTTGGCGAGCTGCTCGGGCGTGGGCGGCTCGTCGTCCTTCTTCAGACCGAGGGCCTTGGCGAGCGCGTCGGCCTGCTTGGCCTGCATATCGTCGATCTGCTTCTGCAGCGCGGCGGTGTTCTTCTCCGCGGCCTGCCGCTTGGACCGCTCGCCCTTGAAGTCCTCGCGTAGCGCGGCGATCGTGCGGGCGGTCTTGTCGTCGGAGCCGCGGCGGCCGGAGCGGTCGCGGCGGCGCCGCGCCTCTTCCTTGCCGTCTCCGTCGTCGTCGGCGTCGTCCTCTTCGGTGTCGTCGTCCTGGTCGTCACCTCGCCGTCGTCGTCCTGGTCGTGGTCGCGGCTGCCGCCCTGGTCATCCTGGCCGCTGTCGCCGGACTTGTCGGAGTCGTCGGGGGCACCGCTCTGGACCGGCCACACGATGCGGCCCGACGGCGGCACGGCGAGGGCGCGCAGGCCCGTGCGGTCGTTGACGGGGAGGGTGGACACATCGGGCAGGTTCAGCGTCGGCTGGCCTTTGTCGTTCATGCGGAATGCCTCCAGGGCATGCGAGATGCCGACCCGCACCAGTCGGGCCGGTCTCTGGGATGAGGTGGCGGGCCCGCACCAGGCGGGCCACGAGCAAGGGGAGCGTCAGGTGCGCGCGGGGGCGCGGCCGCCTTCGTTGAAAAGCCGCTCGGCGTCCTGGTCCGCCAGGCTCTGCGCGGCGCGCTGCTCGGGCATCTCCTGGGGTGCAGGTTCAGGCGCGGGGACCTGGTCGAGCGGGGACGGCGTCTCGGCCTGGATGCGTTTGACCTCTTCGGCGACGCGGGGCTCATCCCAGTCCGGATGCACCATCTGGGTCTAGAGGCTGACCGCGCGCGCCGACACCAGCAGCGACACGGTCTGCGCGGTGTCGGCCGGGTTGGGGGTGATGCCGGGCGGCCACTCGATGTCGGGGGCCTGGGGGCGGAGGCCGCGCCTGTCCCAGACCGCCTCATCAAGGGCGAGCATCGCGTAATGCAGGTTCCCCAGTGTCGGCCGCACGTAGGTGATCTTGTGGGCCTTGGTCTGGAACGACTGCTCTTTGCGGGCCGTGACCTCGGTGGCCGTCAGCGCCACGTCGCCGACCAGGCCGAAAGATTGAGCGCTGTAGCCGGCGGACCGGACGATCGCCTCCGTGAGAGCCCGCGCGGAGTCCTCGTGCTCCTTGACGCGGATCGCGAACTGCACCTCGTTGATCATCGACTGCCCCGACATGGGGTTGATGTCGACGGGCGTAAACGCCTCACGGTCGAGGTCGAGGTAGGCGCCTTGACCGCGGCCGTCCGATTTCAGCATCGCGCGATCGGCGAAGATCCGGGCGTTCCCGAGCCGGATATCGCGCATCTAGCTACTCCAGACCTCGTCAAGGGAGTCCATGAGGGCCTCGACGCCCTGGTAGTCGGAACGGCCGAGGTTCACGCCAGGCGGGTAGTTCCACCAGATCCGATTCGGGCGGATGTTCGGGACGTAACCGGCCGTCAACAAGTCAATCCCAGTGGGGATCGCGTCACCGTCCTCGACGAGCGCGGCGAACGGCTCGGTCTCCTCGAAGTCACCGAGCGGAGCGAGGCGCCCCAGCGTCGTCGGGGTGCCGACGTACACCTGGTGACGAATCACGCCGGGCTGGTGGATCTCCAAGTGGCGGACGATGCGCTGCTGGCCGTCGTCTCATCTCCTCCTGACGAGGTCCGCGAGCCAGCACTGTCCGTAGCGTCCCGCGGCGTACCGCGACAGCTCCTGCCGGGTCATGCCACCCGGACGCTGTCAGGCGCCGGGACGCATGCGCTGACCGGCGAATGTTGCGAGCGCCTCCCGGACATGGGTGGCCGGCAGGCTGAACTGATCGATCTCACAGACCACGATCCACCCGGTCGCTCCGTCGAGGAAAGGCGGCGTGATCGAGAAGCGGGAAAGGCGCTGAGCGAACAAGACCTCCGGGCCCAGGCCATCGAACGGCCGCAGACAGATCGTTGTCCTCTGCCCGAAGAAACGTGCTCTGGTGGCGATGGTCACGGAGGCGATCTCACTCCAGTTGTACGCCACCTGTAGACGGCCGTGGCCGTACTTGATCCCTTCTGGACCGATATAAAACCGAGGGAGACGTACCATCCTCCAGGCCAGAAAGGCCCCGGATGCCGCCAGCCCGAGCAGCCACAACCACCAGATCCAGTTGACCGAGGTCGCAACGTTGGAGAGGACTCCGCTCACGACGAGGGAGGCGAGGTTGAGAAGCAGAAGGATCAGCGCCCAAGGACGCAGCCTCGCGGTTCTTCTGACGCGAACGTGCAGTGGTGCCGAACTCGGCTCGGAGTTCGGTCTCGGCTCGGCCATGCTTTCTCCGGGGCTGAGAAGGTGCAGCGAACGGCACGCTAGCGAAATTGCCCGCAGCAGGAACCACGTTTTGCGAAGATGGTCGAAATATGCTGCTTTGTAGTATCGGACGGGTCAGGGCACAAGTCCCTCGCCGCGCCCGGATCGCGACGCCGGTGTACGGCGTCTTCGGGGTCGGCGCGGTGTCGAAACGGGCGTTCGGCAGGTACAACCGCGAGCCGAAGGCCGACACGGTCGCCGGGACGTCGAACCGCTTGTCGCGCAACCGGCGGACCACGCGGCCCTGGGTGTCCTCCGGGGTTCAGGCTCAGGACGGCCACCGCGTTCCACGGGTTTTGCACGGCGTACAGCGTCGTCCGGCCGCGCAGCAGCAGACCGTCGCCCTCCGCCAGTGTCTCGCCGTGCAGGTTCACGCGGCGGGTCATGCCGGACGGCTCGACGCGGAACAGGTCGCCGGTGTCCGACTGCACGACCGAGCAGGCGCCGGCCGTCCGGGGTCGCGGTGATCCCGTTGGCGTTGAAGCCGGAGCCGTACCTCAACTCGCCGGTGAGCGGAACCCGGACCGGCAGGCCGGGCAGGCGATCGCGGCGCAGCGGCACCTTGTACAGGACCGGGTTGGTGGAGTCGGTGATCCACGCTGCGCCCTGGCCGACGGCGATGTCGTTGACGAACGCCGGTCCTGTGGCCAGCCGATGGGACTCCAGCACCCGTCCGGTGCCAGCGTCCAGGATCCGCACCTGTGGTGCGGACAGGTGCGGCCCAAGCTGTGCAGCCTCCACGGGTCATCGTTCGCCGCGAATCAGGTGCTGCCGCAGCGGTCGAGAGACGGCGCCGAACGGGACTGGAAGTAGGGGCCGGGGAACCGGTGTGGCAGTGGCATGACCATCAGGTCGTCTCTTCGTTGATAATGCGGGCGCAGGCGCGCCGCCCGATCGCCAGCCCGGCCCGCCTGGGCGACGGCGGCGAGTTGGCGATCGGTTAGGGCGCAGCCAGCGGCGCGGTGTTCTCGGTACAGGGCGCGGGTCTTCTCGACGGTCGCGTCGTCGGGGCGCGATCCGGACCGCAGAGTGACCGGCGCGGTCGGTTCGGTGGCTGACACGGTCGCCGCCTTGGCACGGTCGGCAACCCGGCGGGCTGGCACGAACTCGCGCGGTGGCTCGGTCACCGGGATCGGTGGCACGCTCAGGTCCACGGTGACCGGCCGCCCTCCGGCGGCTACGGCCTGCCGTGCCAGGCCGGGTACGGTGGCGCGGTCAGCCGCGCGCACGCCAGGGGCCGGGGTTTCGTCGGCTGGCTCGGTGACCGGCACACCCTCTGTGAGCTGGACCTTCGCAAGCTCAGGCACGGTGGATGGCTCGGGCAGGCTGGATGGCTCGGTTGCCTCACTCGGCGCCGCTGGTTCGGTTGGCGGAGGTGCGTCGCCGAGCTCGGTCGCTGGTGCAGTCTCGGGCGGCTCCGCTGGTGCGGTCGGCTGGCGCGGTGGCGCGGTGGCTGGAGCTCCGGGTCAAACCCGCGCCTCTTGACTCCCACGACCCAACCTTCTTTCCCGGTTCGGTCTCCACGCTACGAGGGGAAGCGCAATGTACGCCTCCCCCAGGCTTCACTCTCGGCGGCTTGGCACTCGAACCGCGTGGTCATCACGTCGACGGTCGGGTCGTCGACGATGACGACGTAGCGGTTGGAGTCGCCGTACTTGTCCTCATCCAGTTCGTCGTCGGGCTGCGCTTGCGGACGTGGAAACGGCGGCTGGGCACGTCGAGCGATTTCGTCACTTTGACGGCGTGGTTCAGCGCGCCGGTGAGGACGGCACGGATGCGCCTGATGCGGGGCTCGCCGTCCGGCCAGGTGGGGGGCGGCCTGGCCGGACTCTGAGTTGCGCAGTGCTCCAGTTGGGTGAGGCGACGCATCAACACCGTGATCAGTGCGACCGAGTCCGGCGAACCGCTCCTTCGGCCGACGCGGGCACCGATCAGGGGCTGCGCCTGCGGATGCGGGAGATAGGCGTACCCCAGACGAGCAGCGCAGGGGCCGTACAGCCGCAGGTGGCTGCGGCCGTGAGAAGCAGGAACGTTTGTGCGTTGGTTTGATGGACGGCTACAGGGGATGCGGGCGGTGATGTCGATGGGATTTAGCGACGGTGTTTGTTCCCGCTTCGGCGAAGGGGGGCATTGCCAAGCCGGACGGCGTGATGGTCCATCGACCTGCGGGAAACTGTACGAGGCTGGCTCCTGGCGTTCGCGGCTCGCAGCGACGGCGTGCCGCCCAGCCCCCAATCGCAGTGTTCGGAGTCGCCAACCTCCGTCGACAGCTCGGATTCGAGACCGAGGCGCCCGGCGATCTTCTCCTCTGGTTGCGGCGAACGGGCCCGGGTAACGCCTCCGGCCAGTGGGAGGATCGAATACATGATGGCGGCTTCCGGTGATTTCGAGTTGACCATGGACGAGTTGCGGGTCGTAACGCGTTACGTGGCAGACAGCGCTCAGGAAGTCCTTCCGGTGTTCGAGGAGGCCGTTCCCGGTGATCCTCGTCCGCGCGCAGCCCTCGATGCCGCGTGGGAGTTCATCAACGGCGCGAAAAGGACCAAGCTGCAGCGCGTCACCTCATTGGACGCACACCGAGCCGCTAAAGAAGCCGGCACGGAGCCTGCACGTCTTGCCGCACGCTCCGCCGGCGATGCCGCATCAGCCGCGTACCTGCACCCGATATCGCGAGCCACCCAGGTAGGACACATCCTGCGCGCTGCCGCGAGCGCCGCGCGCATCGCCGAGTTGAACGCAGGCGACGACCCTGCCGTCGGAGACATGCTGATCGAGCAGGCTCGGCACCGTGCCACGCCGATCCTGATCGCCGTGCTATCCCGGTATCCTCCCGCGCCAACCGGAGAAAACCGCATTGCGCGACTCATGAGCACCTTGGACGCTTCCCTACGCGCGTCCCGCTGAGGGAACGTCAGTATCTCCGTGTCCCGGGCTACACGCCTTAAGATACCCCCACCGCAAGCCCCTGAGCGTTGCTGAAACTCGTCAACACGACACCTCGACGGTCAGGGCGTCGTCCAAACTCATTGACAAATGTTGCCGCTTGACGGGCTCTGGCCCACATGACGTGGCGATGACGGTTCGAACTCTTTCGCGGACGTGGACGGGCCGGGTTCATTCACCAGCAAGCTTGCTCATTTCAGCGCCGCTTCCCGTGATCTGTGCCTGAGCCCAACAGTCGCCGCCGAAATCAACCCTCTGGGAAACGGTGAGGAAACGCCTGCTGGTTTACACAAGACCCTTGAACGCCGCGGTACTCCCGCGTGCGTTCGCACTGCGTGTTCGTCCACCGAGAGGATCTGTTGTGAAGCTTTCGACAAAGGCCGGCGTCGCCGGTCTGGCCAGTGTGATGCTGGCGCTGAGCAGCGCGGCGCCCGCCACCGCCGCCGGCGCCAGGGCCGGCTCGACTCAGATGGGGGATGTGCAGCAGGCGTTGAACGCCCTGGCCAAGACCCGCGGTGTGGTCGGCGCGATCGGCGCGGCCTACGTCGATGGCAAGCGCGTCGACCGAGGGTCGGCCGGATCGCGCCTGCTGGACGGCAAGGGCGGGAGAATCCCCGCCAATGCCCGCTACCGCATCGCGTCCCAGACCAAGACGATGACGGCCACGATGCTGCTTCAACTGGTCAACGAAGGCAAGCTGGGGCTGGAGGACAAACTCGGAGACCTCCTGCCCGAACTGGTCAGCAAGGACCTGGTAGAGCGGGCCAGCGAGATCACCGTACGGCAGCTCATCAAGATGACCTCCGGAATCCCCGACTACCCCGCCTCGGAGCGCTTCGACGGCTTCGACTTCACCACCCGCTACCGCCCGGTCGACCTGGTGAAGATGGCACGCGAGATGCCCCGGACCGGGGAGCCGGGCGAGAAGTTCTCCTACTCCAACACCAACTTCATCCTCCTCGGCATGATCATCGAGAAGGTGACCGGCCATGCCCTGCCCGCCGAGTTCAACCGGCGTCTGTTCCGTCCTTTGGGGATGACCCGCACGTACTTGCCGACCCGGCCTCCCCAAGGCATCAAGGGCCCGCACGGGCACGGCTACGCGCCCGACGCCCAAGGCAGGCCGCGCGACGTCGACCGGCTCAACGCCAGCACCATGCTCGGAGCCGGCGGAGTGGTCTCCACGGCACGCGACGTGAGCACCTTCTTCCGCGCGTTCTACGGGGGCAAGCTGCTGCCGGCGTCGTTGCAGCAGCTGATCACCTTCCCTCCCCGCGGGTGCGAGGGCGGCAAGCCCGAGTTCACCTCGCATGGGGGAGGTGCACCCGGCCTTTTGACCAGCACCTACACCACCCCCGATGGCCGCAGCCAGTTCGCCCTGTCCGTCACATTGAGCATTGATCACAACGACCGCTCTGTGGTGTCGGCCATCAGCCAGGCAGCCAAAGAGGTGGTCTGCCCCAAGGAATAGGCTCTGGGGCGGATTTACGGGAACAGCACCGAGATGGACGGGCCGGTGCCCTCCTTCGCCACAACCCCGGCCGACCGCGCCCGAACAGGCCACCGCCGGACGACCGCGCGAGGGCCACCGACCAGCGCGCATCCGGGACGACCAGGCATTGCGGCCAGCCAGCATTCCGCCGCGATGGCGTCCACCGAAGACAGGTCGATCGGCTCGGGCAGGTCTCCGTTGCGACGCCAGCGGTACATGCCGAGGAAGCAGTCGTCGCCGTGGCGTCCGGTGAGCTGGATTTCGCGGTGCGGCACGTTCACCGCCTCGCCGCCTATCGGCGTCCCGTCCAGAGACCGGAACTGGTCGGTGAACGATGGATCGCCCGCGCGGCCGGTACCGCGTACGGGCAGCTCATGGTCTCGCTTTGCCGCCAAGCCGGGCTCGTGCCCGACATCGTGCACCGCGGTCGCGACTACGCGGTGGTCGCTTCCCTGGTGGCGGACGGGCACGGCATCGCCTTCGTCCGCGCCGCCGCGGCCCTGAGCCGCTGGTCGATCGCAGCGAAACCGGTCGAGGCCCAGAGCGCCGGACGCGACATCATTGCTCTCCTGCGCACCTGCAGCACTCCCGACCCACCGTCCAGGCCGTCCTGCGCGCTTAGACGCCGCGCCTGATCGTTCCCGACGCGTCGCCCCTTGATGCGTCCGCGTGTTCTTCGACCGGCCGGAGTTGAGCTGGAGCTGCTGTGTTTCGTTGAGATGGACCGTCTTCGCGGCCTGAGGGCCCCCAGCGGAGCTCACAGGCCCCAGGGGAGTGTCGATGCAGCGAGGTGGTTCCACGGCGAGGGTTTGGGGACTCGTAGTGGCCGCTGTAGGACGCAGCGCGGCATAGCCGACTTCAGCGGGCGGGAGGACGATGGCGGAGAGAACCGGGCCGGTGCCCCCGTCCGGCCCGGCTCTCGCTCACCTCTGCGCGGTGTTCGACCCGTGTGCGCGTTAAGTGGCTGCCCGTCCCGATTAGTCCGGCGGCCCGTCCACCACTACGGCCAACTGCTCCGCGTCGAGATACCGGACGACGCACCCGATGCAGAGCCTGTCATCGTGAAGACCGGTCTTGAGTCCTGGGTGCCGACGCTTAACGGCGAGCCGGAACCAGCGAAGATCGACTTGGTGATCGAAGGGGCCGGTGTCTTTGACCGCGGCACAAGCCAGACGCGTTCTCTCCGGCTTCGTTGATCAGGTCTTCGGCGGGAACCGGTTCCCTCTGACCGCGTGTTGAGATATGCGGCGATAGGTGAGTCCTTTGCGGCGCAGGGTGATGACGTCCACCGTTGATGGACCGGTCCCGCAGTGCGGCCCGAGGTGGAAGACGAACACGACGATCATCGTCGCGACGAGCTCAGTGGCCGCTGGCGCCAACTCCGCGAGGGCGTGAAGAGGGCAGGGCACTCGCAAGTCAATGGCCGGAGATCCTCAACCGAGGGTTGCCATCCGGGTCAGGGACCGGCAGGCATTGCTGCGTCCGGCGACTTTTGCGCCCGGCAACGTGCGGCTCGCCTATAACTCGGGTGATCTCGTGGCCGTAAGCCTCTTGTAAGGAACGTAAGCCTCCTCTCGGCCGGACGAGGTGACACGATCTGCGTGTCGCCCGTCATCGTCTGGTGGGATGCGCGGCGGGAAGTTCCCGGACCATTCAAGTCGCTCGGGAGGCATCGTGCGTAGTTTTATCACCGAGTTCATCGGCACCTTTTTTCTTGTCCTCACAGTGGGCTGCACGGTTCTGGCGAAGGCCCCCATGGCGCCGCTGGCGATCGGGGCCGTGCTGATGGTCATGGTGTACGCCGGCGGACACGTCTCCGGTGCTCACTACAACCCGGCGGTAACGCTGGCGGTGTTCCTGCGGGGACGGATCGGCCTTGCCGACGCCGCCTACTACTGGGGCGCCCAGATGATCGCAGGCGTATCCGCTGCCCTCACCGCCAGGTACGTGGTACATCCAGCCGAGGTGGCAGAACTGTCACCGTCAGGCCGTTCCCTCGGGACAGCTCTCGTGGTGGAAACCTTGTTCACCCTCGCGCTCGCCTATGTCGTGTTGAACGTGGCGACCAGCAAGGACCAACCCGGCAACGACTTCTACGGCTTGGCCATCGGATTCACCGTGGCGGCCGGAGCGTTCGCGGTAGGCGGCATTTCCGGTGGCGCCTTTAACCCGGCGGTCGCCACCGGAGCCGCGTCCATAGGGATGTTCGCCTGGTCGAAGATCTGGATCTGGCTGCTGGCCGAATTCGTGGGGGGTGCCGTGGCCGCGGCGGCGTTCCTGGCCGTCAACCCGGAGGACCGCGCCGCGTTGGAGACCTCTCCTTCTTGATCGCCTTGTTACGCGGCGAGGAATCCGCCGCACGTCGTCGAAGGGAGCCGACCCATGGGGCGGATCGCGCGCGAGACCGTTGAGCGCGCTGGTATCGACGTGGACGTCCTGGTCAACAGGCTGATGACGCTCGCCAGGGCGGAACTGGCCGCGTGCTACCGCTGCACGATCCTGTGCGTGCCGTCGACCGACGTCGACGACGGACTCCGGGAGATACTCAGGGACGTTCGCGCGGAGGACCGCAACCATTTCGACGTGCTGGTGACTCGGATCCACGAACTGGATGCAAGGGTACCGGTGGACATCCGGTTGTTCGTCGCCGATGTTTCGGACGAGGACGTCCCCGCCGTCCCTGGCGAGGGTCTGCGCTCTCTCGTAAAGGTGCTTATCGAGTGCGAGAAGCGGGCAGTTCTCGCCTACGGTCGCCTTTGCGAGTTCACACGAGGCAAGGACCATCGCACCTACGAGATCGCCCACGCTATTCTCAATGAGGAGATCGAGCATGAGAAGTGGTTCCGTGAACTTCTGGGCACCGGGCGGCCTTCGCGATTCCATCGCGGTTTCCGCGGCCGTTCTCCGTACCTGGAGCGGCTGCCACCCAGTGATCTCGACCCGGGCTGAGAAGGCGCGTATCACCTCTCCGGAGTGAGCGCGAGCGGGCTTGGGGCGAGGCCGGACGTCGTGGCGGGACGTAGTCGGTCAGGGCACTGGCCTCCCGACTCTCAGTGGCCCATTTCCGCCGAGGACACCGCTGGAGGCCCGGTCGTGACCGGAGATGTCTCTATGCGGGGAAGAGTTCGCGGCCGGTTGGGCGGGGTGGTTACCGCGCTGGTTGGTTTCGGTGACCGGTCCGAGATCATGGTCAACGAGGACGGTGCGCCGATCCGGGCAGCTCTACGAGGCGTCCGCGATCAGGCAGAAGAGGGCTGTCGCGGCGCCCGCTGGGCCGATGCCGATGAGGACGGCGCCCAGGTAGAGTCCCGCGTTGCGGTGCCGGACGACCTGCCCCGCCCCGCTGCGCACAGGGATCGAGCGCTCCTCATTTCCGGCCCCGGATCGTCCCCAAGGGTAATGAGGGCTCGGCTCGCCGGGCGCGGTCAGGGCGCGCGGCGGAGGAGGCGGGGGCGGACCCGGCCGAGGCCCTGGAGGGGGCGCGGGCGCAGGCCGGAGACGTCGAATCTCGAGCGGGCGGGCAGGGCGGACGCCAGGACGGCGTCGATGAGGACCGTTCCGGGGTAGGCGGTGGAGGTGAGGCGGGCGGCCAGGTTGACGGGCGTGCCGAAGACGTCGCCGAGACGCTGGATGATCTCGCCGTAGGCCATGCCGACGCGGACCTTGGGAGAGTCGGGGTCCTCATTGAAGCGGTCCGCGATGCGCAGGCCGATCTCGGCGGCCGCGGCGGGGTCGGTGGCGACGAAGAGGATCTCGTCGCCCAGGGTCTTCACGACGCGGCCGCCCTGCTCGGCGACGGCCTCGGTGGCGGTGACCTCGAAGCGTTCGATGAAGGCGGCCAGGGCGTCGCCGTCCAGGGCGCGGCTGAGGCTGGTGAAGGAGACGACGTCGGCGAAGCCGACGGCGAGGGTGGCGACGCCGGCGGCGGGGTCAGCGCTCGCGGCTGCCGTGGTGGCGGCGGCGCGCATCCCGGTGGCGGCGAGCTGGCGGCGCCAGCCGTGCAGCAGGAGGCGTTCGAAGGCGGGGCGCAGCTCCTCGGTCGCGGTGAGGGCCGCGGTGACGATGTCGGACGTGACGGGCTCGTCGGGCGGCAGCTCCTCGCCCAGGCGCCGCAGCCACACGTCGCCGAGCCAGCTCGCCAGCCGTCCCATCGTCTGGCCGACGGCGCGGACGAGCTGGAGGACGAGCTCCTCGTTGACCAGGTCGTTGCCGAGCAGGTCCCTGATCTCGCGCAGGGCCGTCACGTCGCCGTCGGTGAAGGCGACCTCGTCGTCCGGCGGCGTCGGGAAGCCGAGCCCCTGCCAGATGCTGCGCGCGTAGTCCTCGGAGACGCCGGCGAGCACCTCGACCTCCTTGCGCGTGTAGCGCAGGGGGCCGCCGAGGAGGGTCTCCTCGATGGTGCGGGGCATGCCGGGGTCCGCCATCGGGGCCACCTTGTCATCGGTCAATGTAACAATAGTGCCGAAGCACGATCACGGCGGTCAAGGTGGACGAGTCGGCGGGCGGGGCATGGTCGAGTACCGGATCGACGAACTGGCGCGGGCGTCCGGCAGCACCGTGCGCAACATCCGCGCCTACCAGGACCGGGGGCTGCTGCCGCCGCCGCGGCTGGAGGGGCGGGTCGGCCTGTACGACGAGTCGCACCTGGCCAGGCTGCGGCTGATCGGCAAGCTGCTCGGCCGCGGCTACACGTTCGCGATCATCAAGGACCTGCTGTCGGCGTGGGAGACGGGCAAGGACGTCGGCGAGGTGCTGGGCCTGGAGAAGGTCCTCACCGACCCGTGGTCGGACGAGATCCCCGGCACGGCGACCTACGGCGAGCTGGTCGCGATCTTCGGGACCGGGCTCGGCGACGACGAGGTGGCCCGGATGCTGGAGCGGACCGTCGAGCTGGGGCTGATCGAGCCGGAGGGGGACGCCTTCCGGGTGCCGAGCCCCCGGCTGCTGCACGTGGGCGCCGAGCTGGTCGGCGCGGGCATCCCGCTCGACGCGGTGCTCGACATCGCCGGGCAGATCCGCGACGACTGCGACGTGATCGCCGGGCGGTTCGTGAACCTCGTCCAGGAGCACGTGTTCGAGCGGCTGGACGAGCAGATCCCGCCCACCGGCGACGACATCGCCGAGATCGCCGTCATGGTCCGCCGGATGCGGCCGCTGGTGAAGATGGTCGTCGACCCGTTCATCGCCCGCGCGATGGAGGCCCGCGTCCAGGCGGCGCTGGGCGAGCAGCTCGAAACGATCAGGGACCATCTCGCCGGGGCGCCCGCCGAGGGCTGAGCACGCCGGTCACAGGATGCTGGCGCCCCAGACGACGGTGACGCGGCGCTCGGCGCCCTCGGAGTCCTTGAAGGTCAGGGTGCCCTGGCCTGGGAGGCCGATCAGGGCGGTCCGCAGGGTGAGCGTCAGGGTGAGCGTCCCGTCCTTCGGCATGGCGCCCTGCGTCTGCGACAGGACGAGCTGGTTCGTGGACGTCATCGCTGTCCACGTCACGGGGCCGCTCTCGGCCGCGAGCCGGACGGGGGCGGTCTTCCTGCCGTAGAGCTCGACCTTGCCGGGGTCGACCTGGAGGACGCCGTGGGACGCCGGCGGGTTGGACGTCGGCGGCGACGGGTGCGCGGGCTCCGCCGGGGGCTTCGGGTCCTTCCCGTCCGTCTGGGGGCGGACGGGCGGCGGCGCGCCGTGGCGGCCGGGCCCGCCCTGACCGCCGCCGGAGGAGGAGGGGCCGGGGCTGTGACCGGAGTCGGTGGTGGGCTCCTCCTGCGTGATGGACGGCTGGGGGTGCGTCCTGAGCGGGGGCCAGGAGAACGTGTTCCCGCTGATGTCCGGCCCCATGGTGAAGACGGCGGCCAGCGCGGCGATCAGCGCGCCGGCCATCCCGCCGCCGGTGAGGAGCCAGCGGCGGGTGAACGGGGAGGGGACGTCCGGCTGGCTCGGCAGGCCCTCGGGGGTGAGGGCGCCGCCGCGGGCGGCGATGTCGGCGCGGTAGCCGGCCAGCTCGGGGTCGGTCGCGGTGTGCATGACGCGGTGGCGGAGCGCGGCGGGCAGGACGGGCGCGGGCGCCCTCCTGAGCAGCGCGGCGGCGCGCACCTGGCGGCGGCTCTGGCAGGCCGGGCAGCCGGCGACGTGCTCGGCGAGCTCCCGGTCGCCGGACGGGTCGCCGGAACTCTCGCCGCGGCGGTGGAACGTCTGCCACAGCGCGCCGGAGAGCGGGCCCCGGCGCCCGTCCGCGGTCCGCCGCGAAGGCTTGGCCCGCGACTTGGAGGGGGCCTCCGGCTCGGACGGGGGCTGTCTCTTA
>NZ_SMKU01000229.1 GCF_004349215.1 Actinomadura rubrisoli | reverse complement strand
AGGTGCTCGGCCTCGGTCCAGCAGCGGTAGACGGTTCCGGGCGCCTCGCGTCCGGCGCGTCCGGCCCGCTGGGCGGCGGTGGCGCGGGACGCGCGGACGGTGGTGAGGGCGCCGAGGCCGCGGGCGTGGTCGGTGCGCGGCTCGCGGGCCAGGCCGCAGTCCACCACGATCCGCACGCCGGGCACGGTCAGGCTCGACTCGGCGACGGAGGTGGCGAGGACGATCCGGCGGCGTCCGGCCGGGGCGAGCACCGCGTCCTGGACGGCGGGCGGCGCCTGGCCGTGGACTTGCAGGACGTCCGCCGCGGCGCCGCCGAGCCTCCCGGCGACGCGGGCGATCTCCCCGACGCCGGGCAGGAAGCACAGGATGTCGCCGTCGTGCTCGCCCAGCGCGCGGTGGACGGTCGCGGCGACGTGGTCGAGGAGCGCGGGGTCCACGCGCATCCCGTGGGGCGGCGGGAGCGGGCGGGGCGGCGGCGCCCAGACGGTGCGGACGGGGTGCAGGGCCGCCTCGGTCTCCACGACGGGCGCGGGCCCGCCGCCGCCGAGCAGGTCCGCCCAGGGGCCGGTGTCGGCGGTGGCGGACGCGGCGACCAGCCGCAGGTCGGGACGCAGCGCCGCCCGCACGTCGAGCAGGAAGGCCAGGGCGGTGTCGGCGTCCAGGTGCCGTTCGTGGCACTCGTCCAGGATCACGGTGCCGACGTCCTCCAGTTCGGGCTCGGTCTGGAGGCGCTGCAGGAGGACACCGGTGGTGACCACGTCCACGAGGGTCCCCGGACGGTGCTCGCCGCGCACGGTCACCCCGACCCGCTCGCCGACCCGCTCCTCCAGGAGCCACGCCATCCGGCGGGCGGCGGCGCGCGCGGCGAGGCGGCGCGGCTCCAGGACGAGCACCTTTCCCGGGGCGGCGGGCTCCGCGGCGGGATCGGGGAGGGCCAGGCCGGCCAGCGCCAGCGGGACGAGGGTGGTCTTGCCGGTGCCCGGCGGGGCCGCGAGCACGGCCGCGCCCCGGCCGGCGAGGGCCGCGCGCAGGGCCGGGACGGCGAGGTGGACGGGCAGTCCCTCCGCGGCCGGGACACGCGTGGAGCGGGTGGGGTGCATCGCTCCAGTGTGGCGGCAGTCGCCGCCGCCGTGCCCGCAGGGTGATCGTCCATGTGGGAAATGCCACCGCGATGAAAGGCGCCGCGCGCGTTGCGGTGATAGTTGCATCGTGCCTTTCGCCATTTTCCTAGAACGTTCTAAAATCTCATCAAGGAATCTTTACGGCACGCAGGCGCAAAAGTCCAGGTAAGCAATGCCTTCGACACCCGAAGTTGCCCTACCGTCTGGTTTCCATCACCGGACCAAGTATGGCGGAAATGCGCTGCATGTCTCCATAATGAGGTCGTCATCGCAGGGTGCTGGGAGGTTCGGCATGATCGGTAGCTCCATCTACCTCAGGGACAGGGCCGCGTTCACGGGGGGATCGCCGCAGGCGGTTTACGAGGAGCTATGGCAGCAGGGCCGAAAGGGGAGATTGCGGACCCGCGCAATTCTGGCCATCGTGGCACTGGGGTTGTTCGGGATGCTGGTCAACGGGGTAATCGGAATCGCGATGGCCGCCTTGGTGGCGATCGCCGACGCCCTGGTGCATTGGCGCGTTTACAACGCCGCCGGCGTGTGGCGCCGCGGGCTGCGCGGCAACGAGCGCATGGACCGGCTGCTGCGCCTCACCCTGGAGCGGCGCGGCCACCGGGTGCTGCTGGCGCGGACGGTGCCCGGGCACGGGTCCGCCGACGAACTGGTGGTCGGGCCCGGCGGCGTGTGGCTGGTGCACAACGAGGCGTGGCAGCCCGACGCGGAGATCTCCCACCACGGCGGGCGGCTGTTCATCGACGGCCGGACCCAGTCCAAGCTCGTCCGCGGGCTGACCGAGCGCGCCGAGGCCGCCGCCCGGCTGATCTCCGAGCGCGCCGGGACGCCGGTGAAGGTGGTGCCGGTGCTGGCCGTGCACGGCGGCCATCTGCCCCGCAGGACGCCGTTCGCCGCGGACGGCATCACGTTCGCGCCGCCGCTGAGGCTGGTGCGCTGGATCCGCCGCAACCCGTCCGCCGAGTACTCCGCCGAGGAGGTGGAGGCCATCGCGCGCGCAGCCGTCCACGCGCTGCCGATCGGCGGCCGCACCATGACGGCCGCCGCGTGAGCACGGACGGCCCCGCGACCACCGGGCCCCGCGCGGGGAACCCGGAACCGGACCGCCGCACGAACGCCGGGCGCCGCGTCAGCGCCGCCATGGCGGCCGTGTGGACACGACACCTGTGGCCGGAGGGCTCACCCGCCGCCCACAGGGCGCCCACCGCCCGTACGGGTCCCGCCGCTCGTGCGGGCGGTGCGGCGCAACCAGAGCAGTCCCACCACCGGCAGGACGAGCGGGACGAACCCGTAGCCTCGCCCATAGCCCGACCAGACCGTCTCGTCCGGGAACGCCGCGGAGTCGACGAGGCTCAGCGTCCCGACGACCAGCACACCGGCCAGTTCCACCGTGCACGCTGCGACGGCGACGCGGAACGACGTCCGCCCGGAGCGGGCCAGCGCGACCGTCGCCAGGACGTAGACGAGCGCGGCCACCGCCGACAGCGTGTACGCGACGGGCGCGTCGGAGAACTTCGTACCGATCTGCACACCCGCGCGCGCCCCCGCGGCCAGCGCGAAGATCGCATAGACGGCGACCAGCAGCCGCCCGGGACCCGTCCCGGTCGCGGCGCGGGCCCCCGCGGTGCCCGTGCGGTCCTCGGCTCCGGCGCGGGAGCCGGCGTCCGCACGGGCTCCGGGCCCGACCCCCTCGCCCCCCGATCCGCCTGACCCGGCCCGCTCGGGCCCGGTCCGCCCCGACTCAGACACCGGTACCGTCCCAGATCTGGTTCATCCTGACGATCATCACCGCGACGGCCAGGCACGCGACCACGATCACGCCCGGCCCGTACCGGGAGCGTTCGAGCATCCCCCATCCGGCGCCCGCGGCGGGGACGAGCAGGATGGCCAGCAGGTAGCCGATGAACGTGGCCGGGCTCTCGGGGCCCTGGTCGCCGGCGACCTTGACGATCCCGACGACCGCCTGCGCGATCAGCAGCACCTCCAGGACGCCGAGCGCGACCAGGTGCGGGGTGCCCATCGCCCGGTCGCGCAGCGCGGACACCAGCGAGTGGGCGGCGGCCAGCAGCGCCACCACGATGATCACGGTGGCCAGCACATTCGTCACGAACGACCACAGTACTACCGCCTGTAGAGCAACCGCGCCCCGGCCGGTCTCGGCCACGCTCGACGTCGGCGCCGCTGCGGGCGTGGCCGTGCGGGTGAGAGGTCGGTTGTCCTGCGCCCCGGCGCCAGCGCGGGTGAAATTCATGAGCAAACGGTGAGAAACGCGACTGGGCAGCCGCGCGACGCCGACCTAGCTTGTGAGAAAACTCGAAGCCACAAAGGGGAGCATCGTGCGTCTCACCAGACGATTCGCCGCCACCGTCACCGCGGCGACGCTCGCGGCACCGCTGCTGTCCACACCGGCCGCTCGCGCGGACGGTTTCATTGACTGCTTCATGGGCGACCGCGTGCCCACGCCGGAGGGCTACGACATCGCCGGCCGTTCCTGTGACCCCGGGGGAGCTACCAACGTGGTGGTCAGGATCAGAGCAGGTTCGGCCGCGGGCAACCACCGATGTGCTTGGGCCGACTCCTTGGGTGGCTTTGTGGAAGGGAAGTATTGTCGCGAGGAGTGATCAGACGCCCAGGTCAGCGCGCGGCAGTTGGGAGGACCTGGACGAGGTCGGCGGTGGTGAGGCCCGCGCCGGCGAGCACGGCCTCAAGAGCGCTGACGCCGGCGCAGTAGCGGATGAGACTCTTGTGGCCGGCCCGACTCCGTCGTCCAAGCACGCAGTTCGCCGTGCAAGGAGGCGCGGGCTTCGACGTGCGGGGAGCGGTCGGGGTTTCCGCGTGGCAGCATGGCGGGCGTGAACGCGCTGCAGTGGCTCAACCTGACCCGGCACGGTGAGAGCACCGGCAACCTCGCCTACCTCGCGGTGGAAGGCACCGACGCGGAGGAGACCGGCATCCGTGAGCGCGACGCGGACGTGCCGCTGTCGGAGACCGGCCGGGCCCAGGCCACGGCGCTGGGCCGCTGGCTCGCCGCGCTCCCCGAGGACGAGCGCCCGACGATGGTCGTGGCGTCCCCCTACCTGCGCACGCTCGACACCGCGCGGATCGCGCTCGCGCAGACCTCCTACGCGGCGCCGCGGGATCCAGGCGGCCTGACGCTGCGGGTGGACGAGCGGCTCCGCGATCGTGAGCAGGGCGTCCTGGAGGGCCTGACCCCGCTCGGCGTGCGGCGCCGGTTCCCCGCGGAGGCCGAGCGGATGGCGCGGCTCGGCAAGTTCTACTACCGTCCGCCCGGCGGCGAGTCCTGGACGGACCTGGCGCTGCGGTTGCGCAGCTTCTACCGCGACCTGGAGGCCGACGTGCCGGGCGGCCGGGTGCTGGTGGTGACGCACGACGCGATCGTGGTCATGACCCGGTACCTGGTGGAGGACCTGTCCGAGCGCGAGGTCCTGGAGATCGAGAAGGAGCCGGTCGCCAACGCCTCGGTGACCCGCTGGCACCACGACGGCGGCGGGCTCCGAGCGGTGTCCTACAACGACCGCACGCACCTGACCACCGCAGGGGCTCCGACCGGCTGACAGGACGAATTCACCCGTCGCCCAGGAGGTGTGGGCTGCCGGCGGGTGTCGCACGACGAGCGCACGCAGCTGACCACCGTCGGGGTTCCGGCCGGATGATGGGTGGTCACTCGCCGTCCAGGAGGCGGGCGCTGCGGGTGGTGACGGTGGGGAGGCGCGGATCGCCCGGCGGGAGGACGGCCTTGAGCCGTTCGAGCGCCTCCAGGTCGGTGCGTCCGGGCTCGGTCTGGGCGTAGGTCCACAGCGCGTCGGCGCCGCCCCGGTCGAGCGCCTGCTGCCGGATCCGCACGGCCAGCTCGTCGCGTTCGGCGCGGACGGCGGGTGCGTCGGAGCGGGGCAGCAGCTCGCCCCCGTACAGCCGGACGGCCCCGGCGAGGTCCCCCTCGTCCAGCAGCCGCCGGACGGTGAGGAAGTCGGCGTCCAGCACGCAGCCGAGCCGGTAGGGCTTGGCGCGGACGACGTCGCCGAGCTGGGCGCGGAGCCGGTGGATCTCGGCGCGGACGGTGACGGGGCTGCCCTCGTCGCCGTAGAGGTGCCACGACAGCCGCTCGCCGTTGAGGCCCTCGGGGTGCAGGGCGAGCAGCGCGAGGATCTCGGCGTGCCGCAGGGTGAGCGGGATCCGGACGCCGTCCAGCCGGGCGGACGGCTGGTCGGTGCCGAGCAGCGAGAGGGTCAGCAGGGGTTGCTTCTCGGTGTTGTCGCCTGGACCGAGGGGCGCGGCGTCCGGCCCGGTGTCGGAGCCGCCGGGCCGGGCGCGTCCGGCCGCCGGGACACCGGAGACGGGCGGCGCGGTGCCGGGGACGGGCGGCAGGCGCAGCAGGAACACCTCGCCGAGCGGCTCGGCGACCGCGTCGCGGCCGTCCGGGAGGGTGACCGTGCCGCCCGGCTCGGGGACGTCGAGGCGGCGCCCCCGCCACCCGGTCGTGCCCGCCGCCAGGATCCGGCCGGTGGCGGTGAGCAGCAGCCCGCCGCCGCGCAGGCCGCGCAGATGCGGCAGGAACCGCTCGCGGAGCCGCTCGTCCCGCTCCCGCATCTCCACCTCCAGGCGGGACTCGGCGAGCCGGGCCGCCGCGGCGACGAGCGCGACCGTCGCCGGGTGCAGCGCGTCCACGGTGGCGCTGACGTCGACGCAGCCGATCACCCGCCCGGAGTCGGGGTCGGTGATCGGGGCGCCGGCGCACGACCAGTGGTGCAGGACGCGCGCGACGTGCTCGGCGGCGTAGACGTACTCGGGACGGCCGGTGGCCAGCGCCGTCCCGATGCCGTTCGTGCCGACCGACCCCTCCGACCAGCAGAAGCCCTCCGTCAGCCCGACGGCGTCGGCCTCGCGGCGCGCGGCGCGCGGACCGTGCGTCCACAGCGCGTGCCCCGCCTCGTCGGTGATCACCATCAGGTGGTCGGCCTCGTCGGCGACGCGCCTGAGCAGGTCGCGCAGCAGCGGAAGGTGCGGGTCGAGCGGATGGGCGCCGCGGGCGTCGGCGAGGACGTCGCGGTCGAACACCAGGGGCGCCGACACCACCTCGACGTCGACGCCGGCCGCCCGCGAGCGGCGCCACGACTCGGCGATCGGCTCCCGCGCGGCCGGGCCCGCGTCCCTGTGGACGGGCCCCGCGCCGGGCACCGCCGCGAGGGTCGTCGCGTGCGCGGTCTCGTGCGCCAGGGCGAGCCCCCGGGCAAGGTCGCCGGGTTCGCGGCACGCGTGCGGCGCCGGCGCGGCCTGATCGTGCACCACCATCAGCCCTTTCCGCAGGAGAGAACCTCGGCTCGTTCGAGCATCGGCCCATTCCCATGGCGGCGCAACCGGTTCCCGGGAACCGGCTCTGACCACACGTCCCGCACCGTGCGTGATCGTCCGATCGCAACGTGCATGCAACGTACGGGCGCCTACCGTACGAGCACCGCCGGGAGCCGGAGGGCCATCCTGTGGCACCGCCGCCTCGCGCGCGTCCGGGGGGAATGCGCGTGGGGCGGCGGGGCGGGCCGGCCAGTCGTCGGCACTCCCGGCCCCAGGGGAGGAAACAACATGCTGTGCCTGACCTGTCAGCGCGTCCGCCCGGCCCTGAGCCGGACCGACTACACCGCGGACCGCGCCCGGCTCATCGTCCTGCGGGGGCTGTGCACCTGCGGCGGCCTCGCCGCACCGGCCCCGGTCACCGCACCGGCTCGGACGTGGCGGCCGGGTGGTGTCCGAAAACACGTCGTTCCGCGGAACGACACCCCACGTCCATGAGGCGTTTCATCCCAGTTCGCCTACAGTTAAGGAGCATCCAAACGACACTCCCTGGAGGGAGCATCATGACCATTGTTCCGGGTCTTGTCCGACGCGCCGCCACCGAGGCGGAGCGCCAGCTGCGCGAGGGCGCCGGCCTTCTCGCCAGACTGGGCCGGGACCTGGAACGGTCGGCCGATCTCGGTCGGCTCCTCCCGTCGTACGGCGATCGTATACGAGACCTGGAGGAGCGGGACCGGGCCCGGGACGCGGAGCTGGGCGCGCTGCGCACCGAGGTGGAGTCGCTGGTCACCCAGCTCAACGACCGGCTCCTGCCGCGCATCGACGAGCGGATGGACGACACCGAGCGCGACCTGACCGCCGTCGCGACCAGCCTGATCCGCGCCGGCCGCGACACCGCCGGGTACCGCGCCCGGCTGGAGGCCGCCGAGCGCCGCATCGGCGACCTGCGCACCAAGCTCGCCCAGATGGAGCAGCGGTCCGGGCTGTGGCGCGACCTTCAGGCCAGCATGGCCAGGCTGGGCGACGACATCGACGGCCTGCGGGCCCGCGTCGCGCTCGGCGACGCCGAACCCGAGCCCGACCAGGTGCGCGACCCCGTCCCCGACCCGATACGCGAGGCCCTTCCCGGCTCCATGCGCGGCCCCGTCCACGAGCCGATGCGCGAACGCGAGCCGGTGCAGCGGGTCGGCTCCGAGCACATCACCGACCGCCCCGCCTGACCCCGGCCCGCGGATCACGCGCGGGGGCGGGCATCCGCGAGAATGGGCGCATGACGGAGTCGCCGAGCAGCACGGGCAATGAGAACAGCGCAGGCGCGGCGGCGGGACGCGTCGTGGTGGTGACGGGCGCCAACGGAGCCGCCGGGCAGGCGGTGACGCGCCGCCTGGCAGCGGACGGCGCGCACGTCGTCGCCGCGGGGCGCCGTCCCCTCGACTGGGACGACGCGCGCATCACCCCCGCCGTGGTGGACCTGCTGGACCCCGCCGCCACCCGCGCCTGGGCCGCGGAGGTCGCCGCCGCGCACGGCCGCGTCGACGGGCTCGTCCACCTGGTGGGCGGCTGGCGGGGCGGGAAGTCGTTCGCCGAGACCGACCTGGACGACTGGACGTTCCTGCACGACCAGCTCGTCCGGACGGTGCAGCACGCGACGCTGGCCTTCCACGCCCCCTTGAGCGCCGCACCGAGCGGACGGTTCGCGATCGTGTCGCAGCACGCGGCGCAGCACCCGCGGCAGGGCGCCGCCGCCTACGCCACCGCGAAGGCGGCGTCCGAGGCGTGGACGCTGGCGATGGCCGACTCCTTCACCACCGGATCGGCCGCCACGATCCTGGTGGTGGAGGCGCTGCTCACCGACGCGATGCGGGCGCAGCGGCCCGGCGCCGACTTCTCCGGCCTCACGCACGTCGACGACCTGGCCGGCGTCGTCGCGGGCCTGTGGGACAGGCCCGCCGCCGAGCTGAACGGAGCACGCCTTGTCCTCTCCTGACCCGATCCCGGCGCCCCCCGCGACACGCGGCTTCGCCAGCGACAACCAGGCGTCCGTCCACCCGGAGATCCTCGCGGCGCTGGCGGCGGTGAACACGGGGCACCAGCCCGCGTACGGCGACGACGTGGTCACCGCGCGGCTCCGCGACGTCGTCCGGCGGCACTTCGGCGAGCAGGCCGAGGTGTACCCCGTCTTCAACGGGACGGGCGCGAACGTGGTGTCGCTCCAGGCGATGTCGGAGCGGTGGAGCGCGGTGATCTGCCCCGAGTCCGCGCACATCAACACCGACGAGTGCGGCGCGGCCGAGAAGGTCGCCGGGCTCAAGCTGATCCCGGTGCCGTCGCCGGACGGGAAGCTGACCCCGGAGCTGGTCGACCGGTACGCGGTCGGCTTCGGCAGCATCCAGCGCGCGCAGCCCTCGGCGGTGTCGCTCACCCAGAGCACCGAGCTCGGCACCGTCTACACGGCGGCGGAGACCGCGGCGGTCGCTTCGGCCGCGCACGAGCGCGGAATGCTCGTCCACATGGACGGCGCCCGCATCGCCAACGCGTCCGCCTCCTTGGACGCGCCGATGCGCGCGCTCACCACCGACGCCGGGGTGGACGTGCTGTCGTTCGGCGGCACCAAGAACGGGCTGCTGCTCGGCGAGGCCATCGTCGTCCTGAACCCGGACGCGGTGCGCGGTATGCCCTACCTGCGCAAGGCCGCCATGCAGCTGTCGTCCAAGATGCGGTATCTGTCGGCGCAACTGGTCGCGCTCCTGGACGGCGACCTCTGGCTGCGCAACGCCACGCACGCCAACGCCATGGCGCGACGTCTGGCGGACGCGGTGCGCGACGTGCCGGGCGTGGAGATCATGCGTCCGGTGGAGGCGAACAGCGTCTTCGCGGTCGTCCCGAAGGACGCGGCGGAGCGGTTGCGCAAACGTTTCGCCTTCTACACCTGGGACGACCGCACCGGCGAGGTCCGATGGGTGTGCTCCTTCGACACCACCGAGACAGACGTCGACGCATTCGCCACCGCCCTCGCAGAAGAACTCACCGCCTGATAACAAGACCCATTAGAAGAAACCCCTAGCCCGCGCCGGGGGCGTTTCGGCCTTCCGGGCGGGCGCGGGTCGCGAGGCTGGGCTCGCGGCGGGCCGGAGGGCAGGCGGGCATCTCCACCTGGTCGCGCAGCTCCCGGCAGGCGACCAGGATGCGTTCCACGTCGTCGTCGCTCAGGCCCGCGTGCATGGACAGCCGGACGAGCGTCCGCCGCAGCGACGTCGCGGGCGGGAACAGGGCGGCGCTGAAGATGTCGCGGGCGGCCAGGGCGTCGCGGAGCAGCATGGCGTCGGCCTCCGACTCCGCGCACAGGGCGATGATCTGCGTGTCGCCCTCGCCGAGGTCGTAGCCGAGCGCCGCCAGGCCGCGCCGCAGGCGCCCGGTGAGGGTGCGCAGGCGCTCGCGCCGCCAGTCCTCCTCGCGGACGACGCCCAGCGCGGCCGCGAGCCCCGCGATGTCATGCGGCAGCAGCGTCGTGCTGAAGACCGACGGGAACGCGGTGTGCTTGAAGTAGTCCACGAAGCCGGGACGGTCGCAGGCGATCAGCCCCGCCCGTCCGGGAAGGGCCTTGGCGAGGCTCGCCGTGCGGAAGTCGACGCGCCCGGCCAGGCCGAGCGCGGCCACCAGGCCCTCGCCCCGGTCGCCGTGGGTGCCGAGCGTGTGCGACTCGTCGACCACCAGCAGGCAGCCGTGCTCCTCCGCCAGCTCCACCAGGCCCGCCAGCGGGCACACCGAGCCGTCGGTGCTGTAGACGGCGTCGGCGACGATCACGCCGGAGCCGCCCACCTCGATGCGACGCCGCAGGTGCTCCAGGTCGTTGTGGCGGAAGTAGGCGATCTCGGCGCCCGCCGCCCGCGCCCCCTCCCACAGCGACATGTGCGCGAGGACGTCCAGGTAGACGGGGACGTCCGGGCCCGCGACGACCTGCAAGAGGCCGGTGTTGGCGGCCCAGCCCGACGGGCACAGCACGCCGGCCCCCGCCTGCATGTGCCGCGCGAACTCCGCCCCCAGCACGATCTGCGGATGGTCGTCGGGGAGGCAGGGGCCGGGCATCGGCGCCGCGCCGTCCGCCGCCCGCAGGCTGGCGATCATCGCTCCGGTGATCGCCGGATGCTCGGCGATGGCGAGGTAGTCGCTGCAGGTCAGGACGATGGCCCTGCTGCCTGGCGCCCGGGACGGCCGCGTTCGGCGCCCGCCCCTGGCGCCGCGGAAGTCCTCGATTCGCTCGCCCAGTCGCTGGTGGGCGCTGGTCATGGTCGTCACTCTCCCCGATAGGACGACGGTCACGGAAGGTAGCGCTCGTTAATCATAGTGTGAAAAGAATCAAAGGCGAGGACCAAAGCGGCGCGCGTCTCCGGAAAACTTCTGAATGGAACGAATCATTCCGTTCTGCTATACTGGGGACATACCGCACCGGAAGGACCCACATCATGAGCGAGCCCATCATCTCCGGCTGGAACGTGCTCGACGCCGCCCACCAGGCCCTGCGCTCCACCGTCCGCAACGTCCCCGACCAGGACTGGGACGCTCCCACGCCCTGCTCCGAATGGAACGTCACCCAGGTCCTCCAGCACGCCGCCGGCGACCAGCTCGGATACGCCGCCGCCATCACCGGCGGGCCCGGCCCCGACGACAACCCGTTCGCGCCCTCCGGCACGCTCGACGCCGCGCCGATGGAGGTGCTCGAACCCACCCTCGCCGCCTGCGCCGCCGCCTGGGCGACCATCGGCAAGGACACCACGGAGGTGCCCGTCCCCGTCCCGCCGAACTCCCTCGACGCATGGGTCGGCGCCGGAGCCGCCGCGCTCGACGCCGCCGTCCACGCCTGGGACATCGCCGTGGCCACCGGACAGCCGTCCCCGCTCACCCCGGAACTCGCCCGCGACCTGCTGAAGGCCGCCAAGGAGATCGTCGAGCCGCTCCGCCCGTACGGCGCGTACGCCGCCGCGATCCAGGACGACGGCGGCGACGATGTTGCGGCCCTCCTCCACTACCTCGGCCGCGACCCCAACTGGAAGGCCTGACCGCGAACGCGCGCCGCGGGCCCGGTCCCGGCGGCGCCCGGGCGCACCAAGCTCCCATGGAGCGTTCCCCGCGAAGGCAGCCGGCGGTCGCATAACCTTCAGCCAAAAGGCCGACAACTGAAAGTGTGGAGACGATCGCCGCCGGCGCTGAACGCGCGGCGCCCGCCAAGCTCCCCGTGCTTGGCGGCGACGCCGCGCCTACCGCCCTCAGGTCCCCGTCGGTCCAGCGGCTCCGCTGGACGGTCGCCGGGATCCTCCTGACAGCCCTCGCGACCGTCGTGATCCTGGTCTTCGGCCCGGGACCGCTGCGCCCCGCCGCGACCGCCGTCCGGCACATGCGCTGGGGCTTCCTGCCCGCCCTGCTCTTGCTGTCGCTGCTGCACTACGTGTTCGCGGCGCTCGCGCTGCGCGGCGCGTCCGGCCGTCCGCTGCCGCTGCATGAGACGACGCTGACGCAGTTCACCGCCGCGGCCGCCAACCGGATCACGCCGGGCGGGCTCGGCGCCGTCGCGGTCAACACCCGCTACCTGGTCTGCCGCGGGATGCCCCTCCCCCGCGCGGCCGTGGCCGTGGCCGTCCTGCAGGTCGCGGGCGTCCCCGCCGACCTCATCCTGATCGCCGCCGTGCTCGGGCTCGGCGGCGGCAACGGCCGGACGCTGGACGCGATGGGCAGCCACGCCGCCCACGCGGCCGGCCTCGTCCCGGCCGTCCCGCTGCTCGTCGTCGCCGGATGCCTGCTGCCCGCCGCCGTGCTGATGGGCCGCCGCGCCGCCCGCTCCCCCGCGATCGGACGGGCCGTCTGCGGGTTCGCCGACCTGTGCCGCCGCCCGCGCGACCTGGCCCTCACCCTGGGCGCGTCCGCCGGGACGACGCTCGTCCTCGGCCTCGCCTTCGCGCTGAGCGTCCTGGCCGTCCCGCAGACCGAAGCGGACCCGGGCGACATCCTGGCGCTGCTGGCCGCCTACCTCGTGGGCGCCGCCGCCGGCTCGGCCGTCCCGTCCCCCGGCGGCGTCGGCTCCACCGAGGCCACGCTGGTCGCCGCGCTGGCCGCGCTCGGCATCCCCGCCGGCCCGGCCCTCCAGGCGGTGCTCCTCTTCCGGGTGATCACGTTCTGGGCGCCCGTCCCGGTGGGCCTTCTCGCCTGCCGGACGCTCCGCCGGTAGGCGCGAGCCCGAGCACCTTCACATCACTCGCAGAACATCCCTCTGCCTGACCGGAACGATATCCGCCTCCTCACTCTCCGCTACGATTCAACTCCCTTACGCATCCGCAGAGGAGAGTGAATGCGCAAGTCCCCCTTCGGCGTCGCCTTCCTCGTGGCGCTCGCCGCCGCGTCCCCCGCGCACGCCGTCACCCCCGCCGGCAAGCTGGGCATCACCCTCTACAACCTCCGCGAGGGCAGCACGCTCCGCTGGTCCCTCACCTGCTCCCCCGACGGAGGCACCCATCCGGCGGCCGGCGATGCCTGCACCCGCCTGCGCAAGATCAAGGGCGATCTGGACGAGCTCCGCTACAAGAACCCCGACTGCCCGCAGGACTTCGACCCCCGCGAAGTCGACATCCGGGGCACCTGGAACGGCCGCTCCGTCCAGCTCAAGGAGCGCTACCCGAACGAGCCGTGCCTGAGAGCCGCGACCGCCCCGATCGTCCCGACCGGATGACGGCGGGGGCGCGGTAGAAAGATGCCATGCGCCCGAACCCCGGCGAGGTACTGCATTTCTCCGAGGACCCCACGATCATCCGGTTCATCCCGCATGTCGCGGCCTCGGCGCAGCAGCCCGAGCCCTTCGTATGGGCGGTGGACGCCACCCGGGCCCCGGACTACTGGTTCCCCCGGAACTGCCCGCGCGCCATGGCGTGGGCGACTCCGGAAACGTCGGAATCCGACCGGAACCGCATCCTGGGCCCGGGCGGCGGGAACCGGGTCCACGCGATCGAGTACGACTGGGGCGACGCGTTCCCGAACGTCGAGCTGTTCGCCTACCGGCTGCCCGCCGCCGCCTTCACGCCATTCGGCGAGCCGACGCCGAGCGCCGTCGTGGCCACCGAACCGGTGACCCCGCTCGGCCCGCCCGAACGGGTCGGCGGCCTGCTCGGACTGCATCAGGCCGCCGGGATCCAGCTCCGCGTCCTGGACGACCTCTGGGAGTTCTGGGACGCCGTGACCGTGAGCACCCTCGGCTGGAGCGGAATTCGCCTCCGCAACGCGAAGGCGCGCCGAATCAGCCCTCCTTCTGCAGGGCCAGCTGGGTGGAACCGCTAAGGGCGGGCAGATAGCCGAGCTTGTGGCCCTTCGCCGTCGGGTGGTACGACGACTCGAACGGAATGGTCACCGAGTTGAGCCAGTCCTCGCCCGAGCACAATTCATGCCCGGCGAAGTCGTCCCGCACATCGGAGTACGTGAAGCCGGCCCGTCCCGACGCCGAGGAGACCGTGCCGACGAGCGTGTCGGCGGCCCCGTTGAGCGCGTTCCGCTTGGTGTTGCTGAGCCCGACGCACACGTCCACGATCTTGTAGAGGCGCGGGTACCCGAGCACCACGACCTTCGCGGACGGCGCCTTCGACCGGATCTGCCCGTACACCGAGTCGAGCCGTCCGGGCAGGGTGTTCCTCATGTAGGTCTTGGCCGACTCCACCGCGCTCACGCACGACGAGTCGGACTGGAGCACGCAGGTCTGCATCACGTTCCCGAATCCGGCGTCGTTCCCGCCGACCGTGATGCTGACCAGCGTCGTCGACGCGCTCAGCGCGCCCAGCTGCCCGCTGGCGACCGAGGTGGTCGTCGCTCCAGAGCAGGCAACGAACTTGAACGAATCCGTCGCGTGGGACGCCGCCCACAGCTTCGGATAGGCGTTGGTGCTGCGGTTGCACGAGCCGCTCGCGGGGTCGTAGCTCCCCGCGCCCGTACCGGACGAGTAGGAATCGCCGAGGGCGACGTAGTTCGTCCCGGCCGCCGAAGCGGTCCCGGGCCAGGTGAACGAACCGGCGGCGAAAACCACCGCACCGAATGCGGCCAGACTAGAGCGAGAGAGGCGCATCTGAACTCCGGGCGACGTATCGAATTGTGTCCGCCACTTTATACCCGCCGCGCCATTCTGCGAAGCCCCCGAGCTGATCATCGAACTTTGGCACATTTCGCCCTTGCCGCAGCGAATCAGCCACCTCGCCCGAATTACCGGGCGATAAGCACCCCGCAAACGAACCCCAACGACCGCACTAACCCCACCGGAACCCCCAGGTCGGGCGCCGGGCCTCATCCGGTCGCCCCCGTGGCAGGCACGGAGGCGGCCGGACCTCGTCCCAAGACGTCCAGGGTCAGTCCGGGACGACCGGGCTCGCGACGGCCGGGTTCGGCCTGAAACGCCCGGGATCGGCGGAGGCGCGCGGGGGCGCGGGGGCGC
>NZ_SMKU01000228.1 GCF_004349215.1 Actinomadura rubrisoli | reverse complement strand
CTCCGCCCCGAGCCGCTCCAGCCGCTCCTCGTCGGCACCCCCGAGATCGTCCTCGGCCAGCCCGGCCGCGCCGGCCACCAGCCGCCGCACCGTCGCCTCGTCCGCCTCCGGCAGGGCCTGGGCGGCGGTGGCCTGCGCCTCCCCCACCAGCCCGACCCCGGCCAGCTGCTGGACCAGCCGCGCCAGCGCCTTCCCGCCCGGAGGCCGCCGTGCGGGACGACCGGCCACCGTCCGGCCCTCGTCCTCGTGCCCGCGCATGACCGCACCTCCCCGCTGCCACGGAAGGACGCCGTGGCGCTCGTCATAGGCGCTCCTCGTCCAGCGGCGACCGCCGCTCCCCCGAACGAGCCGCACCTCAGGGATCGCACTTCCGGCGACCCACTGTCAACGCACCACTGCTACGCGTGACGGCCGAAGGCACCGAAGCGGCACATGGGACGAACGGGGACTGTCCGGTTACGGACGGCGATGACCACACATGGCCAAGTGACAAAGCCCCACTTGACCAGCCTTTTTACGATCACGCGTCCTCGGGCGGCCGCTCCGGGTCGTCCTGCTCGCCCTCGGAGGGCTCTTCCTCGGGCTCCTCGGACTGCTCGGGCTCCTCGGGCTCCTCGGGCTCCGGGAACCGGGCCGCCTCGAACTCCCGCAGCCGCTCCGCCGCCCGCCCTCCCGGCGGCTCAGGCGCCGCATCGTCCGGCCGACGCACCATGACGTCCTCCCCACAACCAGGAACCCCCACCGTACGCCCGCCAAAGCGACCCTGGATGCGGTCCCCTCGCGCTCTCCTTCGGAGACCACCTCGGCATTCAGGAGAACCAGAAACTACGCAAGATCGCGGACACCCGCCGCGCCGGATTCTGCGGCCACGCCGAGGGAACCGAGCCGTTTCGGCGGGCAGACGGTCATTCGGAAGGGCAGCACGGCGATACCCGGGCGGGCGGTGCTCCGGCTCAATCGGGGAAGGACATCGGCCCATTCGGTCACTGACATGGCCGCCCGGTGTACGGGACCGCGGAGATGGCCGACGAAGTACGTCAGGTCTCCGTCGAGCTCACCGAATCCACCGGCAATGGCTGGAAGAGCCGGTCGGAGTCCGGTCGGCCGGCTGAGGTTCAAGGCGGCGATCGGGCCCGTTTCGGCTCGGATCCGTACGTGTTCCTTGGAACGGTCACCGAACCAGGAGAAGGCGGCGATTCGCTTGGGGATTCCCCAGATGCGGCGGCCGCCCCAGAGGGACGCGGGGTCGTCGACCCAGATGTGGTGCGTCCACAGGCCGACGCGGTGGGCCCGGCGCACCACCGAGGCGACCATGAACTCGTCGTAGCGGAGGGTGCCTTCGCGGTACCGGATCAGCATGAGCGCGAGGTGCCGGGTCGAGATGAGCGGTACCAGTGGTGGGGGCACCCGTGGCGGCTGGTCGGTCGCCAGCAGTCCGAACCACAGCTGTCCGCGTGAGTACCAAGGTGCGGGCGGATAGTCGGTGTGTGCGGGTTCGCTGAGGTCAGTCACCGAAAACGGTCTCCTTCGCACGCCTGTCGACGTCAAGTGCCGAGGGTTCAAGCCGCGTGGTGAGGTGGCCGATGGCGAGCAGGGAGAAAGTGTCGGCGAGGAGCGGCACGCGGAAGACGAAGGGCCGGGGGCCGATCGAGTCCGGGAAGGAGTCGATGCCGCCGTCGGCCTGCTGCTGTTCGATGAGATAGCCCGCCCCGGTCGCGGCCGGTTCCGGGTCGTCTTGGTGGCACAGCGCGATGAGGGCGTACGCAGTGCTTATGGCGTCGCTGGGGGATCCGGTCTGCTGCCCCCAGCCGCCGTCGGCGTTCTGGGTCTCCAGTACGTGGCGCACCGCGCGGTCGGCCATCCGACGGGCCTTGGTGGAGCGATCGGCGGCGAGCACGACGCGGAAGAGGGTGTGCAGCCGGCTGGCGCTCCAGTCCGGGTCGAAGGTCCCGTCGTCGCGCTGCCGGTCGATCAGGTAGTCCAGGCCGGTGGCGCGTACCCGCCCATAATGCTTCGGCCGGATCGACAGGGCATTCATCGCGGCGGCGGTCATGCAGGGTTCGGAGGGAGTCCCCGCGATGTAGGTGGGGAAGCCGCCGTCCGGGCCGCGTACCGAGATGAGCGAGTCCAGTCCGCGTGCGATGACGGCCTGGTGCGCGGGTGCGTTCAGAGTGTGCAGGAACTCCAGAGCCACCGAGGTGTCGTCGACGTCTGTCTGCTCGGCCCGATCAGTGAACGACCAGCCGCCACCGGGCTTCTGTTTCCCGGCGAGGGCGGCGGCGAGGCACATCAGGTACTGCCGGGAGGCCCCGGCGGAGGCGAGGGCGATTCCCGCGGTCGCGGCGCACCAGGTGTCGACGTCGGTGACGAACGGGAAGCCGCCGTCGTGGCGTTGGTGTTCCGCCAGTTTCGCCACACCGAGCGCGACCACGTCGTCCATGCCTCCCATCCCGGCCAGGGCATGGAGCACGGACAGATGGATCAAGATGTCGGCTTCCCACACCCAGGGCCGCTGCTGGGTGGCCAGCAGCAGCCGCACGTCGTCCTGGCCGATCAGCTCCCGGTGCCGGGTCGCGGTGGCGAGGATGACCTTCACGGCGGTGACCTGTACCTCGGCCCAGCGGTGCAGTCCGGTGGTCGAGAAGGCGGCCGGATCGAGCGGTGCACCGCGCGGCGGCGGCGCTCCGCAGGCCGTGAAGATCGCCTCAAGGGTCGCGCGTTTTCGGGTGCCGGTGAACTGCGGTGCCTCGGTGATGATCCGGTCGATGAGGTCGGGGTCGCGTTCGCGGGCGTCGTCGAGGACGATGGTCGCCAGGAGCCGGTCGAGCGGTTCGACGTAGCGGCGCCGGTGATCGAGGTATCGCGCGAGGCGTTGCGCCGCGACGGAGCTTCCGTACCGGCGCAGCAGGGGCAGCGCGAGCGCCGACTCCAGGACGCGGCTGTGGCACGGCTCGTGCAGCGTCCCGTCGGGCGCGATGCGTTCGAGGAGGCGGACGCGCAACCGGTCGCGGGCCGCGGGAAGCTCGGCGGGCATGGAGGAGATGGGCCAGGCCGGCCGCCGGGAAGTGACCTCGCGGATACGCACTACTGTCTCCCTTCGACGCTCATCGGCGGAACAGCGCGGTGACCCGGCGGGCGGCGCGCTCACCGGAGCAGACGCTGCCATTGGTGGTCGAGTGCGCCAGGTAGTCGCCCCCCGCGAACTGGATCCGCGGGCCGGCGCCGAGGGCACGGGCGGCGCGGGTGATGGCGCGGTACTCGCCCGGACGGCGGATGACGGTGCACGGGGACACGCGGAGCACCTCGGCCATCGTCGCGCTGCTGGTCAGTTCGGGCAGCACGCCGAGGCGCTCGGTCGCCTCCAGCGCCCGATCGATGACCTTGGAGTCGTCCAGGCCCCAGTTCCGCGTCGACCAGGTGCCCCGGAAATGGGCCATGACCAGCCCGGTCCCGGGCGGGACCCGGTCGGGCGCCTGGTTGTGCTCCATCACGTACGCGACGAGATCGGGGTGCTCGACCCGCGGCACTTGGAGCAGCAGGCTCGGCTCGGCGGTGGGCCGGTCGAGGCCGAAGGCGACGTGGACGCTGCGGGAGTACTCCATGCCCTCGAACAACTCCCGCAGTGTGGGGTCGAGGCGGTCATGGAGTGCGAGCACGTGCGGCGGCGGTACCGCGACGACGCACGCCGCTACCTGCTCGGTGTGCTCGGACTCTCCCGGCCCGGTCCACGTGACGGTCACCTCGCCGCCGCGCTCGGCCACCGAGGTGACCTCCGCGAAGTGCCGCACGTCCAGATGCCGGGCCAGCCCCCGCGGCAGGAAACCAACCCCGCACGGCGAGGTGAAGGATCCACTGCCGGCGATGATCGTGTTGAGGTAGCAGAAGGCGCTGATGATGGACGCCCGCTCCGGCTCGGCGAGCGCCGGTCCGGCAACGAACGGCGCCAGCAGGTACTCCAGCGTGTCCGGGCGCAGTCCGCGCCGTGTCGCGTACTCGCGAACGGATTCGAAGTCCAAGGAGGCCGCGCCGGACATGTCGTCCCAGTCGAGGACCCGGCGCGCACGCAGGAAGTCCGCGCCCACTTTGAGCAGATCGGAGGGAGCGAGTGACCGGAGCAGGGGGCTGCGCGCCAGCCGGGCGCGCGGGACCGCCTGTATATGCCGTGCCGTCCCGTCCCGCACGATCCCAAAGACCGGTGAGGCCGGTCTGACCTGGTCGGCGAGCCCGGCGTCAGCGGCCAGCCGGAGCATCTCGTGGTAGGACGCGAGCAAGAGCGTCGCCCCGACGTCGACGTGGAAGCCGTGGCGTTCGACCGTGCTCATCCGCCCGCCGATCAGCTCGGGACCCGACCGCTCCAGCACGGTGACGGCGAAGCCGTCGCGGCGGAGCCGGAAGGCGGCGGTCAACCCGGCGATTCCGGCGCCGACCACGATCACGCGCGGGTGATCACTCATGGTCCGCCACCTCGTACCGGCCGGTCTCGACGCTCCAGTCGCGGCTGCCCCGCATGAGGTGCTCCAACCCTCGCGCGTAGCGAGCCGCACCGGCCCCGCCGCGATGCCGATCGGCTGCCACGAACCGTTCCCGCACGTCCAGATAATCGCTCAGACGCCGCCGCAGCCACTGGTCGGCCACCTCGACCGCGTCCGGGATCGAGCGACGCCCTCGAACGGCCAGTACGAAGACAAGATTGTGCTGTTCGCCGGCTTCCACCTCCTTGCGCAGCGACAGGATGTCGTTGACCGCGCAGGCCACGTCGGCGGCCGTCCAGCGCAGCTCGCTCCACAAGGCCGCGGATCGGATCCCCTCGGCCCCGGAGTCGAGTTCGACGAGATCGCTCAGCACCCCCCAGCCCGAGGTCAGCCGACGCGCGGGGACGTACGCCTCCAGAGCGGGCACGCCGTCAGTGCGGGCGCCGACCTCGTCGCAGATGGCGGTCGTGAAGTCGCGCAGGTCCGCGGCACACCGGGACCACCAGCGCGGACCGGCGATGTCCCGGATCCGCGGACACCAGCGGCACAGCCAGCGCGGCAGCGGGTCCTCACCCCTTTCCCCCGCAAGGACGCGGACGACACCGTGGCGCAACCGCTCGGCGCACGCGGGGTCGCCGCCGGGGCGGCCCGGGTCAAGGTGATCGTCGACGAGGAACAGCCACAGCACCGCCTCACCGATCAGATTCAGCAGGGGCTCGGGCGCGGCCGGGAACATCCGCCCGACCAGCCGCTCATAGCGTCCGGATTCCCAGGCGGGCAAGGCCGCCTCCTCGATCAGCCCGGAGTCCCCGATCCGGCGCCGAAGGTGAGCGGCGAGCCCGTCCAACTCCGGGTTGCAGCGGGACGGGAAGGGCAGATCGAGCAGCGGCGGCCGCGGACTCGCCGACCTGGTCCCACCTCGTCGAACTCCGGGCGCCATTTCACCACCTCCTGGCGGAGTCGCGGCCGCCTTGATCCCTGCCACCTCGTGCGCCGCCGGCCATCTTCTGGACGAGCCGGGGGGCGACCGCTCTGTGGTGTCGGGATACCGGAACCTCACCGGCTTAGTGGCGAATCGCTCTCACGACCCCTGCGGACCATGACCATGGCTGCCCGCGGAACCGCTCGCCTGCGGGGTCGTCCATCGCCCCACCCTTTGCCCCGGCGCCGGACCGCAAACGCCACAGCCGCCCCAAGTACGTCGCGCTTTCCAGCGATGTCGCGCTTCTAGCCGGTACCAGCAGAAACTGAACACACGCGGCGTGTCACTGGCCATTCAGTCCTCCCCGCCGTTCTAGAGCCGCCCACCCCCCGTCGGCCTGGACGGTGACGAGATCGCGGGCGCCGAGCCGCGAGGCCGGCATCCCGACCGTCCTGCCCGTCCCCGACCCGATCTCCAGGACGGAGCTGATGTTGGCGCATGTCCGCCGGTGGGTGTCATGGCCAACGACGTGGGCGAACCTGCTGTGCATGTCGGCCTGCCGGGGGCGACGACGAACTGGATCAAGCAGACGTCCAGGGCGGCCTGGTCGATGCGTATGCCGCCGCGGCCAACGGCCCCAGCCGGGCGTCGATCGCCGCACACGCCCCGGCGAGATCGTGGCAGGGCGCCAGCGGTTCACCGGCCGAGGAGATGAACCACGGCACCCCGCCCACGCCCGGCTTCACCCACACGCTCTCGCCGACCCCCGGCAGCCCAGCCGCAACCACCCGCAGCAGCGCGGGCTCCTCCTGATAGCGCGGGGACACAGCCCACCCGGCGGCGGCCAGCACACCGGCCAGGGCATCCAGATGATCGACCGCCGTCACCGGCAAGGCGGCGCGGCGGCCGGGGACGCCGACGTCGCCCCCGGCCGCCGCGCCAGGACGCAGGACCTCCGCCTCTCCGGCCGTGGAATGCCGAGCGGATAGTCCTGCGAGGAACAGGCGGGCGCGAGAGACCGTCGCGCGCACTCTCCCGCGCCCGCTGGGGACGACACACCGCAAGACGGCGATGCGCAGCGCCGTCCCCGGCCTGAGAAGCCAGGGCACCTAGACCGCCGCCCGCCGCAGATACCAGTCGACGGCGACCGCCAGCGCCTCCGCGCTCGGCGCCTCCACCAGACGCGGGCCGTACCGCGACGGCACCAGGGCCCACCACATCTTCGTAGCCTGTCCCCACCACGTGGTGATCGCGGCGGGGATGCTCGGGGGCGCATCCCGGACGGGCGGCAGGTCGAGCACAGTGTCCACTGACCGGTTCATGCCCGATCCCCGAAAGACGCCAGGACGGCATCGACGGCGGCCAGCGGGTCCTCGATCGGGCCGATCACCCGGCCACCCGCCAACCAGCGGAACAACCCCAACCGGCAGGTCAGCATCTGCGTGCGCCCTCCCGGCCCCGTCGCGGTCAGCGTCGTGTCATAGGCCGTGGCCGTGATCCCGCACTTGCGCAACTCGACCGCCAGATCCCGCAACGCCAACCGGGCATCAACCCCGGCCGCCTCATGCAGCAACTCGCGCAACAGCCCCGCCTCATCGGCCCGGACACCCAGGAACCCACCGTGTCCAGGCGGAACCAACCGCGAGGCACACCACCCCAGCCCGTCCTTCACCTCCACCACCCAGCCAGGAAACTCCTCGATGAGGCCGCGCCACGCTTCCTCCGGCCCGCTCACCGCGCACCCACCGCACCGTCGACGACCTCACGCAGCTTGGCGCGCAGCTCATCCGCCGTGTCCGCGTCCAGCTCGGTCGGCACCCATGAACCGAGCAGCCGACCGTCCAGCCGGGCATGCCGGACGGTCCGCACCGCCCACCAGCGACCGGTATCGGTGGTGTGAATAATGTTCCATCCGCCGAACTCCTCCCGGAGTGCGGCCTTTTGATCCACTACAGCGTCCGCTCCAGACGGTTGCTGCACCTTGCGCATAGCCGGCCCTCTTTTTCGATCAGGCCCCGGATTCCCTGGCGTTAACTCACCGGCCGGGACCGTCTTTTGTTTTCACCCGCCATGCAAGCGATGTCGCGGCTACCGTGGGAGATGTTTAAGGTTGTCCCCCCAGGTCGGGCAACGATTCCCCCCTATCAGGACGAAACGGTGGAATGCGATGACCTTCAATGAAAGGCTGCGCGAGCTCATGGCAGAGCGCGGCATCGGAGTACGTGCACTTGCCAGGAAGGTGCCGTGCAATCCCGGCCACGTATCGAAGCTCTGCCACAACATCAAGAGGCCATCCGACCAGCTCGCCGAACGCCTCGACACCATTCTCGACGCGGGCGGCGAACTCGTCGCCCTCGCCCAGGCGGCCGACCGAACCCGCAGCAGCGAACGGAACACATCCGGCAAATCAGGCGTTAGCGTGGAAGCCTCGACACAGCCACACGCATGGGATGACGTCTTGGAGCGCCGCACGCTGCTGCAACTCGCCGCGCTGGGGATGGGCGCGAGCGCTCTCGGCCCGACTGGGGAACCGGTCCGTCAACTACTCGCCTTGATCCTCGACAGCGAACCCCGCGAACCCGACGACTGGAATATGACCCTGTCGGACCACCTGCACGCACTCCGCACCCGGCCGCCCGCACAGGTCAGCACTGATCTATTGGTCGATCTCTTCGCGATCCAACATCAGTTGCAGAGCGCTGACACCACAGACAAGACCGAGCTACAGCGCGTGACCGCCGCGCTGTCCATCTTGCACGCGAACGCGCTCACCCGCCTCGGCGACCACGGCGCCGCGATCCACTGGTCCCGTACCGCACGCGCCGCCGCAGACGCCTCCGACGACCTCGATCTGCGGATGATGGTCCGCTGCGAGGAGGCAGGGTACGGCCTTTACGGACAGCGCGACGTGGCCACTGTGCTGCAACTGGTCGACAATGCTGAACGGCTCATAGACGACACACGATCCTTCTGGCGGGCCGACCTCGCCGGGACCCGGGCCAAGGCAATGTCCCTGCTCGGCAGGCACGACGAAGCCAGACAGGCACTGAACATCTTCGTCGGCTACGACGGAGACGACGCCCGCGCGAGCATCATCCCTGCGCTATGGACCTGGAGCCAGGCTTCCTTCGCCAAGAGCTGGGTGTACGCGCACGTGGGAAACGAGATCGAAGCAGACAAGGCCCGCGAGGAAGTTCTTACTCGGACTCGCGACTATCAGTACGGCGCCAACGTCCGCCTCCACGAGGCTCTGTGCACCGTGGTCAACGGCGGAACCGATCGAGGCGCCCGAGAGGCTTCCGAAATCCTAGCCGCACTGCCACCCTCCCAGCAAAGCCACATGATCACCGAGACGGGAAAGGCCGTCTTGCGCGCCGTCCCCCGCGAACGGCAAGACCGTCCGGCCGTCCGAGACCTACGGGCGATCATCACGAAAACCTGACCAGCAAGAGCAGACAGCAAAGCTGACAGGAGGCCAGAGGCACTCACGCGTCGGCCGTCATTGACGAACCTATGCTTGTCGCAGGGTCGATCCTGGAGCACCTTGTACGGAGGGTCGAAGAGCGACGGAGCATGACCCCGCCCGGTCGACACCACCAGGGTGACTCGGCGTACGGCTGCGCGGATCTGGTTAAGGACGCCGGTCACGACGCCTCTGCGGCCAACTGCTCTCCGCGAGCTCGCTTTACGTCTGGAATGTTGTCGAAGGCGGCCGATAATGATCAACGGTAACCAATTGCACCGCCCGGAAGGACACGGGTTCGATTCCCGCTAGCTCTACGAGCCGCAATGCTTCCCTAGGAACGATCCCAGACCCCGAGAGGATTGCGGCCGCTTGGACAGGCGCCACATTGCGTCCCATTTAGGCGTCCTGCGCAGGTACCGCACGCGGTGAACGAAGCCGACGGCCAGTGATCTCGATCCCGACCGGGCGCGATACCTCGATCGAGGCTTGGGTTAGCGCCATTCGCGGGTGTCGTTGTGCTTCTCCTTGCGGCGGAAGGCGTCCTCCAGGTCGATGCCGTAGCCGGTGACCACCGAGGCCAGCAGCGTCAACCCCTCAGTGGCCGCCGCACCCAGCTCTGCAGCGTTCCCGGCCGCTGGTGCGATGCTCGTGACGGCGACCGCCGAGCACAGCCGGCCGATCTGGGCGACCAGCAGCAGGGAGCGGATTTCCACGGGCCACTGCCCGCACTCGGCGTCGCGCTTGGCCACATAGTCCTGTAGATCGCGCAAGGACGTCACCGCCGGCGGTGCCGTCCGCTGACCGTGGAGGTGCTGGCGGGCGAGCTGATCGGCGTAGGCCCGCTGCAAGTCGATGTCGAAGCGGTTGATCACCGCGACGAGCATCAGCAGCGCGTCGACCGCCTCTGCCCCCAAGTCGTTGACGCGTCCGGTCGGGTCGGTGGGCTGACCTTGGAGCTTGCCGACCGCCCGGCATGCCTCGCCGAGTTCCTCGACCAGCTTGAGAGACTGGTCAGCGGCCGACCGGCCGGAGAAGCCGCGTGCGTCCTCCAGCCGGATCACGTAGTCCTGGACGTCGCGCAGCGATGCGCCGAACCGCAAGGGTTCCATGCGAAGTCACCCTGTTCCTGATCACCGTGAGGCCGGTGAGGCTGACGGAGTGGACGACGCTAGCAGCCGATCACGGGTGCCCGCCGGACTTCCCGGGGCCGTGTATCAACCGCGGCTATTCCACGACCACCATGGTTCGTTCCAGGTATTTGTCCAGGTGTTCTCGCTTGTACGGGTACGCTGCCCACAGTTGCGCCGCGGTCTGCTCATGCAGGTTCCCGAACGGCACAATGCAGTCGGTTTCCTGCCACACCGGGGAGGCGACGGCACGGCCGTCGGGCTCGATCAGAATCGCGTGCCCGGCGCCGATCCTCATCCAGTCGGCGATGGTGATGCGCGGCAGCCAGCCACATTCCTCTCGCTCAACCTTGAGGAACGCCTCCAACTCGTCCAGTTCCTCGCCGGTGGTGAAGTTCTCGAACAGGTTCCGCGAATACCCTTTGGGGATCGTGGTCAAGATCTTTATCTTCTTCGCGCCGAAGACATCGCCGGTCTGGGCGATGTAGTGAATCTTCCGCTTGTTGCGGCCCAGGTAGACGCAGATCACCGACAGCGGGATGTCCTCTTCGGCGACGCGTCGCAGGCCCCGGATGACCATGTCGTAGGTGCCGCGGATCCGGTCGTGCTGGGCGCGCGGCCCGTCCACGGTGATGTCGACGTAGTCCACCAGATCGCGCAGCCTCGCCGCACCGTCTCTGGTGATCATGGAAGCGTTGGTAGACAGTACGACCTGCTCGAACCGGGACTGACAGTACGTCAGGACCTTCCAGAAGTGCCGGTAGCGCATTGGCTCGCCGCCGGACAAGATGATCCGCCGCATCCCCGACAGCTTGTCGAGCATTGCCAGGACTTCCTCGTAGGAACGGGTGGCGACGCCGGGTGGCTCAGAGCAGTACGCGCACGAGAAGTTGCAGTCGCGCGTCAACTGGAACGTCAGTGACAGGGGCCGGTCCATCTGGTCGACCAGCGCGTCGGTCCTCTCGCCGCCGGGTGCCTTGAAGCACTGCGCCTCGGGATCGAACACCAGCGTCGGCAGGGAGCCCGCTGGCGGTGTGTAGCCGCTGTGCCGGTGGCTGGTGGAGCGGGACAGCGGGCGGGTCTTCGGAACACCACCGCTTGGGTGGGCTGGGGCGGCGGACGGCTGGGGCATGATTGTGCGTCTTTCCAGGACGGGGGGATCGGTCAGGTCATGAGGACCTGCCGGAGGCGTGGGCAGGCGGCGAGGGCGCGGGCGGTGAAGCTGCCGCCGTCGGCAAGTGGCAGGCCGTAATGGTCGCGCAGCAACGCGACGGCGACGTTGGCCTTGTGCACACCGATTCCGGGCAATGTGGTCAGCCGCTGCGCCAGGACCTCGGCGGACGGATGGTCGTCCCACAGCGCGGCCGCGCGGCCACCGTGCTCGGCCTGCAGGCGCGCGCAGACTCCGATGACGCGGGCAGCCATGGTGGCCGCGAACGGGTGGACCGCCGGCGGCCGCCGCATCATCTCCTGCAAGCGGGCCGGGTCGGCATCCGCCAGGGTGGCGACGTCCAGGCCACCGTGACGGTCCGCCAGTCGACCTGGCGCCGACCAAGCGAGCTCGGCACGTACACGCTGGTTGAACAGGACGCCTAGGACGAACGCTAGGTCGCCGCCCGGTACGTCCAGATCCGGGAGAGGCAGGTCGGTAGTGTTCATGTGGCCGCCCCGGTGAGACGCATGCACAGCCACTCTACGAACTGACGGGTGTCGGTCATCGTGGAATTATCGACCACCCGGGCCGGGACACCCTGCGTTTGCATCAGCTCGGCGTAGCGCAGGTACGCGTCGGTCTCGGCGGCGGCATCGCTGTTCTGCAACCGGGTCACCGCGCCCCGCTGGGAGCGGCGGCGCCGCAGCTCAGTCTCCCCGACGCGCAGCACCGCGTTCAGGTCCGGTCGGCGTTCAGCTCCTCGATGACGTCGTGGGGCACTCCGTCGAGGCTGTGGAACACCAGCGACGACAGGAGGTACCGGTCGCAGATCACAATGCGTCCGGCGGCGAGCGCCGGTCCGACGACCTCGGTGACGTGGCGGCGCCGGTCCTGCGCGATCGCAGCCGCCAGCTCCACACCCCGCAGCCGCTCCTCCGAGTCCAAGTCGAACGCCGGCGTCGGCTCCTTGGTCAGCACGGGAGACACCGGCAAGTCGCACAGCCGGTCCGCCAGGACGGCCATAAGGGTCGTCTTCCCCGCCGCCTTCGGCCCTTCAACGGCGATGAGCTGACCGCCGGGCACCGTCCACCTCCGCTCGATGCAGGAGGGCACTGCTGTTGGACTGGGATTCTCTCTCGTGCACGGATTTCGGGTCGCTAGCGTGGCAGCTAGTTCGCAAGAGCGGTGAAGTCTCCCGAACTACCCATCGCAGTAGCAACTTGGACTTATACGGCGATGGCCCGCCCGGACAGACAGGTCTAATCCATTAGATCGGTGACTTCTTGGCGTCGGAGGCAGCCCGACGTCGTCAGGCGACGCGTGTTCGTCTGGCCTGTCGAGGGCTGGGTCCAGAGTCCCTTATCGTCCACTTTGGGTGCTGTCTAATCGATTAGATCGTGCTACCGTCGGCGCTGGCAGCATGAGGACGAGGGCCGGGCCGGACGGGCACGAGCGCGCGTCGTAGGGCGTGTCGGGCTTGTGGGCAATGCACCGTGCTCGACCAGCGGAGACCACCAGGGAGGCGGGATGGCGCTGCTCGACGAACTGCACATCCGACTACGCTCTCTCGATGATCAGGAAGAGGGGATCCGCCGCGAGCGTGCGGCCGTGTTGCGCGCCTTCGTTCGCGCCGCGGGCGGTGTGACCGAAGCGTCCGGGTTGCTGGGGATGGATCCGCGGACCGTGGTCAAGCTCCAGCGCTTGGACGAGATCGCCATGATCGTGTATCGCAGCGGGGGTACGGGGACCGATCCGGAGGGCCGCGTCGGCGAGCGCCAGCGTGAGGCCGATAGCCGGTGGTGGCGGGTGGCGAGGGCCAGCCGGCCCAAGATCCGGCTGCTGGTCGTCGTCGACCGCGGAATCGTCCGCCGGATCTGGCCCGTGATGGACACCCCTCGCTGGGACGAGAACGAGGCCGGAAAGGTCGCCCTGCCGCTCGGGGAGCGCCCGCTCACCTCGGAGGAGGTGGCCGAGCACTACCCGGATCTTGGAATCGCCATCGGCGACGAGCGGCCGATTCGGAAGGGCCTGCTCCGTGAGCACGTCCCTGTCGACGGCGCGCAAGCCCACCGCATCGTCCTCGCGATCCCACGGTCCCGGATCTGAACCGCGACGTCGTTCTAGCAGGGCGGATTAACAAGCGGGCGGCGTGCGTTGCCGCTAGCGTGAAATTCACGCTAGGAAAGAGGACCCATGCTGTTCGGTGACGAGCACGTGCGCCGCTACGAGGAGACCAACGGCGAAGTCGGGCACGATTGGGAGAAGGGCGCGCCCATCCTCATCCTGACCACCAAGGGCCGTAAGTCCGGCGAGGACCGCAAGTTCGCGTTGATCTACCAGGAGCATCAGGGCGACCACGTGATCGTGGCGTCCAAGGGCGGTGCCCCGGTGCACCCGGGGTGGTACCTGAACCTGCAGACCAATCCCGAGGTGCGGGTCCAGGTCAAGGCCGACAAGTTCACCGCGCGGGCGCGCACCGCCGAGGGCGCCGAGCGGGCCGAGCTGTGGTCGAAGATGGCCGCGGTGTGGCCGGACTACGACGAGTACAAGAAGAAGACCGACCGCGAGATCCCGGTGGTCGTGCTGGAACGGGTCTGACGACCCCCGTCGGGTGATCGCGGACCACGGCCGCTGACCTGCTCTCGCAGGTCAGCGGCCTTTCATTCTTTGAACCCAACAGCGTTCTGCTCGGAGTGATCATTCCGCTCTGTGCGCGCTCGAAGGGGTCCCGCCGTCTGCGGACGTCCCGAACCGTCGGCAACTGAACTCTTGAGTACAGCAGTAACTATCCTGTACAGTTCAGTTCAGTTCCTAAGGGACGACCCCGATCCTCTGAGGAGAAGACCGATGACCTCTGCATCGAGCACCCACGTGACGGTCCAGACCCTCCAGGTTCCTGGTGCACGCCTGCACTACGAGGTGCGCGGCCAGGGACCCCTCGTGGCGCTCGTCGGCGCCCCCATGGACGCCGACTCCTTCGCGCCACTGGCCGACCTGCTCGCGCCGACTACACGGTGCTCACCACCGACCCCCGCGGAATCAACCGCAGCCTGCTGGACGACCCTAGCCAGGAGTCCACGCCCGAACTGCGCGCCGATGACCTTTCCCGGCTTCTGGCCCACCTGGACGCCGGCCCGGCCGTGGTCATGGGGTCCAGCGGGGGCGCCGCCACCGCGCTGGCCCTCGTCCAGACCCGTCCAGAACAGGTCCGCACCGTCATCGCTCACGAGCCGCCGGTGGTCGCCCTTCTCGACGACCGCGACCAGATCCACGCGCAGACCGACGAGGTCATCGCCACTTACCTGGCCGGCGATGTCATCGGCGCCTGGACCGCGTTCATGGCCAACGCCGACATCGACGTTCCCGAAGGCGCGCTGGAGCACATGTTCGGTGGCGAACGCGAGCCGCAGCAGGTCGCCGACGAGCGCCGCTGGTTCGCCCACGAACTGCGCGCGACCACCCGCTGGCGCCCCGACCTGGACGCTCTCCGCTCGACCGCGGCCCGCATCGTGGTCGGTCTCGGCGAGGACTCGACGGGCCAGGAATGCGACCGCACCTCCAGGGCCCTCGCCGCGGCGCTGGGGATCGAGCCCACCATGTTCCCCGGCGATCACACCGGTTTCGCCCAGGACCCGGAGAAGTTCATCATCCCGCTGCGCGCGGTCCTGCGGGCCTCATAGTTGATCTAGGCGGTGTCTGATAAATGATCGTGTTGCGGGTGCTGGTCCGGTTGGATGATCGTCTGTGGTGCGTGGTGGTGAGTTGACTGATCGGGCGTGGGCGCAGCTTGAGCCGTTGCTACCCGCTGCCGG
>NZ_SMKU01000227.1 GCF_004349215.1 Actinomadura rubrisoli | reverse complement strand
CGCCCCGTCCAGCCCCCGCGTCCCGACGCCCCGGCGAAGACCGCCGCGTCCGCGCCGTCCACAGCGCCGGGCGCCAAGGCCGAGCCGGTCGACAAGCTCGTGTACTCCCCCTCGCCGGACCCGGCCGCCCCCCGGCCCCTCTGACTCCGGTTCGCCGCGGCTCTTCTCCGCCGCGGCGCCCGGGCCCTTGTCGGCCCGTGCGCGGGGCCGCGCGCACGGGCCGGCGTCTCCTCTCGGCCGCGGAGAAGCTGCGCTCCAGAGCCCAGGAGGCGGGCGCCGTCCGCGGACCGCACCGCAGCCGAGGTGCCGACACTCGCGAACGCGGCCGCCGTCTCAGAAACCGACGCCGACCGGGTGCGCCGCCTACTCGCCATCCTTCGCCGCGGCCCTAGCGGACCGGCTGAGCCATGAGGGCACAACCAGCCCGCAGGGGAAAATCTCCCTGTCCGCTTCACGAACTTCGAGCCAGACCCCGGTGGGGTGTGTCCGAGGCGGGTGGGCGGTCCGGCAGATCAGGGGTCACAGTTCTTTGTGGCCGATGTGGTCGAGACGGGTGTCGGGCACCGGGCGGCTGGTGGTGACGGTGAAGTCGTCGACGTCGTTCAGGACGAAGGTCGGCGTCCCTTGGACCTTGTCGGCCCGGTTGTGATGGAAGTCGGCGTCGGCCACGTCCCGCAATGCGTACGCGGGACGCGTGTCGTGTTCCTCGAACCTGACCTCGACGTTGTCGAACGTGATGCCTTTGGCGTGCCGGATGAAGAAGCCGTAGGCGGGCAGAGGGCCGAACATAGTGGTCTCGGGGTAGCCGCCTTCGTTCTCGGCGGGGTTCTGGCCGACGTCTCCCGGCGTGAGGCCGCCGGCAACACTGTGCCGGACGTTGCTGATCCGGACGTCCTCGATGGGGTGGCCGGGGATTCCGGAGATCGTTGACGGGTAGCGGGGGTCGGCGTTGTAGACGATGACGTCGCTGATGCTGACCCGGCGCAGCCTGCCGACCGGGGCGCCCGCCGGCCCGCGCATCCGCGAGCCCAGCCGCAGGAAGATCGGCATCTGTACGTGGCGCATGGTGAGGTTGCTGATCGTCACGTCCTCCAGCGGCCCGCCGTCGACGGTCTGCAGCGCCAGCCCGCGGCAGTGCTCGAAGATCACGTTCGAGATGGCGATGTTCTTGAACCCGCCGTTGGACTCGGTGCCGAACTTGATCCGCCCGGTCCGCCCGTACGACGCGGCGGTCTTGAACGTCCCGTCGTACAGGGTGCCGAGGTCGTAGCCGCTGACCATGCAGTTGTCGATGGTCACGTTCTCGGTGGGACGGGCCTCGCCCAGCGCGTACGAGCTCTTGAGCACGATCGCGTCGGCGTTGGGCGTGTTGATGGTGGTGCCCGAGATCCGGACGTTGCGGCAGCAGTCGAGGTTGATCCCGTCGCTGTAGGTGTCGATGACCAGGTTGTCGACCCGCAGGTTGTCCACGCCGGTCGGCAGGATCGCCAGGCTCCCGCCGTTGAGGAGCGTGATGTCGCGGATCGTGACATTCCGGCAGAGCTTCAGCGCGATCGCCTTGTTGCCCTGCCCCGGATCCTTTTCCCCGGGGCCGCCGACCAGGCCCTTCCCGTCGATCACACCCGGGCCGAAGATGGTGATGCCGGTAAGACCCTCACCCCAGATCAGGCTGTTGTGCCAGTGGCTGTGCGCGAAATCCTGGTACGGATCGCCCGCTCCCGGCTCGGCCGGGTCGTACCCCTTTCCGCCGGCGGGCGCGGCGGCGAGCAGCGTCGCGCCCTGGGCGAGATAGAGGGCGACATTGCTCTTCAGGCGGATCGAGTAGCAGGCGTACGTACCGGCCGGGAAGTAGACGGTGCCGCCCGGCCCGCCGGAGTGCGCAGGGGCTTTGGTGGCCTCGGCGAGCGCGCGGTTGACGGCGTCGGAGTCGATCGTCACGCCGTCGCCCTTGGCGCCGAAACGCGTCACGTCAAAGATCCGGCCGGGGTCGTCCGCCGGGCGCCTGGGCGCCGCCTCGGCGGCGGTTCCCGGCGCCAGCGGAAGCGCGGCGCCGGCCATTGCGGCCGCCCCCGTCGTGACGATGCGGCGACGGCTCACCGACTTGACCACGGTTTCTCCTTTCGTGTGTGCGGCAACCAGTCCGGCCCCGACGAGCAGCGCCCGATCCCGGACCACCCCGTCCGCGCCGACCTGACCGGCCTCAAACACCGCACTCTTCGTCTTCTGGTCGAGCGCTTCCGCCGGACGGGCTGGGCCGGACGTCCCGCCGACTCCTGGCGGAGCGTGGTCGGCGGCGTCTGATGAGGGTCTCCGCCGCGATGAGGTTGACGATCCAGCCGAGGGACTGGCCGATGGGGATCATGGATGGAGCCCTGTCGCCGATGGAGCCGGCGCTGGTGATGAAGGGCGTCTGGGCGAGGAGGAGGAGCGGGACAAGAATGCGGGAGGTGACGGCGAGGAAGGTGAGGGCGTAGTTGCGCATCATCCAGTTCTGGTGCTGGGTGTAGTCGTGGCGGCGGGCCGCCTGGTAGGCGAGGGTGCCGGTAATGAGCCAGAGGACAGCGGGAATGGTCAGGCCGATCTGAGTGATGAGGCGGCCGGACAACAGGGCTACTGGAACAGCGGCGAGGGCAGAGGGCAGGACCCCGGCGAAGAGGTAGAGTCGACCGATCGTGCGGTGGATCTGCCTGCGTGTCCGGATGGCCGGGACGAACTGGAGGGGCCCCAGGACGAGGGCGATGAGAGCGGTGAAGATGTGGGTGACGAGCAGGGCGTAGTGAACTCCGCCGTTGACGTCCAGGCGGCTGTTGTCGCTGCCCAGGAGCAGGTAGGGGCCGACCAGGACCGCCCCGAAGACGGTGGCGACGATGAACATCAGCCAGATCTTGCGGGCTCCCCGCGAGGCGGCGGCTGATCCGGCTGTCATGCCTGCTCCCTGATCAGCGCGGAGGGCACCCCCACGATGCCTGGCACCGATCGCCACCACTGGCCCGCGCCCGCGCCGTCGAGCCGGGGACGGACCGGACCGCGCTGCACGTCACCGGCGAGGAGCACCAGGCCGCCGACACGACCGGCAGCCCGGGGCACGGTCCAAATGCAAGACGTCAAAGGAACCGAGGCGCCGCGCCACCTCGCGCTGGCTGTACCCCAGCCGGTCATGTCGAGGGCGTACACCCGGCGATGGACGGCGAGTAGGCCCACGACCCGGTTCCAAGCGTCGGCGCCGTGCACCAGGACGACCGGTGGCCAGCCACCACCCCTCCACCGGAACCACGCGCGGATCCCGTCGGCCGACACGCACCGCAGGCCGGTGGGCTGGCCGAGGCGGCCGGCCGCCGCCGCGTCGCAACTGAAAAGGGCGGCCGTGACGATCGGCAGGGTTGCGAGCAACCGCCGCGCCCATGTCCGCCGAGCCGACCTCGCCCCTTCCGAACAGCGGCGCGGTGATCGCCGTGCCGTCCCGCGCGCCGGACGCCGCGCTTCGCCCGATTCCGTGGCAGGGGTCTTGCCAGACCGTTCGCCGACCTCCGTGACATTCTCCGCCATCAGCACTCCCCCGCCAGACGGCCGAGCGGCGGACGAAGTGATGTGTTGGCTGCTCATGATTCCCTCCGGCGCCGGTGACGTCGCACCATCCTTGGAGGCGATCACGTCCGCCGTCGTCGTATCGCGGGAGGCTTCCCGCATACCCCCCTCGGCGTAGGCGGCCCGGACCTGACGGCGTGCGCACGCCAGGCACCGCCGGGCCTCGCAGGCTCAAGACCAAGGTGAAAGATGAGCCGGACCGATCGATGCGGCCGGTGGATCGAGGCGGGTGGTCGGCCGGGGCGGGTGATGGACCGGCGCGGCCGCTAGCCGTGGTGAAGCCTGCGGCTACCGACACCAGGTGCCCCAGCAGGACGGCGGATGGGCGCGCCGCCGGGAGCGCCGGAGTGACGGCGACCAGCGCGGCGGAGGCGGCCGGCGGTGGCGCGAGGAGTGGCTCGTCCACCAGCGCCTGCACCACCGCCAGCGACGCCGGCAACTCCCATATCGGACGCAGCTTCGCGCTCACACCGGAGCCAGTCGTTCTCGGTCTCGGCGACCTTGTTCACATAGTTGGTGAGGGTCTGCAGCGCGACCAAGGCGATGATCTCCAGGATCTGCACCTCGCTCACCCGGCCGCCCGCGCCGCCGTGTCGTCCGCGGGATCGGGTGAGCTCTTGGGCGAAGGCCACGGCGGCGGCCTCCTTCGGGACACGTGAGTTCCCGGACGTGGCCGCCTCCAGTTCGGCGGCGTCCAGTCCCGCGCCTCTGCCGCCGTGCGTGCGGGCGGCGACGCAGTAGCCGCAGTCGTTCGCTGCGCCGACCGCGAGGGCGATCCGCTCCGCGGTCGCGGGCGGCAGCGTTCCTTCTTGAGCGAGCAGGACGGCCCAAGGTAACCGTCCAGTGCTGCGGGGCGCTCGCCGTGACGCGCAGCATGTTCAGCACCCGTCTTATGCGCCGCTCCGGGCCCTCCAGCTTCGGTCGTCGTTTACGGCCCGATCAGGGCCTCGCCTTTCTAACGGGATCTTGATATTTGTTGCGTTACAATATAACGCCATGGGCTTGGAAAGCCCGTTAGGGTGGGGGCATGAGTGATGAGCCGCTGGCGCTGCGCCTCGCGTCCACGGTCCGTGCAGAGCGGAGTGGCCTGACCGATCGGCTCGCGACCGCCCAGGGCCTCACCCACTGGGTCCACGAGCAGGACCTAGCTCCCTATCTGGACACGGCGGCCTTCACCACGGACGAGGCGACCCGAGCCCAGATCGTGGATCTGCGGCAGGCCGTCCGCGCGCTGTTCGCCCGCGCCGTGGCACCCGGCCCGCCGAGCAGCGCCGACGCCGCCGAGCTGCCGCCGTTCCCGGACGCGCTCGCGCTGATCAACGCCGCCGCAGCACCCGTCCTCAGCCGGCTCGACTGGCGGGACGCTCCGCGCAAGCGCCTGTCCCCCACGGTCGACGACCCCGCCGACCGCCTCGCCGCCGCGCTGGCCAACGCGGCCGTCGACTTCTTCGCCGACCCGATCGTCGCGCAGATCCGCGTCTGCCCGGCGCCCCGCTGCGTCCTCTACTTCATCAAGCGGCACCCGCGCCAGGAGTGGTGCTCAGTGGCCTGCGGCAACCGAGCCCGCGCCGCCCGGCACTACCACCAGCACCGCTGACCCGCGCACCTCAGTTGGCGGTCGCCAGCACCAGGGGAAGCACGGCGCCAACCCACGCACCCCCGCCACGAGACGCCGACACCAAGCACAGGACGACACCCACCCGCGTGCCCCAGCTACCAGACACCGGCACCAAGGGCAGGACGGCGCTGACCCACACACCCCAATTGAGGGACACCGGCACCAAAGCAGGACGGCGCCGACCCGCGTGCCCAGCTGCGAGACGCCGGCACCGAGGGCAGGATGGCGCTGGCCCGCGTGACTCAGTTGGGGGTCGCCAGTACCAGGGGGAGGACGGCTGGGGCGCCGGCCTCCCTGAGGAGGCGGGTGGCGACGGTCATGGTCCAGCCGGTCTCCACACGGTCGTCGACGAGGAGGACGGGACCGGGCGCGTCGGGGAGGGCGGCGGCCAGGTCGGCGGGGACGGTCAGGGCGTTCCAGACGGAGCGGAGCCGCTGGGCGCTGTTGTGGCGGCGCGGGACGGGCTCGGCGGCGGGGGCCAGCTCGCCCAGGTAGGGCAGGCGGCCGATCTCGGCGATGCGGCGGCCGAAACTGGCGACCAGGCGGGGACGGGAGTGCGACCCGATCGTGACGACGCCGGTGGGACGGGCCGTCCAGTCCCAGGCGGCGAGGACCTTGACGACGGCGCCGACCATGTCGGCGGGGACGTCGGCGTCGTCGGACGCGAACAGCTCGCGCAGGCGGTTGCCCCAGCCGATGTCGGTGAGGCGGCCGAGGGCGCGGCCGGTCTCGGGGAGTTGGTCGGAGTTGATGCGGCCGGAGACGCCGAGGTCGTCCTTGACGCCGGTGGGCCACATGCGGCGGGGCGCGATGTCGACGCCGGGACGGTGCAGGCGGTCACGGGCTTGGGCGGCTCCTTCCCGGGTGACGTCGGCGGACCAGCGGTCGCCGGTGCAGTTGTCGCAGCGCCCGCAGGGGGCGGCGGCGGGATCGTCGAGCTGGGCGCGGAGGAAGTGCTCGCGGCAGCCGGTGGTCGCGATGTAGTCGAGCATCGCCTGCTGCTCGCGGCGGCGTTCGGCGGTGACGCGGTCGTAGCGCTCGCGGTCGTAGACCCACGGCTCGCCGGTGGCCGTCCACCCGCCCTTGACGCGCCGGACGGCGCCGTCGACGTCGAGGACCTTGAGCATCATCTCCAGGCGGGCGCGGTTGAGGTCGACCATGGGCTCCAGGGCGCCGGTGGACAGGGTGCGGCCGGCGTTCTCCAGGACCTCCAGGGTGCTGCGGACGATGTGCTCCGGCGGGAAGGCGAGGCTGGCGAAGTAGGCCCAGATGTCGCGGTCTTCCGGGCCGGGCAGGAGGATCACCTCGGCGCGGTCGACGCCGCGGCCCGCGCGTCCGATCTGCTGGTAGTAGGAGACCGGGGACTGCGGGGCGCCGACGTGGACGATGAAGCCGAGGTCGGGCTTGTCGAAGCCCATGCCGAGGGCGCTGGTGGCGACCAGGGCCTTGATCCTGTTCTCCTGGAGGTCCTGCTCGGCCTGCAGGCGCTCGGCCGGGTCGGTCTGGCCTGAGTAGGCGGCGACCTCGTGGCCGCGCTCGCGGAGGTAGCCGGTGATCTCGTGGGCGGCGGCGACGGTCAGGGTGTAGACGATGCCCGAGCCGGGGAGCCGGTCGAGGTGCTCGCCCAGCCAGGCGATGCGCTGCTCGGCGGTGGGCAGCGCGACCACGGCGAGGCGCAGGGACTCGCGTTCGAGCGCGCCGCGCAGGACGAGGGCGTCGTCGCCGGCGAGCTGCTCGGCGACGTCCTGGGTGACGCGTGCGTTGGCGGTGGCGGTGGTGGCGAGGACGGGGATGCCGGGCGGCAGGTCGGCGAGCAGGGTGCGCAGGCGCCGGTAGTCGGGGCGGAAGTCGTGGCCCCAGTCGGAGATGCAGTGGGCCTCGTCGACGACGACCAGGCCCGCGCCGGCGGCGAGCTTGGGCAGGACGAGGTCGCGGAAGTCGGGGTTGTTGAGCCGCTCGGGGCTGACCAGCAGGACGTCGACCTCGCCGGCCTCGACCTCCCCGAAGATCCGCTCCCAGTCGTCGGTGTTGGCGGAGTTGATCGTGCGGGCGTGGATGCCGGCCCGGTCGGCCGCCTCGATCTGGTTGCGCATCAGCGCCAGCAGCGGGGAGACGATCACCGTGGGGCCCGCGCCGCGCTCGCGGAGCAGCCGGGTCGCCACGAAGTAGACGGCGGACTTGCCCCAGCCGGTGCGCTGGACGACCAGGGCCCGGCGCCGCTCGACGACGAGGGCGTGGATCGCCGTCCACTGGTCGTCGCGGAGCCGTGCGTGATCGCCGGCGAGGGCGCGCAGGCACCGCTCGGCCTCGTGGCGGAGTCCCTCGGAAGTGCTCATGTCACCTTGGTATCAGCGACCGGAGACCGGTCGCACCAGAATCACGTTCTGTGGATAACTCCCGAATGATTTGGGACGGCGAGCCCATGGGTAGCCTGCCCTGCAAGATCAGTTCGGGCGCGGGAAGGGGCACGGGCGGCGAATGGGTGCGGCGGAACGCTTGAGGCGAACGTGGCACGTGCTGATGGACAGTTCCCCTCCCGAACCGCCCGAAGACGAACCGAGCGAGGTGGTCGACCCCCGTGCCATCGACCTCGTCCTGCGCGTGGGAGAGCTGCTGCTGGCCAGCGGGGAGACCACCGAGCGGGTCAACGAGGCGATGCTCGGCCTGGGCGTCGCCTACGAGCTCCCGCGCTGCGAGGTGCAGGTCACGCTGACCAGCCTGCTCGTCAGCGCCCACCCGGGGAAGGGCGCCGCCCCGATGACGGCGTCGCGGTCGATCCGGCGCCGTACACCGGCGTACTGGCGGCTCACCGCCCTGCACGCTCTCGTCCAAGACGCCTCCATCGGCATGGTCGGGATCGAGGACGCCCACGAAAGACTCGCGGCGATCAAAAGGGGCCGTCCGCCGTATCCGGCCTGGCTGATCGTCGTCTCGCTGGGGCTCATCGCGGCCTCGGCCAGTGTGCTGTCGGGCGGCGGACCGCTCGTCGCCGGGACGGCCTTCGTCGCCACCCTGCTCGGCGACCGCGCCGCCGCCGCCCTGGCGCGCCGGGGCATCGCGGAGTTCTTCCAGCTCACGGTGGCCGCCGCGATCGGCGCGACGGGCGCGGCGCTGGTGGTGGCGATGGGCAACCCGGCGCACGCCGCCACGATCGTCACGGGCGCGATCCTGGCGCTGCTGCCGGGCCGTCCGCTGGTCGCGAGCATCCAGGACGGCATCACCGGCGACCTGGTGAGCGCCGGGGCGCGGATGCTGGAGGTCTTCTTCATGATCGCGGCGATCGTCGCGGGGCTGGGCGGGATCGTCTACATCGCGGTCAAGCTGAACGTGCCGATCGACGTCAGCCATCTGCCGAGGGCTCCGGCGACGTTGAAGCCCATCCCGCTGGTGGCCGCCGCCGCCATCTCGGTGACGTTCGCCATCTCCCTGGCGGCGCCGCGGGAGGTCCTGACCGCCTCGGCCCTGGGCGGGGGGCTCATCTGGGCGCTGTACGTGATGCTCCTGGGCTGGAACGTTCCGCCCGTCCTGGCGTCCGCCGTGGCGGCCACCGTCGTCGGCGTGCTGTCGAACTGGCTGGCCCGGCGTCATGGGGCACCCGTCATGCCGTACGTGGTCCCGGCCATCGGCCCGCTCCTGCCCGGGACGATGCTGTACCGGGGCATGGTCGAGCTGAACACCGGCGCCTCGCAGACGGGCGTGCTCAGCCTCATCGGGGCGCTCTCGGTGGCCCTCGCCCTCGGCGCCGGCGTCAACCTCGGCGGCGAGCTGGTCCGCGCCTTCCAGCGCGTCGGCCTGAGCGCCTCCGGCCGCTGGGCACGCCCAGCGGCCCGCCGCACACGCGGCTTCTGACGACATGGGCGCGCGGGCTTTGGGGGTCGGAAAATTGTCGGTGGCGGAGGTTATGTTCGCCACATGTACCGACAGGGAGACATTCTCATCCTGCCAGTGCCCGAGGAGGCGGTCCCGCAGGCTGTCCGGGCCCTGCCGCCGTCCCCGCGCGACGGGCGGGGACGCATGGTCCTCGCGCTCGGCGAGGCGACCGGGCACGCGCACGCGCTGACCGCGCCGGGCTCGCTGCTGCGGGTTCCCGACCCGCTCGCGCCCGACCACCTGCACCTGCCGTCGGGCGGGCGGCTCGTCCATGAGGAGCACGCGGCCATCACGCTCCCCAAGGGCTGGTACCGGGTGATCCGGCAGCGCGAGTACGTGCCGGGTTCCGTGCGGGTCGTGGCGGACTGATGCCCGGCATGTTCACCAGGACACCACGCGCAGCGCACTACGTCGTCGCCGACTGGCAGTCGATCGCCTTCAGCACTGACCCCGCCGATCGCGGACGGGCCGAGGCGGGCGTCGCCGCCGCCTATACGGCCGCCGGTCTCGAAGCACCCGAACGGTACGTCTGGGTGCCCTCCCCCGCGCGCGGGGCGGCCGTGGCGGCGATCCTGTCCGGGCACGGCGAGGCGCTGAAGGAGGCGGGCCTGCACGATCTGGTCGCGCAAGCCTGGGCCGACCTCGGAGACGACCCCGCCGGGAGGGTCGCAGGGGCGAGCGTCTTGACCGCCGTCCGGACACGTCCTTGGGAGGCCGAACGCACCGCGGCCTGCTCCGAACAGGGGCCGGAGCAGTGGCCGCGGGTGTGGGCCGATACCGGGGGCCTGCTCTGGGACCAGGTCCAGTCGCTGGTCATCCGGGTGCGCGGCGCCATCGGGGAACTCGCGCACGCGGATGGCGGCGGGTCGGCGAGCGCCGAGGCGACCCCGGCCCAGAACCAGGCCGAGTCCCTTCTGCGCGCCGCCACGCTCGACGCCGTGCTGGGCCAGCACGAGGCGCCCTGGCTGGCGCTCTTCGAGGCGCTCGGACGGCTCGACGGGCCGCTCGCGGGCCTCGCGCAGGCCGCCCGTTCGGCGGGCTGGTGGTGGCCGTATGAGCGGCTGGCGATCCTCTCCGAGCGGCCCGGAGAGCTGCACCGCGACGAGCCCGGACGGCTCCACCGCGGTGACGGCCCGGCCCTGGCCTACCCGGACGGGTTCTCTCTGCACGCCTGGCGCGGCATGCCGATCCCGCCCGACTTCGTCGCCTCCCTGACGGGCCTCACCCCCGCCCGCATCTCCTCGGAGGAGAACGCGGAGCTGCGGCGGGTGATGCTGGAGATCTTCGGCTACGACCGGTACCTGGCCGAGACGGGGGCACGCCCTCTGCACCGCGACGAGACGGGTGTGCTGTGGTCCATCGACCTGCCCGGTGACGAGCCCGTCGTCATGGTGGAAGTGGTCAACTCCACACCCGAGCCGGACGGCACTCACCGCACCTACTATCTGCGCGTCCCGCCCACCACGCGCACAGCGCGCGCGGGCGTCGCCTGGACGTTCGGGGTGGACGAGGCCGACTACCACCCGGAGAAGCAGACCTGAGCCTATGGACGGCCGGTCCGTCACCGGCCTTGGCGGGTGTTCCTTGGTAGCACTTCCCCTGTCACCAAGGAACACCCGCCCCGCTCACTCCGGGCAGAGGTTCAGCCGGTCGCGGTCTGGGCCCAGGTGACCTTGCCCGCGCCGGTCGGACGCCACCCCCAGGAGCTCGACAGGGCGCCGACGAGCTGGAGACCGCGGCCGCCTTCGGCCTGCGGGCTCGCGACGATCTCGGCGGGGCCCTCCGGGTTGTCGTCCCAGACCTCCACCATGGCCGTCATGTCGTCCGGCAGGTAGAGGACCAGCGTGATCCTTTCCGCGTAGCGGATCGCGTTCGTCACGAGCTCGCTGGTGATGAGTTCGAGGTCGCCGTTGGGGTCCGGGCGGTCCCAGCCCTCCATGGCCGCCCGGACGCCGTCACGGGCCGCGCGCACCGCCGTGTCGACCGGTCTGAGCGAGAGGACGAGGTGAGGCCGTTCGAGAAAGTCCACAGGGCCGCCTAACGATCAACCACGCCGACGCGGGGCGCCGCGACCGGGCACTGCCGACCGCCGCCCACCGATCGTCCGGCCAGGGACGCCCGGGCCCGCCGTGCTTCCAGCGGTCGGCTACCGCAAGCATGCGCCCTCCGGAAGCGGCGCGCACGAGAGGGCGGGCCCGTAAACACACGACAGCCCCTAAGGGACAGGATCAGAGCAGGGACGGAATGCGTTCGAGAATGCCACCGGCGAACGTGTCGTACAGGCCGAGCGGCTCCAGATGCACGTAGCCGATGTGGCAGTCGCACGTGTCGAGCGGACACGGGCGCGGCGCCAGGGCCCCGGCGTACGAACCGTCGTAGAGATTGCCCAGGACGGACGGGACGAAGTGGCAGCGGCGAACCGTCCCCTCACCGTCCACGGACACGACGGTCTCACCCGTACGGCAGGCGAGGCCGCGGCTGGCGTGCGGATGCCGGCTGACGGGGAAGAGCGGATCGAGTTCCGTCCAAGAGGCGGCCTCGGCGTCGTCGTAGACACGCCCCTCGGCGGCGTTGACCCACAGGTACGTCCCGGCGGGGAGGTCGCCGCGGAGGCGGCGGGCGGCGTCGAGGTGGTCGGGCTCTCCGACGACGCCGACGCTGAACCGCACCCCGCGCGCCGCCAGATCGCGGCACTTCCCGAGGAACCGTTCGTACGGCACCTGGCCGGGGTGGTAGGTCGCCCACAGCGCCAGCCGTGACAGGTCGGCCTCGGCCGTCCACGACACGCGCCGGCTCAGGTTGGTCTGGATCGCGACCCGGTCGACGTGCGGAAGATGACTCAGCTGCACCAGAGCCTGTCGGTACCAGGACCGGACGAGCCCTTCGCCCCACGGTGTGAACAGCACGGAGACGCGATGGTCGCGGCCGGTGACCCAGGTGGTGAAGCGTTCGAGCGCGGCACGGTCGGCACGGAGTTGCTCTGGCGTGTCACGGCGCTTGGCGAAAGGGCAGTACGGGCAGTCGTAGTCGCAGCTGGCGAGCGGCCCCCGGTAGAGGATCGTCAGGTGCTCCATCAGCGGGCCTCGTAGGTGCTCATGAGGTCCCGCACGCGGGAGGAGAACAGGGCCGGGCCTATGGCGTCTGAGTACGCGAGTCCCTCGGGCGTCAGCTTGAGGGTGTGGTCGGGCGTTTCCAGCCATCCCTGGTCGCCGAATGACTGGAATTCAGCGGAAAAGTCATTCAGTGGATCGGTGCCGAAGCGCGCGCGGTAGGCGCTTCGGTCAAGTCCGGTCGCTTGTAGCAAGGACTGGATGAGGTGACGGCGGCGGCGTTCCTCGTCGTCCAGGCGGAAGCCCACACGCGCGGTGCTGAAATCGTCCGCGCGTACGTAGTCGTCAATGATGGAGCGGACGTGCCGTGGCTCGACGGCGTACTCGAACGAGTAGTGCAGGCCGCTCGTGTAGGAACGCGCTCCGCACCCCAGGCCCACCATGCCGTCGGTCTGGCAGCAGTACTCGGTGCCGCCCGCATTGCCCGAGGGGAGCCGGAACATCCGCATCGACACCTGCTCGTAGCCCTCGGCCAGGAGATGGTCCCGGCCGAGGCGGTAGAGGGCGAGGCGCTGATCGTCCCGTTCGCTTTCGAGCCTGTCGAGTCGGTCGGGCCTGTTGGGCCCGGTGGCCCTGCCGCGCTCGCCGACCTTGGCAAGGCCGGTGTCCGGGCGGACGTAGAGCGGATAGAGGTAGATCTCCTCCGGACGCCAGCCAAGGGCGGCGTTCAAGGAATGGAGCCACGTCGTGGGCGTCTGACCGTCGATGCCGTAGATCAGGTCGATGTTGAGGGTCGGGAAGCCCACGGCCCGGATCCGGTCGAGCGCGGCCTCGACCTCGGCGCGTTTCTGGGGCCGGACGGCGGCGCGCGCCTCCTCGTCCAGGAAACTCTGCACGCCGATCGAGATGCGCGTGGTCCCGCGTTCGGCGAGCACGGTCAGCCGGTCGGTGGTGGCTGTGGCCGGGGACGTCTCCACCCCCAGCGGGATCGCGCCGAACCCGGAGAACCGTCCGGCGATGTCGCAGAGGCGTTCCAGCTCGGACGCGGTGAGGTAGGTGGGCGTGCCGCCACCGAACGCCGCCGTCACGAACGTCGCCTCCTGCGCGGACGCCTCCTCCAAGGCGTTAAGTACGGCGGCGGCCTGGCGGTCGAGCGCGTCCAGGTAGGCGCTGGTCAGCTCTTCGGGTGCGCCCGTGCGCGTGAAGAGGTTGCAGAAGCCGCACCGCATTTCGCAGAACGGGACATGCAGGTACAGGAAGAGCGAGTCGAGTGCCTCTCCCGCCCACTCCTTGCTCAACAGAGGCTCAGGATCGAGCAGAGGCTCCGTGGTGAGCGGACGGTAGGCGGACTTGTGCGGGTAGGCGTAGACGTATCCCTGGTAGGGCTCGATGGACTTCACGAAATCACGAACTCCCCGTACGGAACGGTCCACACGACCTCGTGGCCGATGCGGTGCCCGATGTGGCCGTCCTCGCCATACGCCGTCCCGTGGTCGGAGCAGACGATCACGAAGCAGGGGCGGCGCATCAGGTCGAACAGCCGGCCCAGATGGGCGTCGACATGCCGCAGGGCGGCGGCGTGGCTGGCACGCGTGTCGCCGTGGGCGGCGGCCGCTGCGTGTGTTTCGGCTTGGGGGCCTGTCGGGCCGTCCAGGTAGAACCAGTTGGGCTGGTGGAGGGACGCCACGTTCAGCAGCAGGAAGAGGCGGCGTCCGGCGGGCAGCCGCGCCATCACGTCGGCGACGCGGTCGATCTGGTTGGGCAGCGACGCCGGGTCGGCCACACCGAACTCCGGTTCCCAATGGCTCTCGGCGAACAGCGACGGGAGCGCGGAGCCGAGCGGTGTGAGCTTGTTGAAGAAGCCGACGCCGCCCACGCAGACCGTGTGGTAGCCGGCGGCGGTGAGGCCGGTGGGCAGGTCGGCGGCGTCGAACGTCCAGGTGCCGGGGGCCGTCGTCTCGCTGCCGGGGAAATTCCCCGCGAACAGCCGCGGGTGCGGGCCGGGTGATGCCGGGGTCGGCAGGAACCCGGCCAGCATCGCGGCGTGCGCGGCGTAGGTGAAGCTTCCGGGGGTGTGGCGGCGTTCCCAGCGGCCGCCGGGAAGCAGCCCGGCGAGCGTGGGCGTCGCACCGGACGCGGCCAGTTCGGCGGCCACGTCGTAGCGCAGCGTGTCGATCGTCACCAGCAGAAGGTCGTGGCTGCCGATGATCTCGTTCATGTCGTACATACGGCGGTGTTCTCCGACAAGGCGGCTCTGACCTGGGCAGTGTAAGTGTCGAGACCGTCCGCGGAACCGCCGGGCAAACCGGTGAGGCCCGGGAGCAGATCCCCGAACGCGTTGACCTCTCCCACGGCGAACCGCTTCATCCCCACGCAGACGAGGAGATCGACGCCGACCATGAGACTGCCCGGGAAACAGGCGGCGGCCCGCGCGCACACGTCGAGCGCTCGTTCCCAGCCGTCCTCGCCGAGCGCGCGCCGCACCGCTCCAAGGTCGCCCCTGGCGCCGCCAAGATGCAAGTTGGTCATGGGGCTGCGGCTCGTCCGGACGACCGCGTGGGTGGGTTCCCCGCCGATGACGACCACGCGCAGGTCGAACACCCGTCCGCCGATCGCGGCCTTGGGCAACCAGCGCTCCACGTGCAGACCGTCCGGCGCGAGAACGTCGATGAGCGCCGCGGCCTCCCGCTCGGTCTCGTAGGCGCGGACCCGCAGGGAGTTGAACGGGCCGGACGGCGTCATGGCCACCGACGTGACGGCCCTGACGCGCCCGCCCGGGGCGGTCTGGAGAGCGACGACCCCCGACGCGGACGAGCCGTGCGCGGGCTTGACGAACACCCTCCGCTCCCCCGCGCCGTCCATCCGAGCGCGCACCTCCGCGTAGCTCTCGGCGGGCGGGAGCGGAGGGTGTTCGTCAAGCC
>NZ_SMKU01000226.1 GCF_004349215.1 Actinomadura rubrisoli | reverse complement strand
GCTTCGTAGGGTGGAGGGCTCCGGCCGGGGCGGCTGGCGGAGTGGCGGCCCCGCCGGAGCTTGGCGCGCGTCTCAGTTCTCCTTGGCCATCAGGCGTGCGTGGCCGATGATCTCTTCAAGGAGGGGTGGCGGAAGGGACTTCGTGCGCTTGGTGGCTTCGCGGTAAGTGTGCTCGCTCTTGCCCGCAGTGCCGTGGCCGTTGTTGATGAGGTCCTTCTGGGTTACCTCCCAGTCCGGCCACTCCTGCTTCAGGAATCTCTCCAGGGTGTCGTGGAACACCGCGTAGTTGTTCCTGACTCGCGTCTCAGGCCAGTCCTCTGGCTCCTCACCCAGGAGGGTCAGCAGGTGGTGATTCCGTTGGCTCTCCTTCGCGATCGTGGTCGCCAGTTTCTCGTCGCTCTGGTCGGCCTTGCGGTCGGCGTTGTGGACGTCCCCGTCGAAGACCAGGAAGGTGGGGATCCCGAGTGAGGCGAGGATCGCGTACGGCAGCCGGAGGTTCTGCTTGCCTTCGACGCCGACCACCATGATGCCGCTGGAGTTGAGGGGGTCGCCGCGCAGGCCGCAGCCTTCCAGGACGCCCTTGTCGGTGATGCCCTCCACCAGGATCACCGCGCGGGCGAACATCGCCTCCGGCACTTCCGACAGGTAGGCCCGTGCTATCTGCCTCATGAGTTTCGCGTCACCGGCGCTCGATCCGAGACGGTTCCTGACGGCGTCCTGCGTGGTCGAGTGGACGCGAACCGATGGGGCACCATCCTCTTTCGTGCGGGTCAGCCGGCGGACCTGGTGGAACCCGTCCGTCTCCAGGAAGTACGGACTGTGCGTGGCGTAGGCGATCTGCACTCCACGCTCGGTCTGCTCTGCGAGGGTGCGGAGCACCGAGGCGAACGTCCTGGCCTGGACGGGGTGCTGGAACAGCTCCGGTTCCTCGATCGCCAGGAACACCGTCCGGCTCGCCTCGCTGGCCTTCCGCTCCGCCAGAACCCGCAGGGCGGTGATGAGCACGGCCCGCTGGAAGCCGTGCCCCTGCTGGTCGACACGGGTGCTGGCGGTGCCGTCCTCGACCGAGACCTGGAACTGGGCCTGCGGGATCCGCATCTCCGGGACGTAGGAGGTGACGCGCAGCCTGCGGCCCCGCGTGAGCTGCTCGACCTCGCGGGTCAGTTCGTCCGACAGCTCGTCCAGTTGCGCCTCGAAGTGCTCGGCGTGAATCTTGCCGCGCGTGTCCTCGAACACCGCGTGCAGGTCGAGCATCTCCTTCTCGACCTGCGAGCGGTCCACGGCCTGGTCCATGATCCGCCCGATGATCGAGCCTTTCGCGTCGCGGCCCTCCTCCACCGCACGCAGGTCCGCGCTGACGAAGACGTAGTCGAACAGCCCGGTCATCTTCGCCTGCCCGGCGAAGCCGAAGAAGTGGCTGTCCGCCGTCATCTCCGTGGCGACCAGCATCTGCGGATGCTGGTGTTCCCACTCGGTCATCGCCTCCTCGGCCCCCTTGGCGCTCGTGATGGAAGGCAGGCCGAGTGCGGGGCTCTCCTGGCGGAGCGTCCTGTAGCGCGCGATGCGTTCCGCGGCCCGTTCCAGCCGCCGCACCTGCTCGAACGGCGGATAGGAGAGGGCGTGGCCCGACAGCTTGGCCGCGCCGTCCTCCCAGCGGCGCCACAGCCGGACGGTCTCCGTGTCACCGGCCGCGTACTTCCCGAGCGCGGCACGGTCCAGGTCGGTCAGGTCGCAGAACTCGACCTCGACGCTGATCTGCCTGTCCTCCGCATCGGCTCCGGCCCAGACGTCCTCCTCGGTGAGCGTCTGCGCCGTCCCGTTGAAGAACCAGTCCAGGGCTCGGAGGACGGCCGACTTGCCCACCCCGTTGGGGCCGATGAAGGTCGTGATGCAGTCGAAGTCGACGTCCACGTCCCGCAGGCACCGGTAGTTCTTGATCGCCACGCGTCGTATTCGCACCCATGAACCTCATCGGTCCCAGACGCCTCACCGCAACCGGAATTCAGTGACTGGCCAGAGTGCGCCGAGGTTGAGAACCTACGCCCTCCTGGCAGCTCTTCCGGTCTTTGCGCAGGTCGAGTGGAGGAGCGACGCAGTGTTCGGTGTACTGGCGCCGCTGCTGAGGCGTGCTCTGTGCCCTTTTACCGCTGCAAGACTTGGTGTTCAGTCTCTGATCGGCAAGCCGGGTGTGGGCGGGAAGGGTCTGGAGCGGCGGGACGACAACGGAGAGGAGTCTTCGATGCCTTCGCGTTCTCCAACCAGGTCCGGCTGGCCAGAACCAGGCGAGGAGCCGTCCCAGGCGGATGCTCGAGCGCTTCTACCTTGGGCCGCGAGGCCATCCGCGGCCGCGCCGGGACGACCGGCCCCTCAACGCGAGCCAGAACGTCCCCGCCGACCGGAGACCCGGAACCGAGTGAGCAGCCTCCTGCGCCGCCGCCCACTACTCCGGACACCACGGCACCGACGGAAAAGAAGACGACCCCGAAGCCAAAGGCGGTCACGCCTCCGGCCAAGCCGAAGCCGACCGACAGGCAGCCGACCGACAGGCCGACGGAGCGGCAGCGCAGAAGCCGTGATGTCACGCCACCAGTGGAACCGACCGGCGTGCCAAGTGACGAGAGCGAGGAGCCGGAATCCGGCCTCGATCCGCGGTTCGACACCTGCAAGGAGGCGAACGCCCACGGATACGGCCCTTACCAGAAGGGAACCGATCCCGAGTACGACTGGTACATCGACCGCGACGGGGACGGCCTCGACTGCGAACCGCGGTAGGCCGCACGCTGCCCAGGGCGACGCGATGGCGTGGAGTGATGAGTCAGGACAGGACGAGTGTGGCGATCAGCTCGCGGTGCTGGTCCGGCATCTCGGCCGGCAACTCGTCGGCGGCGCACCAGCGGGCCTCAAGGATCTCCGCCGTCTGCAGTTCGAGCCGCCCGCCGGTCGGCTTCGCCGCGTAGTACACCTCGACGCGGAACTCGAACCCGCTCAGGATCTGGACCGGAGGGCTCGTGACCTCGACCTCCAAGCCCGTCTCCTCCCGGACCTCGCGGGCGACGCCGTCCTCCAGCCGCTCGCGCGGATTGACGTATCCGCCCGGCAGACCCCAGGCGCGATGTTCCGGCCAGAGCCGGTGCCGCAGCACCAGGACGCGCCCTTGATCGTCACGGACGATCCCCGCCGCATAGACCAGGAACGTCCGGTGCCTGAGCCGGACGAGCCGCCATTGAAGGCGGCCGTTCAACAGTTTCCAAAGGCGTGCGAGGATGCGATGCAAGCCGGAGTCAGCGCCTCATCGGGGCGCGCCGATGCGCACGGCCATCTCACGCAGTCCCCGTGGCGCCGGCCCGGGAGCTTGAAGCAGGGAACCGACCAGAGTCTGTACGGACGGCCTGCGGATCTCCTCGGGCGCCCTCCGCTCGGCCACCCTGAGCGCCTCGAAGGCCCGTGCCGGCTTGCCCTGTCCTTCCCACGCGCGAGCGGTGTCGATGCAGAAGCGGGCATGCCGTTCCGCTGTGCCCAGCTCGTGCTGCCGGACGCGTCCGGCATGGGTCAGCGCCGTCCCGTCCTCGCCGAGAGCGTGGTGGACGCCGATCCGGTAGACGGTGACGTTCGCCGCCGAGAAGTGCCGCCGCCCAGGATTCGCCGGCCGCGTCCCCTTTAACCGCCGCGCCGCGCTCTCGGCCTCCTGGATCAGGTCGATCGCCTGGTGGCGGTCGCCGTGCTGTGCCGCGGCGTAGGAGGCGGTGCAGAGCAGTGATCCGTAAGAGGCGAGCACCTAGGGCGGGGCAGTTCCCTTGTCCGCCCCGAGGCCGAGTGCTGTGCGCACGAGCAGATCCGTGGCGGCCGTGTAGTGGCCCATGCGGCGCATCGCCATGCCGACGGACTGGGTCGCCGTGGTGATCGACGGTGCTCTGCCGGTGTCGCGCGCGGCCTGTAGGGCCCGGTCCCCGTACACCCAGGCGAGGCCGTCCCGTCCCTGCTTGACCGACAGCTCGCAGGCCAGCACGTAGGCGTCGGCCAGAGCAGCGGAATAGGCTTCGCGTTCGGCGCCGGTCGAGGCGTCGCGGCCGCCCGCGGCCGAGCCGATCAGCCCAGGAAGGCGTTCGGCGATTCCGGTGTAGCGGGTCGCGGTGAAGGCCTTCCACGTGCCGCCGAGCTGCCTGCGCAGTTCGGGCAGCGCGATGGGCGACGGGCTGCCGGCGCCGGCCAGTCCCGCCTCCAGCTGGGCCGTCGCCCGATCGGTGCCGAGGGCGGTGCCCGCGAGCGCAAGGCCACTAAGCCCGCCCATACCCACCAGCAATTCGCGTCTGCGCACGTCGCCGTCACCGTCCTCGTCATAGATACCAGCGACGCGGACCACATTAGTCACATCGGATGCCCTTAGCCCATGTAACAGAGTGACAGGCGGAGGCGTGGCGAGACCGAACAGAGCTGGCGGTATGTCGAGCACCCTGGCGAGAGAACGCAGCGTCGACGTGTCGGCCAAGCGCCGCCGTCCGGTCTCGAACCGGGAGATGCTCGCCGCTGAGTAGCCGCACTTCCGGGCCAACTGCGCCTGCGTCATCCGATGGGCCTGACGGGCGAGCCGCAGCACGGTGGCATGATCCCCGGACGCTGCTGCACGGTGCATTCTGTCGAGGGCTGACGCATCGTCCATCATGATCCCCTGTGTGCGCACGATGTCCCTCACACGGTAAATGACGGTTGTCTCCACCGAGAAGAGCAAATAGATCGACTTGCGTGGTACGCAAGGTCGTTTGCCTGAAATGCACATCTGCTTTCGCGTCGCTCCCTGTTCGGGCTCCCTGGGAGGAACAACGAAAGGAGAACCCGAATGAGCTTTCCATCCACGGCTCCTCTGGGGCCCCGCGAGCGACTCATGGGACGCGGCCCCGAGCGGACGCAACTGCTCGAACGCCTGACCGCCATGCGTCTGCCGGACGTCACGTCCGCGCACCCCGACCTGGCTTTCGCCGCGCTGCCCGCCGCGCTGCGGCTGCCCTGGATCGATGCGGACGTCTTCACGACCGGTGTTGAGGTACTCGCGGACCGCTACGGCGACCACGGCATCACCCGCCTGCTGCCTCCCGCCCGGGTCCGTGTCGGGATTCACGCTGTCACCGGGTCCCCGTTCGGTGGCTTCCATTACCCGAACCAGGGGTACCGCCATCTCCAGATGGCCGCGATCATCACCGCCTACGGCGACCTGACGGTGACCCCGAAGCCTCCCGGTGCCCTGGTGGCGCTCGATCTGCTGCGCGCCTACGCCCATGACACCCTGCATTTCGCCACGTTCCGCCGCTACCGGGTCTTCGAGGGCGGCATCGCCCGCGTCCAGTACGGCCTCAACGCCCGCGGCCCTGATGGCCGATCCCGCTCCCGACGGGACGAGCCCAACGCCCGTTCCACGCGCAATCTCGGCATCCTCATGGAAGGTGCCACGGACCGGGAGGCCACAGCCGTCGCACGAACCACCGCCGAGCGCTGTGGCATCACCCGTCCGGGCCGGGGAATCGACCGCCTGGCGTTCGGTGACGTCACCGGAAAACCCGACCTCGGCTCGTCCGCTTTCGGCACCGGAATCGCGGAGTCCGCCTACAGCACCGCGCTGCACGGTTTCTGGCGGGACATCACCGCTCGGTATGCCGCCACGCTCCGCGAACTGGGCGGGGACGAGCACGGCGAACTCCACCGAACCATTGTCTCCGCCATGATCAGCGGAGATAGGCGGTCCGTCGGCGCATGGCTGGAGCAGCGCCACGGCCCAAAGCCCTTCGGTGCAGCCTTCGGAGTGCCGCGGGGACATCACGGTCCGTTCTGCCTATAACTCCCGGCATAGGACGTCGCCCGTCCCTAACCTGCGTATTTGGGGTGATACCAGGGCTGCCGATACCGAGGAGAGATGAACGTTCAGCTCGCGTGAATCGCATTGCCGTGCGTTCGGGAGTTGAACGTTCACCGACTGGGCGTGCGAATCCGTCTTCCCGGCCGGATTGCGCGGCGATATCTCGCGCACGGGCGCTTACCTGCTGTGACCATGAGGACCAGAAACCGACAACGGTGATCCTTCTGGTGAGGTGCTCGATGTTGACCGCGATGCCCTGCATGCCCGCCGCCTCCGACGTTCAACGCTGGCGGCGGGCCTTCCCTGGCGAGCCCGTCCAGGCGGCGGCCGCTCGCTGCTTCACCGCAGCGCTCCTGGCGGGCTGCCCCATCCTGGACGACTTGCTCCTGGCGGTCGACGAGCTGGTGGTCAACGCGTTGCGGCACACGAAGTCCGGCCAGTCCGGCGGCAGCTTCACCGTCGAGATCGCCCGCTGGGACGGTGCCGTCGCCGTCGCCGTCATCGACGAGGGCGCACCGTCCGAGCCCGTGGCCTCCGCCGCCGCCGACGACGCCGAGTGCGGCCGCGGCCTGCTGGCGGTCTCGCTGACCGCCGACGGCTGGGGGTGGTTCGGCAACGACCGGTCCCGTATCGTGGCCGCGCTCTTCACGGCCGCCGAGACGTCCGCGCAGGGGGCGGCATGAGCGCGCGAGACCTCCGCGAACGGACGGTCGCGCAGGTGCGGTCCACCATGGCCGTCGCGATGCGCGCCGACCCGCACGCCCTGGACCGCCTCGCCGGGAACGCGGCCGGCGCCCTCGACGCGTCCACGCTGTCCTTCGTCAGAGAAGCGCGCACGCTTGCGCTGGCGGTGTCGGCGGCCCTCACCACGGTCCTGGGGGTGCACCGGTACGGTCGCGACCCCTATGACCGGATGATCTGTATGGCCTGCGGAATCGAACGCTGCCATACGATCCACGCCGTTTCCCACGTCCTCGCCGCTTATGCCGTCCAGCCCGGTCACGTTGACCGGCCCGAGGCGTGGCGCCGCGCCGACGCCTACTACACCGGGGTGGAGGGGCGCCATGTCGTGCTCGCCATCGAGGAGTTCGACGCGGGCTACATCGCCCGCCCGGCCCCCCATTCCGCCGGTGCCGACAATGACGCCGGCACCGGCGTCGTCATCATCGATCGCGCCACCGGCGCTCTCACACGGTGGCCCTCGTACGACACACCGGCCTTGACCAGCTACTACCATGCCTACAGACGCGGCGAACTCTGAACCTCCGCCAGGACAGCACGCGGACCGGGCATCCACATTGCACAACATTGTGCATTGTCGGGGCCACCGGTAATACGTGTATTACCGGTATTGAAGACGGGGCTTCCCGCTCAGCGCGGATCGCTGAGCGGGAAGCCTGATGGCCCGGGTGGCGGTCCGGGGTAGGTCACAGCAGCGCCTGCCACGCACCCGGATACCGCGTGGCGACCACGGTGAGGACCACGAAAAGGACGACACGAACCGTGCGCAGGCGCCAGAGGCGACCGAACATCGCGTCGAGGTCGGCGATGGCACGGGTCAGGCGTTCCAGCAGCGGCTCGCGCCGGCCGTGCGTACCCGCGCGGCGCCCGGTCCCGCAGTCGGGGCAGTGCGCGCCCGTCCGGTTCTGGACCTCCTTGCCCCGCACGCCGTTCAGCAGCAGCTTCACCTCGGGATCGGCCGTGAAGCGGTTGTCGGTGATGAAGGCGCCGAGGGACGCCTGCAACTCCGGGTCCGGGCCACGGAGGACACCGGCAGAGCGAAGCCCCGCAGATCGGCATCCCAGCGGACGCGATGCCCGCTCGCCTCCTTGAGCACGTCGTTGAGCTGCTGCGAGAAGCCGAACCGGAAGACCAGGTCCTCGTCGATGCGAAGCGCCGAGCGGGCCATCCCTTGCCTCCTGAGGAGTATCTTTAACACGCTTCGGTAGTTACGAATCGAAGACGGTGCTCAGGGGAGAGCTGGTGTAGCTCAGCCCTGGAGCTATGCAGACCCGTCTGCGAAGGGCTTGCGGGGATGTGGAGGAGTCTACACGGAAGCACTACTAACACGTCTCAGTATTTTCGAGACTTGGAGGAGTCGGCTAGCGGGTCCAGCGCCGAATAGGGTGACGGGCACCGGGTCGCGGCGCCCACCTGGGCTTGGGCGGTGAGGAGGAGCGAGTGATCGAGCGGTCTGCCCTGCTCGCCGACCTGAGGACGCAGGTCGCAGTCCTTGAGGGGGACCTGCGGAAGCGCGCGGAAGACGACGAGGAGACTCGTACCCGCCTCCAGGAGGACTGGCAAGGGGCTCGCGCGACGCGTCGGATCGCCGCCTCGTACAAGACGTGGCTGGGAGATCGGGTCGCCCAAGCCGCCGTCGCCTGGGTACTGGGGACGGTGTTCCTGCGCTTCTGCGAGGACAACGGCCTGATCGACATCCCGTTCATCGCGGGGCCCGGAGGCAGGCTGGCCCTGGCCCAGGAGCGCCAAGCCGACTACATACGGCAGAACCCGCACGACACAGACCGAGACTGGATCCTTGCGGGCTTCAAGGAGATGTCGCGCTCGCCGACCGCCGCTGGCCTGTTCGATCAGGCCCACAACCCGATGCGGCAGATCGAGATTTCACATGACGCGGCCATGGCCCTGCTCGACTTCTGGCGGCGGCGTGGCGAGGACGGTGGGATCGTCCACGACTTCACCGACGCCAGGTGGGACACCGGCTTCCTGGGAGACCTGTACCAGGACCTCTCAGACCACGCCAAGAAGACGTACGCACTCCTCCAGACGCCGGAGTTCGTTGAGGAGTTCGTCCTCGACCAGACCCTCGACCCCGCGATGGCCACGTTCGGACTGTCCGGCCTTAGGCTGATCGACCCGGCCTGCGGCTCCGGTCATTTCCTCCTCGGCGCCTTCCACCGCATCCTCGGCAGTTGGCGCGAGGCCGAACCCGGCATCGACATCTGGGAACACATCCGCCGGACGTTTCTGTCCGTCCACGGCGTCGACAAGCATCCGGCCGCGACCGGGATCACGCGGTTCCGGCTCCTCGTGGAGGCGATGAAGGCCAGTGGTGTCTCATCGCTCGATCGGTTGCCGGACATTCCGATCATCGTGGCCACCGGAGACTCCCTGCTGCATGGCCGGAGTGCCCCCGGGATTCAGCAGGACGTCCCGCATGGCGCGACGGTGTACGCGACGGAGGACGTCTCCAACTACGTCGACACTGCTGACGAGTCCGGGTCGCGCGGCTTCGATCTCCTTGGTTTCGGCAGCTACCACGCAGTGGTGGGCAACCCTCCCTACATCACGCCCAAGGACAAAGGAGAGGCTGCGCTCTACAAGGACGCCTTCGACTCCTGCACTGGCTCCTTCGCGATGACCGTCCCCTTCATCGAACGCTTCTTCCAGTTGGCCAAGTTCGGCGGGCCCGCAGCCGATGCCGCTGGATACGTAGGGATGCTGGTCGCGAACTCGTTCATGAAACGCGAGTTCGGAAAGCGGCTGATCGAAGACTTCCTGCCGACGATCGAGCTGACGCACGTGATCGACACGTCCGGGGCCTACATTCCCGGGCACGGCACTCCCACCGTGATGCTCTTCGGCCGCCGACGGCCCCCGCCGCCCGCTAGTCCGGTCCTCTCCGTCATCGGCTTGCGGGCGGAGCCTTTCGCGCCCGAAGACCCTGCCCAAGGGGCTGTCTGGCAATCGATCGTGCACCGGCTGGCCGGTTCCGCCCGGCCCGACGAATGGACGCGGACGGAGGAACTCGACCGCGCCGCGTTGCACACCTTTCCCTGGAATCTCGCGGGCCGGGCCACGGCTGAACTTCTGGCGGCCATGGGAGACGGTAGGCGACTGGGGGATCGTGTCGTGCGTATCGGCTACGTCGCCAGCAGTGGCGCCGATGATCTGTTCACCGCCCCGGCGGCGTCCTGGTACAGGTCCGGCGCCGAGCCGGCGCCCCTCGTCGAGGTCTTCACCGGTTCCGAGGTCCGTGACTGGACCGCCGTGCCGGCCCGCCAGGGCTTTCTCCCTCTCGTGCCCGGGGAAGGCGTGGTCAGGTGGAGCCCGATCTCCGACTATCCGGGCCATCTTCGACGGCTCTGGCCGTTCCGCACACTGCTGCGCGGCCGGCCGAACTTCTCCGGAGCCACATTCGCCGAGGCAGGCAGGAATTGGTATGAATGGCACCACATCACCCTGACCCCTGATGCTCACCCTTCGTTCATCACTTTTCCTTGGGTCGCCACCCATCCGACTTTCGCGGTGATGGAAGAAAGAACGGCCGTACCGCTCAACTCGGCGCCGGTGATCAGGCTGCCGGCCGCCGCATCCGATCAGGACGTGGCCCAGCTCGCGGCCGTGCTCAACAGTTCCATGGCCGCCTTCTGGATGAAGCAGAACAGCCAGAGCAAAGGGGGCGGGCCGGTGGCGGGCGGGGAACCGTGGAACAGGTTCTTCGAATTTACCCCCGGGCGGCTGCGGGATCTGCCTCTGCCGCGCGAGCGCGAATGGGGTGAGCGGTGGTCGGTTCACGCGGCCACGTTGAGAGATCTCGCGGGAGAACTGACCCGGTGGTTGCCCTCGGCTGTCGTCGACGCTACGGACGGACCCTCGCGATCGTCGCTGGACAAGGCGCGAGAGCACTGGACCCGTGTCCGAGGAAGGATGATGGCACTCCAGGAGGAACTCGACTGGGAGATTTACGAGCGCTACGGCGTCATCGAAGGTGAAGAGGAACCTCTGCCCCCCGAATCCGTGCCCGGGATCGAGATGGGTCAGCGTGCCTTCGAGATCGTCCTGGCGCGGCGGGCCGCCGAGGGCCAGGCGACTACCGGCTGGTTCGAGCGGCACGACGCGCGCCCTATCACCGAGCCCCCGGGGAACTGGCCGTCCGACTACCGGCGCCGGGTCTGGCAGCGCATAGAGATGATCGAGAAGAGCGCTTCGCTCGCCATCTTGGAACGGCCCGAGCACAAGCGTCGCTGGCTCACCAGGGGCTGGGACGACTTGGAACGCGAGGCGCTGCGCGACTGGCTGCTCGGCCGGCTCGAAACCAGGGATCTGTGGTACGGCGATGACGGCAGGCCCGCGGCGCGGACTGCGGAGGAGCTTTCCGAGCGGCTCGTCCGGCGGCCGGACATGGTGGAGGCACTCGCGTTGTACGCCCCAGAGGAGCAGGCCGGCGCCGTCATCGGTGCCCTGCTCCACGACCACGAGGTCCCCTATCTCTCGGTCTTCTACCTGAAGAAGTCGGGGCTGAGCAAGCAGCGGCAATGGGAGGAGACATGGCGTCTGCAACGGGTCGAGGATGACCAGGGGACGCAGGAGGACATCCCGGTGCCGCCCAGGTACACGTCCGCCGACTTCCGGCGGGTCGGCTACTGGCGCCAGCGCGGCCGTTACAACATGCCGAACGAACGCTTCGTCTCCTATCCCGGCACGCCGCTGTACGGGTGGGCAGGCTGGGACCACCGGGAGCGGGCGACCGTGCTCGCCGGCCTTATCGAGCGGGGCGAGGACGCCGTTCCGCTGCTGGCCGGGCTTCTGGAGTTGTCGCCCTGGCTGCGGAAATGGCATGGTCGGGTGGACCCCGTCGGCGGGCGGCCCCCCGCCGACGCCTTCGCGGACTTCACCCGGCAGGTGCTGGAGGAGCACGGCCTCACCCGGGACGACGTCCTCGGCTGGCGCCCGCCCGAACCGAAGCGAGGACGGCCCCGCAAGCGGGATACTTGACCGGAACGTTTTCGAGTTGAGAGAGCCGATGACCAAGCTGCTGCGCGACCTCATCGACATCCCCGAGCGGGTGCATTCCGGGGACCTGGTGCTCAAGCTGACCGCCGGGATCGCCGATCACCATACGGTGACCGACTACGTCGTCACGCCGCAACTCGCCGAGTCGTTCGACCGAGCCCTGGGCATCGTCCAGTCGGCCGTGGAGACCGGGACGTCGCACGCCGCCTACATCGACGGATCGTTCGGATCCGGCAAGAGCCACTTCATGGCGATGCTGCATGCGCTGGTCAAGCAGGATCCGGACGCGCGCAGCAAGGCGCTGCTGCGCCCCGTCGTCGACAAGCACGACCCTTGGCTGGGCGGTCGCAAGATCCTCCTGGTGCCCTATCACCTGAGCGGGTCGACGACGCTGGCCTCGGCCGTCCTCGGCGACTACGTCAAGCACGTCGCCGAGCTGCATCCGGAGGCGTCCCCGGCGCCGGTCTACCGGGACGACCTGCTGCTGGAGAACGCGCGGCGGCTCCGGGCGTCGATGGGGGACGAGGCGTTCATCACGGGACTGCCGTCCGCCGAGGACGACAAGTGGGGAACGCCGACCGGCTGGACGGCCGAGGCGCTGGACGCCTCGCTGAACGCACCGCACGGTGATCTGAAGAGGCAGAACCTCGTCTCCGACCTGCTCGCCACGCACCTCGCGGCCTACCGGCAGGCGGTCAGCGGCGACGCCGACGCGTTCGTGCCGCTGGACGAGGGCCTGGCGATCATCAGCCGGCACGCCAAGGACGTCCTCGGCTACGACGCGCTCATCCTGCTGCTCGACGAGCTGGTGCTGTGGCTCAACACCCGCCTGGCCAAGCCCGCCTTCGTCGCCGAGCAGGCCAGCATGGTCGCCAAGCTGGTGGAGTCGGCGGACTGGCGGCGGCCCGCGCCGATCATCAGCTTCGTGCCCCGCCAGCGCGACCTGCGTGAGCTGGTCGGCCGGGACGTCGCGGGCGCGCAGCAGACCTCGCTGTTCGACACCCTCAAGCACTGGGACGGCCGGTTCGACTTCATCAAGCTCGCCGACGCCAACCTGCCGGAGGTCGTCCGGCAGCGGCTGCTGAAGCCGAAGGACGAGCAGGCCAGAGCCGAGATCGAGGCCGGGTTCGAGCGGATCACCCGGGCCCAGGCGCAGGTGTGGGAGGCGCTGCTGGACTCCCAGGGCGGCGGCACCGACCAGGCCGCCTTCCGGTCGGTCTACCCGTTCAGCCCCGCGTTCCTGCACACGATGGTCGACATCTCCAGCGCGCTGCAGCGCGAGCGGACCGCGCTGAAGCTGATGTTGCAGCTGCTCGTCGACCACCGCGACCTGCTGACCGCGGGGCAGCTCGTCCCGCTCGGCGCGATCTTCGATGTGCTGCTGACCGGCGGGGTCGACCCCTTCAGCGACAAGCTGCGCTCGGAGTTCGACCAGGCCAAGAACTTCTACCTGGAGCGGCTCCGGCCGTGGCTGCTGGCCCGGCACCGGCTGGAGGAGGACAAGGCCGCCGCGCTGCCGCCCATGCACGCCTTCCGCGGCGACGACCTGATCGTCAAGACGCTGATGCTCAAGGCGCTGGTGCCGAGCGTCCCGGCGCTGAAGACGCTCAACCCCGACCGTCTCGCCGCGCTCAACCACGGCTGGGTCCCCTCGATGCTGCCCGGCCGGCAGAGCGAGGTCGTGCACAAGACGCTGCGCGACCTGGCCAGCGAGTTCGGCGAGATCCGGCTGCACGGCGAGGGCAAGCCGACCGTGGACGTCGCACTGATCGGCGTCGACACCAAGAGCATCCTGGAGAGGGTGCGCAGCGTCGACGACGACGCGGCCAAGCGGCGCCTGCTCAAGGAGATGCTCTGGGAGGAGCTGAAGGCAGGCGACATCGAGGCGTTCGTCAGCCGCCGCTCCATCACGTGGCGCGGGACGTCCCGCGTCGTCGAGCTGGTCTTCGCGAACGTGGCCGATCCGAAGACGTCCGCGGAGGTCTTCGCGGCCGAGGAGCCCGGCGCCCTGCGCGTGATCGTCGACTATCCCTTCGACGACGTCTACGGGCCCGCGGAGGACCGCAACCGCGTCGAGGAACTCCGGGCCGACCCCCGCCGCGCCAACCTGGACACGCTGTGCTGGCTGCCGTCCTTCCTGTCGCCCGACCGCCTTTCGGATCTGGGCGAGCTGGTGCTCATCAAGCACATCCTCGAACGCGACCGGCTGCGCGAGGCGACGCCGCTGCTGACCGAAGAGGACCGCTACCACGCCCGTGCCCAGTTGGAGAGCCGCTGCAACGCGCTCGACACGCGGCTCCGGGATGTCCTGAAGAAGGCGTACGGGCTCGGCAGCCACGATGACGCGGACATCGGCCAGCAGATCGACCAGCACATCATGGGAATGGACGACTCGGTCGACATCCGCCCGCCCGCGGCGCTCGGATTCGAGGCGGCGCTGGAGCACGTCTGCGGCAAGCTGCTCGACCACTGCTATCCCCGGCACCCGAACTTCGCGCCCCAAGGCAAGCAGGCCCCCTACCGGCTGAAGGACCTCCAGGTCGCGCTCGGCGCGATCGAGCAGGCGATGGAGAACGACGTCCGGCGGCACGAGCCGCCGCGCACCGACATCCCCACTATCCGGCGCGTCGTCAACCCGCTCGGCCTCGGCTCCATGGGGGAGGCCGCGCTCGTTCTGAACGACAACTGGCCGATGGCCCTCGACCAGCACGCCGCGAAGCAGGCCGCGAAGAGGGGCGCGTCCGTCGGCGACGTGACCGTCGCGCAGGTCCGCGAGTGGATCGAGGCCGAGCAACCCGGCCTGCCGTCCGATGTGACGAACCTCGTCGTCTGCGCGTACGCGCTGATGCGTGCGCGTGCCTGGGTGCGGGGCGGCCAGGTCGTTCCGCAGCCCGATGTGAAGAACATTCCCGGTGACTATGTGCTGCGCCCGCAGGAGCTTCCGTCGCCGGAGGAGTTCGAGACGGCGGACAGGCGCGCCCATGAGCTGTTCCGGCTGCCCCGCCAGCAGGTCCGGAGCCCGCGTTCGGTGCACGCCCAGGCCGATCAGCTCCGCCGCGCGGCCAGCCTGCTGCTCCCACACACAGAGGTGCTGGTCAGCGAGCTGCAGAAGCACACCGAACTGCTCGGCCTGGGGGAGGGGGACAGGCTGCCTACGGCCCGCACCGCGTACGCCCTCATCGAAGCGCTGGTCGGCAAGGAGGACACACCGCTCCTGCGCTCGCTCGCCGCGTTCGACCTCGGTACGGCCCAACCCGTCGTCCTGGGGATCACCCTGCGAAAGGCGCAGGCCGTCTCCGAGGCACTGGCCAGCCCCGACGACTGGCAGCTGCTCAACCGGTTGCCGGCCCTGGCGGCGGCCGGGGGCGACAAGGCCGAGCGCGCCGGGCTCATCATGGACCGGCTCCGCGCCGTCGCCCGCCGCGACGAGCAGGCCGCCCCCTTGGCCCCGGCACTCGCCGACGCCAAGCGGGCCACTCTCGACCTCGTCGTCGAGGATCCCGGGCCTACGCCGCCGCCCC
>NZ_SMKU01000225.1 GCF_004349215.1 Actinomadura rubrisoli | reverse complement strand
CCGCCGGGCCTGGCGGGCCCGCCGGGTTCGCCGGGCTCGCCGGGCTCGCCGGGGCGGGTCCGTCAGCGGCCGGGGGGCGTGTAGGTGAGGCCGAGCGCCGGACAGACCTCGGCGAGCATGAGCTCGAACATCGGGGCCGCGTCGTCCAGGGCGAACTCCAGGTGCCCGAAGACCTCCAGGCTGACGCCGCCCTGGAGCCGGACCCAGCACTTGAGGAACTGCTGGAGCACGCCGAGGGGCAGGCTCACGCCGAGGTTGTCCTCCCGGTAGCGGCGGAGCTGCGAGAGCAGGACGGGGTCGATCTCCTCGTCGGCCGGCACGGGGAACGGCTTCTTCCGCCACAGCTCCAGGAACAGGGACATGAACGTCCATCCGAACCTGCGGGAGCACTCCTCGGCGAAGTCGCCCTGCTCCCGGTCGTCGACGCCGGGCACGGGAGCGCCGAAGAGCAGCGCGTACTCGCGCGGGTTCGCCAGCGCCCACAGGCGGAACTGCCGGGACACCACGAGGAGCTTGGCGCTCATGTCGTCTTGCGGGACCTCGTGCATGGCGGCGTGCAGTTCGTCGGTCAGCTCGTTGAAGAGCTCGCCGACCAGATGCCGCAGCAGATCGCCGTGGCTGGCGTAGTAGCGGTACAGCGCCGGGGCCGTCATGCCCATCCTGCGCGCGATCGCCCGGAGCGTCACGGCCTCGGCCCCCTGCTCGACCAGGATGCGCCGGGCCGTGTCGGAGATCTCCTTGATCGTCGCCGCCCGCAGTCGGTCACGTCGGGTCGTCACTCGGCCGCCCCCTGTTCTTCCGGTGCCCCCCGGATGATTCCGCAAAAACACCATTGACGGAAGTGAACACAACATGCAATGTTAACATCGTTAGCAGTAAACGCCGTTCACATAGTTACCGGTCATCACTGAGAGGGACGACGATGTTCGACCGATGGGGCCGCTGGGTGCACCGGCGGCGCAGGTGGGTGCTCGCGGCCGCGGGCATCGGGCTCGTCATCGCCGGAGTCTGGGGCACCGGCGTGTTCGGTGCCCTGACCTCGGCCGGCGGCTTCGACACGCCGGGCAGCGAGAGCGCCCGGGCCGCGCAGATCGCCGAGCGCGACCTCGGGCGCGGCGACGCCGACGTGGTGCTCCTCTACCAGGGCCGCGCGGGCACCACCGTCGACGACCCGGCCTACAGGACGGCGGTCGAGCGGGCGCTGTCCGCGCTGCCGCCCGGCAAGGTCGCCGCCGCGACCACGTACTGGACGGCCAAGGCGCCGCAGTTCGTCAGCACGGACAAGACGGCCACCTACGCCGTCCTGCAGCTCGCGGGCGCCGACGAGGGCGCCCGGCAGGACGCCTACGAGGCCATCAAGGACGACCTGGGCGAGGTCGGCGGCGGGCTCACGGTGAAGATCGGCGGCACCGTCGGCACCGGGACCGCGATCAACGAGCGCGTCTCGTCCGACATCGGTAAGGCCGAGGGCATGGCCATGCCCATCCTGCTCGTCCTGCTCGTGCTGATCTTCGGCGGGCTGGTGGCGGCGAGCCTGCCGCTCGCGGTCGGCGGCATGGCCATCCTCGGCTCGTTCACCGCGCTGCACCTGCTCACCTACGTCACCGACGTGTCGATCTTCGCGGTCAACATCACGACGTTCCTGGGGCTCGGCCTCGCGATCGACTACGGGCTCTTCGTGGTCAGCCGGTTCCGGGAGGAGATCGCCCGCGACCCGGGCCGCACCTCCATCGAGGACGCGCTGGCCGCGACGATGGCCACCGCGGGCCGCACCGTCGCGGTCTCCGGGATCACGGTCGCGGTGTCACTGTCCGGGCTGCTGCTGTTCGACCAGAACTTCCTGCGCTCGATGGGCTACGGCGGGATCGCCACGGTGTTCGTGTGCATGGTCGCCGCGCTGACCGTCCTGCCCGCGCTGCTGGCCGTGCTCGGCACCCGGGTGAACGCGCTGTCGGTCCGGCGCCGCCGCCGGGCGACCGCCACCGCGCCGGCGCCCGGCGCCGCCCCGGCCGAGGCCCCCGGGCGGGCCGACGGCTGGTGGGGACGCCTCGCGCACAGCGTCATGCGCCGTCCGGTGATCTACATCGTCGCGACGGTGGCGCTGCTCCTGGTCCTCGGCGCGCCGTTCCTGCGCATCAACTGGGGCGGCGTCGACGCCAAGGTGCTGCCGGCGGAGGCCGACGCCCGGGTGGTGGCCGAGACGCTGGAGACGCGGTTCACGCGCAACGCCACCGATCCCATCGAGGCGGTGCTGACCGGCGCGTCCGACCGGGCGGCGGTCCAGGCGTACGGGGACCGCCTGGCCGCGCTGCCCGGCGCGACGGGCGCCACCGTCACCGGCGCCAAGGGCACGACGTACCGCATCGCGCTGCGCTACGACTCCGACCCGAACTCCGGCGCCGCCCGCGGCCTGGTCGACCGCGTCCGGGACGTCCCGCCTCCGCCCGGCGCGCAGGTCCACGTCGGCGGCACGACGGCGAACGTGGTCGACCAGCTGAGCAGCCTCGGCGCGACGCTGCCGTGGCTGGCGCTGCTGGTCGGCGGCGCGACGTTCGTCCTGCTGTTCCTGGCGTTCGGCTCGGTGCTGCTGCCGCTGAAGGCGATCGTGATGAACATACTGTCGCTGTCGGCCACGTTCGGCGCGGTCGTCCTGATCTTCCAGGACGGCCACCTGTCGGGCCTCCTGGACTTCACCGCCACGGGCGCGATCAATCCGGCGATGCCGATCCTCATGCTGGCCATGCTGTTCGGGATCTCGATGGACTACGAGGTGTTCCTGCTGTCGCGGGTGCGCGAGCAGTACGACCTGACCGGCTCCAACACGGCCGCGGTCGCCGCCGGCGTCCAGCGCACCGGCGCGATCATCACCAGCGCGGCGCTGCTGTTCATCGTCGTGATCGGCGCGTTCGCGACCTCGGGCATCACGTTCATCAAGATGACCGGCGTCGGGATGGCCATCGCGATCCTGATGGACGCGACGGTCGTCCGGGCCCTGCTGGTGCCCGCCACGATGCGGCTGCTCGGCCGCGCCAACTGGTGGGCCCCCGGCCCGCTGCGCCGGTTCTACGGGCGCTACGGGATCCGCGAGAGCGAGGCGGCGCCGCCCCCGTCCCGGCTGGAGTCGGTGTCCTGACCGGAACGGTGCCCTGACCGGGACGGCCCGCGTCCTGACGGGGGACGGGCCGTACCGGACGGCGAGCGCGGCGCGGGGCGGGGCGGGGCGGCGGCCCCGCCCCGCGCCCATGCCCGGCGGGTCCGGCCGACGCCGATGGAATGATCATCTTTTGACCCGACACGGGCACGCGGGGTCACCGCCCGGACGCGCCGCGCAGGCATGATCATGAGCCACCGGTCGCACCGCACCGGTCCGCACGGAGAGGAAGACCATGCCACTGCCCGTCCGCGCCGCGGTCGTCACGCTTGCGACGGCCGGCGCCGCGCTGGCGCCGTTCTCGACTCCAGCCCTGGCCCGCGAGCACACGAAAACGATCATCGTCGAGGGCCCCAGCAACGTCTACGACGCCGCCTACTCCGGCGTCAGGACGAGCATCGTCGTCACCGAGGGCAAGAACCGGACCGACATCCGGTTGCGCGTGTCCGGGCTCCCGGCCGCGGCCGCCGGCAAGACGTTCGGCGCCCACGTCCACCGCAAGAAGTGCGGCCCGCAGGCCGCCGACTCCGGTCCGCACGCCCAGAACCCGAAGGCCCGTCCCGGCGCCCCGCTCCGCGAGAAGGAGATCTGGCTGGACATCAAGGCCGGCAAGAAGGGCGAGGCCGAGTCGCGGGCCACCGCGCGCTGGCGTGCCGCCAAGGGCGCGGCGGGATCCATCGTCATCCACGCCGCCCCGACCAACGCCAAGACGGGCGACGCCGGGGCGCGCCTGGTCTGCACGACCGTCCCGTTCTAGGGCGTGTTTCATATGTCGCGTTCGTCGTGAGCGGTGTCCAGGTGCGTGCATCGCAAGGCGGAGGAGGGAGGCAGCCCGGTGTTGGCTGTCGACCGACGACAACGCGGCGAGGTGCGTGCCTGGGCGGCGCGCAACAGAACAGGGGCTTATGAAACATGCCCTAGGGCCCGCGCTCCCTCAAGGGTCCCGGTGAGCCGGGTCGTTGCAGGACCCCGCCGCCGACCGTGCGGCCGGCGGCGGGGTCCCTGGCTTGCGGGCTCAGGCCGACTTGCGGCCGCGGCTCTTGGGCGGCTCCTTCTTCTCCCCGGACGGCTTGTCCCCGGAGGACTTCGCCCCCGACCTCGCCCCGGACGACCTCGCCCCGGACGACTTGGCCGCGGGCTTGCGGGCGGGTTTCTTCGCGGCGCCGCCCTTGCCGCCGCCCCGGCTCTTCTTCGCCGCCTCGACGCTGGCGCGCAGCGCGCTGAGCAGGTCGGCGGCGGGTTCCTCGCCGGGCTCCTCCGCCGGTCTGGTGATCTCCTTGCCCTCCACCTTGGCGTCGATCACCTGCTGGAGCGCCTCGCGGTAGGCGTCCTTGTACTCCGACGGGTCGAACGCCCCCTCCATCGACTCGATGAGCGAGGTCGCCATCGACAGCTCCTGCTTGCGGACCTCGATGTCCTCGTCGAGGAACGGGAACTCGGCCGCGCGGACCTCGTCCGGCCACAGCATGGTCTCCAGGACGAACACGCCCTCGCGGACCCGCAGCGTCGCCAGCGACTCGCGCTGGCGCAGCGCCACCTTGACGATCGCGACCTGCCCCGAGGTCTCCAGGGCGTCGCGGAGCAGCACGTACGGCTTGGCGCCCTGCCCGTCGGGCTCCAGGTAGTAGGACTTGGCGAAGTAGATCGGGTCGACCTCCTCGCGCTCCACGAACTGCAGGACGTCGATCCGGCGGCTCGACGACAGCGGCAGGTCGGCGAAGTCCTCGTCGGTGAGGATGACCATCTCGCCGCTCGGCAGCTCGTACCCCTTGGCGATGTCGGAGTACGGCACCTCCTCGCCGTCGATCGTGCAGACCCGCTTGTACTTGATCCGGCCGCCGTCCTCGCGGTGCACCTGGTGGAAGGCGACGTCCCGCTGCTCGGTCGCCGAATAGAGCTTCACCGGTATCGTCACCAGCCCGAACGAGATCGCGCCCTTCCAGATACTGCGCATGATCTGTCCTTACCCAGCGAGTTCCTCCCCTTAGCCTCGCACCCTCTTTCGATTTGCTCCACAACGAGCCCTTGATCCTTTTCTTGGGCGCGGGCAGCGGGTAAGACGCCGGTATGACCATGCCGTGGCCGGTTGAGCCGATGATGGCCGCCACCGGGGAACTCCCCGGCGACGGCGAGCGCTGGGGCCTGGAGCTCAAGTGGGACGGGGTCCGCGCGCTGGCCCACGTCTCGGCCGACGGGGTGCGGGCCGCCGGGCGGCGCGGCGGCGACGTCGTGGGCCGCTACCCGGAGCTGTCGGCCCTGGCGGACCTGCTGCCCGACCACGACGTCGTCCTGGACGGCGAGGTCGTCGCCTTCGAGGAGGGACGGCCCAGCTTCGAGCGCCTGCAGCGCCGCATGCACGTCATGCGGCCGGGCCCCCGGCTGATCCGCGAGGTCCCCGTCCGATATGTCGTGTTCGACCTGCTCTACCTGGACGGAAGCGTCCTGTACGACACGCCGTACTCCGGCCGCCGCGCGCTGCTGGCCGACCTGGACCTGGCGGGCACCGGCCCCGTGGAGGTCCCGCCGTACCTGGACGGCGGCGACACCGCGCAGGTCAAGGAGCTGATCGACTTCACCCAGGAGCAGCGCATGGAAGGGCTCCTCGCCAAGCGCCTGGACTCCCCGTACCGGCCCGGCCGGCGGGTCGACTTCTGGCGCAAGGTCAAGAACTTCATGACCCGCGAGGTCGTCGTCTGCGGCTGGAAGCCCGGCAAGGGGCGGCGCGAGGGCGGGGTCGGATCGCTGCTGCTCGGCGAGTACGACGGCAAGGGGCGGCTGTGCTTCGTCGGGCACGTCGGCACCGGCTTCACCGACCGCGCACTGGACGAGCTGTACGGGACGCTGTGGCCGCTGCGCCGCCCCACGAGCCCGTTCGACGAGTCCGTCCCGCGCGAGTTCGCCCGGGACGCCCAGTGGGTTGAGCCCCGCCTCGTCGGGGAGGTCGCCTACAGCGCGCGGACCAGGGACGGCCGCCTCCGCTTCCCGTCCTGGCGCGGGCTGCGGGACGACAAGGACCCCCTGGAGGTCAGCAGTGAGCAGTAGGAAGGTCGAAGTGGACGGGCGCCTGCTCAGCCTGTCCAACCTCGACAAGGACCTCTACCCCGACTTCACCAAGGGCGAGGTCATCGACTACTACGCCCGCGTGGCGCCGGTGCTGCTCCCGCACCTGAAGGACCGTCCCGCCACCCGGATCCGCTGGCCCGACGGCGTCCGCGGCGGCCGGTTCTTCGAGAAGAACGCGCCGTCCCACACGCCCGACTGGGTCCGGACGGCGACCATCCCGACGCCCGGCAGCTCCACCGGCCGCGACACGCTCGACTTCGTCGTCGTCGACGACCTGCCGACGCTGGTGTGGTGCGCGAACCTGGCCGCGCTGGAGCTGCACGTCCCGCAGTGGAAGGTCGGGCCGCGCGGCAAGGTGCACGACCCCGACCTGGTCGTGTTCGACCTGGACCCGGGCGCCCCCGCCACGATCGTGGAGGCGTGCGAGGTGGCCGGGCTGCTCCGCGACCTGCTCGCCGAGGACGGGCTGGAGTCCTACCCGAAGACCAGCGGCAAGAAGGGCCTGCACCTCTACGTCCCGATCAAGGAGTCGGGCCGGACGTCCGACTACGCCAAGGCCGCCGCCCAGCGGCTCGCCGAGGAGCACCGCGACCTGATCGTCGCCAAGATGGACAAGAAGCTGCGCACCGGCAAGGTCTTCGTGGACTGGAGCCAGAACAACCCCGCCAAGACCACCGTCGCCCCCTACTCGCTGCGCGCCGCCGACAGCCCCTCGGTGTCCACGCCCCTCACCTGGGACGAGCTGACGTCCTGCGGCGACGCCGCCGACCTGGCGTTCACCCCCGAAGAGGTCCTCGACCGGATCGACGAGCACGGCGACCTCCTCGGACCGCTGCTCGGCGATCGGCAGGCCCTGCCCTGACACCGGTCTTCACTTCCCGGGTGCCCTAAGTGTTGGAACCGGCACTCTCCGGCACCGGATTCCGCCACCATGAAGGGCACGGGGACGAGGACATCGTGCGGCGGGAAGGATGAACAGTGCCGAACAACCATCACTACGGTGCCGTGGTGCTGGGCGGGGGAACCGCGGGGGAGCTGGTCGCGGCCGGGCTCGGCCGGGCCGGACGCGACGTCGCCCTCGTCGAGAACCGCCTGGTCGGCGGGGAGTCGCCGTACTTCGCGTGCGTCCCGTCCAAGTCGCTGCTGCTGTCGGCGCGGCGCGGCGAGACCTGGGAGCTGGCCGTCGCGCGGCGCGACGAGCTGGCCGCGTACCGCGAGGACGACCGCGCGGTCGCACGCATGGCCGAGGACGGCGTGACCGTCCTGCGCGGCCGGGGCCGGGTCCTCGGCCCCGGCCGGATCGAGGTGGACGGAGCCGAGCACGGCTTCGACGACCTGGTGGTCTGCACCGGGAGCGAGCCCGCCGTCCCCCCCGTGGAGGGCCTCGCCGACGTGCCGTTCTGGACCAGCGACGAGGCGCTGTCGGTGCCCGACCTGCCGCGCCGCCTCGTCGTCCTCGGCGGCGGGCCCGTCGGCTGCGAGATGGCGCAGGTGTACGCGGCGTTCGGGTCGCAGGTCACGGTCATCGAGGCGGCCGGGCGGCTGCTGACCGCCGAGGCCCCCTTCGCGGGCGAGGCGCTGGCCGAGGTGCTGCGCCGGATGGGCGTCGATCTGCGGCTCGGCGCCGCCCTCGGCAGCGTCGAGCGCAAGGAGCCGGGGCTGCGGCTGTGGCTGTCGGACGGCGGCACGCTCGACGCCGACCGCATCCTGGTCGCCGCCGGGCGCCGTCCCCGCGTGGAGGGGCTCGGGCTGGACACGCTCGGCGTCGCCGTCTCCCCCGGCCACGGCGTTCCCGTGGACGAGACGTGCGCCGTACCGTCCGGTGCGGGCGCCACGGGTGGCGCGGGTGGCGTCTGGGCGGCCGGCGACGTGACCGGCGTCGCGCGCACGACCCACGCGGCCCGCTACCAGGCCCGCGTGGTGCTGTCCAACCTGCTGGGGCGGCGGCGGGAGGCCGACTACCGCGCGATCCCGCGCGTCGTCTACACCACGCCCACCGTCTACTCGGTGGGGATCTCCCCCATGCGGGCCGCCGAACTCGGAATAGACCTCCTCAGCGCCGGGTACGACCTGGCCGCGACGGCCCGGGCGGCGGTCGAGGCCGATGACCGGGGGCGGGTGGAGCTGTACGCCGACCGCTCACGCGGGGTGCTGATCGGCGCCGCCGCGGCCGGGCTCTACGCTGAGGAGTGGATGAGCGAGATCGCGCTGGCCATCCGCGCGGAGACGCCGCTGAGCCTGCTCACCGACGTCGTTCACGCGTTCCCGACCTACGGCGAGTCCATCGAGGCCCCGCTGCGGGAACTGGCCGGCCGCCTGTGAGCCGCGAGGAGGAGGCGTGATGAGCGAGACCGACGACCTCGACCAGCCCGTACCCGACGAGCCCGTCCCCGACGAGGCGCCCGAGGCGGACGCCGCCGAGCAGCGGGCCGACCTCGGCGAGAACGGCACCCGGCCCGCATGGCCGGCCCCGCTGCCCTTCGACGCCGACGAGGCCGACGCCACCGAGCAGCGCCAGGAGGTCGGCCTGGACGAAGAGGAGTACCGCTAGGCGCGGTCCGCGCGGGATTCCACGCGACCGCGGGGACCTGGGGAGATCCACGGGATCCGCGGCCGACGAATCGGAACGTCCGGACGTGGTACTTGGCGGTCGCGGTCGGAAATACACTGACCTGTGTGAAGGAACGTCGACGGGCTTTGTTAGTGACCCGCGAGGTTACCCGCGCGTAGGATGATGGGATTGGTTCCCCGCGACGGACACCCTCATCCGTCGCAATGATTCGGTGATCGGAGAGTGTGGTGACCGCGACCCCGGACGCCCGCCCCCGTGGCACGAGGCTGCCGCGCCTGGCGCGCCGCAGGCAACTGCTCGGCGCGGCCCAGGAGGTGTTCGTCGCGCAGGGCTACCACGCCGCGGCGATGGACGAGATCGCCGAGCGCGCGGGCGTGAGCAAGCCCGTCCTCTACCAGCACTTCCCTGGCAAGCTGGAGCTGTACCTGGCGCTGCTGGACGAACACGCCGAGGCCCTCGTGAAGACCGTCCGCGACGCCCTGGAGTCCACGACGGACAACAAGCTGCGCGTGCAGGCGAGCATGCAGGCCTTCTACGACTTCGTGGCCGGCGACGGCGAAGCGTACCGGCTCGTCTTCGAGTCCGACCTGCGGAACGTGGCGCCCGTCCGCGCCCGCGTCGACCGGGCCAACCAGCAGTGCGCCGAGATGATCGCGCAGGTGATCGCCGAGGACACCGGCGCCGCCAGCGACGAGGCGCACCTGCTCGGCATGGGGCTGGTCGGCATGGCGGAGGTCAGCGCCCGCTACTGGCTGTCCCAGCACCGGGCGATCCCCAAGGAGACCGCCGAGACGATCATCGCCCGGCTCGCGTGGCGCGGGATCTCCGGCTTCCCCCGCAACACCGGCTGAGCGCCCCGGCGGGCCCGCGTTCACTCGCGGCGAAGCGGTCGGAGCGCGCATCGGCCGATCTCCGTGCGACCATCGGAGGCGTGACCGCCGGGGGCCGGCGGACGGTCGGACGACGGGAGCATCAGCGTGCAGGTTCGCATCGGCGTGCAGTTCGTGCCCAAGGAGCTCGTGGTGGACACCGAGCAGTCGGCGGACGAGGTCCAGCATGCGCTGGCGGAGGCGCTGGCAGCCGAGCGCGGGGTGTTCGTGCTCAAGGACCGCCGCAACGGCCGGGTCGTCATCCCGGCCGACCGGGTGGGCTACCTGGAGATCACCGAGGAGGAGGGGCGCAGCGTCGGGTTCGGCACCCAGTACACCTGACGGCCGGTTGACCTGGGCTTTGTTTGATCCGGGCACGGCGGGCATATCGATCCGCGACCACGGGCCACCCGGCCCACGGAAACGGAATGGATGATCGACATGCTCACGACGATCCTCTGGTTCATCGTCGTCGGTGCCGTCATCGGTGCCGTGGCACGGCTGCTCGTGCCCGGCCGCAACCCCATCGGCGTCCTGCTGACGATCCTCGTCGGGGTCGCCGGCGCGATCCTCGGCGGCGTCATCGCCGACGCGCTCGGTGCCGGCACGCTCATCGCCCTGGTGTTCGCGGTGGTGATCGCCGCGCTCGGCGTGGCGGCGCTCACCACGATGAACACGCGCGGCGGCGGTGGCCGGCGCTTTGGCTGGCGCACCAAGCGGCGCACCTTCTGACCCATCCCCGACGCCCCCGGCGAGACGGCCGGAGGCGATGACGGCGGCCCCCGCGCCCTTCAGCGGGGGCCTCCCTCATGCCCGGTACCCGTCAGCGCGCGGTGGCGGCGGCCAGCAGCCGGGGGTAGACCTCCGGCTTGATCAGGTCTTTCACCTTCTCGTAGGCGACCGTGAAGGTGAAGTTGTTGCAGCCGGTGCCGGTGGTCGACCAGATCACCTCCAGCCCCTGCGCGGTGAAGAACAGGCCGAAGGGCGCAGGCGACTCGATGGGCTCGCCGTCGCGCTTGCCGGGGAAGAGGTCCTGGTAGCGCGGCGGGTCGAGCTCGCAGTCCCGCCAGTCGTCCTTCGGGCCCGCGAGCCTGGCCCAGAGCATCGCCAGGCCCTTCCTGCTCAGGGCGGTGTCGTTGAAGACGTCCTGGGGCGCGAGCGCCTTGCCCGCCTTGACGTCCACCGTCACCGGGACGGTCGGCAGCGAGCCCTCGCCCTCGTAGCAGGGCACCATCCCGATCGCGTTGGCCACCGAGACGATGTCGCCGCGCAGGCCCAGCCGCACCTTGGACTGCAGGACGCTCGGCTTGCCCTTGCACTCGGCCAGCTGCTCCTTGAGCGGCGCCTTCCAGGCCCAGGTCACCGCCCAGTCGAGCGGCGCGCGCAGCGCCGCGTCCAGCCGCTTCGACGCCGCCGCGTCGGCCAGCCCGGCGATCTTAACGTACTCGGCGCCCCGCAGCTGGACGAGCTTGTCCGGGTGCGCGGTGTCGTCGCGCTGGACGACCGGTCCCCGGGCCTGGCCGCCCTTCGCGCCGTCCCCCGAGGAGGAGCAGCCGGTCACCGCGGCGGCCATTGCCACCGCGGCCGACACGACCGGCATGGCGGCCTTGCCCGTGAGCCTCGCCCGCATCCGTTCCGTCCTTCCGATCGTACAAACCCGGCGGCATCCAAGAATGTCAGGATCTTGGTCGGGGCACGGGCGCTTTGATTCCGGACGACCGTGATCTTCGAGGCATCGGCTGTCCGGAAGTGGCCGTCCCCGGGACGTCCCGGGCCGGGCGGCCGGCGGGCGGCGCCGGGGACGGATAGTCCCTGGCGAGCGGGGCATGGAATAGACGAAACCATGCAAACGTTGAGACCTGTGATCGGCTATTGGTGTATGCAATCAACGGTCGGTACACTGCGTGGCGGAGTGTGACCGCACGCAGCCACAGCGAGTGACTGCTTTCAACCCCTGACTGCGGTCGCCGAGACATTTTGAGTGACGGCTGGTCCCTCCCGCGTGAGCGCGCGGCCACAGGAAGCGATCGGCGGGCGCGCCCGGAAGGGCCGTCCCGACCGGAGCGCACTGTGTCCTTGACCGGAAGCGCCCCAGCCGGGCCCGCCCATCGGTGCCCGGCAGCACCGGGCACCGAGCCGCGCCGCACCGGGGAGCGAGGACCCCGCATATTGGAGGCTGAAAGCCCTGACTACCTTTCGTGAACTCGGGGTCGTACCCGAGATAGCCGATGCCCTTGAATCCGAGGGCATCGTGGAGGCATTCCCCATCCAGGAGCTCGCCCTGCCGATCGCGCTGGGCGGCCACGACATCATCGGGCAGGCCCGCACCGGCACCGGCAAGACGCTGGCGTTCGGCGCGGCGCTGCTGCAGCGCATCGAGCACGGCGGCCGCAAGCCGCAGGCGCTCGTCGTCGCCCCGACCCGCGAGCTGGCCCTGCAGGTCACCGACGACCTCCTGGTCGCCGGCGGCAAGCTCGGCACCCGCGTCCTGTCGGTCTACGGCGGGCGCGCGTACGAGCCGCAGATCAGCGCGCTGCGCGAGGGCGTCGACGTCGTCGTCGGCACCCCGGGCCGGCTGCTCGACCTGGTCAAGCAGAAGTACCTGGACCTCTCGCAGGTCGGGGTGCTGGTGCTGGACGAGGCCGACCGCATGCTCGACCTCGGGTTCCTGCCCGACATCGAGCGGATCATCGACCGGATCCCGGCGAAGCGGCAGACGATGCTGTTCTCGGCGACCATGCCGGGCGAGATCGTCGCGCTGTCGCGCCGGTACCTGACCAGGCCCACCAACGTCCGGGCCGAGTCGCACGCGGAGTCGGAGACGACGCCGCAGACGGTCCAGCACGTCTTCCAGGCCCACCAGATGGACAAGCCGGAGATGCTGGCCCGCCTGCTCCAGGCCGAGGGCCGAGGGCTCACCATGGTCTTCTGCCAGACCAAGCGGGCCTGCGACCGGGTGGCCGCCGACCTCGCGGTGCGCGGCTTCGACGCCGCCGCCGTGCACGGCGACCTCGGGCAGAGCCAGCGGGAGCGGGCGCTGCGCGCGTTCCGCAACGGCAAGATCGACGTGCTGGTGGCCACGGACGTGGCGGCCCGCGGGCTCGACGTCGACGACGTCACCCACGTGGTCAACTTCGAGTGCCCCGACAGCGCGGACACCTACGTCCACCGCATCGGCCGCACCGGCCGCGCGGGCAAGGAGGGCGTCTCCGTCACCTTCATCGACTGGGCCGACCTGACCCGGTGGAAGCTGATCAACAGCACGCTCGACCTGCCGTTCGCGGCGCCGGAGGAGACCTACTCCACCTCGCCGCACTACTTCGCGGCGCTCGGGATCCCCGAGGGCACCAAGGGCAAGCTGCCCAAGGACCAGCGGGGCGAGCGCGCCGGGCTGGACGCCGAGGCGCTTGAGGACATCGGCGAGACCGGCAAGACCCGCAGCCGCGACCATGGCCGCGGTCACGACCGCGATCACGACCGCGACAGGGAGCGGCCGGCCCCGCGCCGCCGCAAGCGGGCGCGGACCCGCACCCGCTCCGGCAAGCCCGTCGAGGCGGGCGCCGACACCGCGGGCGGCGTGACGGGCACGGCGACCGCCACCGATGCCGAGCAGGCACCCGTGGCCGGCGAGCAGGCACCCGGGGCGGACACGGTCACCACCGAGCGCAAGCGGAGCCGCAGCCGGCGCCGCACCCGCGCCGGCAAGCCGGCCGGTGAGACCGCCGAGGCGCCGCAGAGCGCCTGACAACCGGCGACTGCGAGATCACGGAGCGACGCCGTGGTCTCGCGGTTGCCCGCGTCGCCCGCTCAGCGCGGCGCGTCCCGCAGTGACAGTGCGGTGTCCGGATGATCGGTGACCAGCACGGCCACGCGCGGGTCGCCGAGGAACCGGCGCATCAGCGGCTCGGCGTTCACCGTCCAGATCATGGCGGGGAACCCGGCCCGCGCACACTGCCTCAGCACCCCGACCCGCGCCAGCCGGTGGTTCAGCGCCACCATGTCGGCGCCGGCGCTGCGGATCAGCCGCAGCGGCGCGAAGTCGCGGGCGGCCCCCCGGCTCCACAGGCTGCGGCCCACCGACAGGGCCGTCCTGACCCGCGGGTGGCTCTTCTTGATCTGGACGAGCGAGCTCACCTCGCGAGTGGTGACGACGAAGCCGTCCGGCCCGCCGAACGCCTCCAGCGCGAGCTCGACCGTCTCCTGCTCGCAGCCGCGCTCCTTGAGGTCGATATGGCCCCGCGCGCGACCGGCGATGATCTCCATGGCCTCGCCGACCAGCGGGACCGGCCGCGGCGCCAGCTCGCGCACCCGCGTGTAGGTGAGGCGGCTCAGCGGCAGCCCGCCCATCATCGAGTCGTGGTGCACGATGAGCCGCCCGTCGGCCGTCCGGCGGACGTCGATCTCGACGTACTCGGCCCCGGAGTCGACGGCGTCCCGCAGGCCGGTCAGGCCCGCCTCGTCCCGCCGATGCGCGGAGACGGCCGGCTTCGGATCCACGCTGTGGACGCTACCACCCGCATCATCCGCGGATCCTCCGTCCGGTGTCCCGCGGCACCTGTTTAGTATGGTGGCCCTCTGTGAGCACGCCCCGGTTCCTGACCCTGCCCCCCGGTGTTAACCGGACCGCGATCGAGACCTCGCGCGGCCGTTTCGCCACGCTGGAGGCTCTCCCGGGGGCGGGGGTGACCGAGCGGTGCCCCGCCCTCCTCGTCCCGGGCTACACCGGCAGCAAGGAGGACTTCATCGCGGTGCTGCAGACCCTCGCCGCGTCCGGCCGCCGCGTCGTCGCCGTCGACATGCGGGGCCAGTACGAGTCGGACGGCCCGGACGACCCGTCCGCCTACGGCCGCGCCGCCCTCGGGGAGGACATCACGGCCCTCCAGGAGGCCCTCGGCCCGGAGCCCGTCCACCTGGTCGGCCACTCGTTCGGCGGCCTGGTGACGCGCGAGGCCGTGCTGGCCGCGCGTGTGCCGCCCGCCTCGTTCACGCTGATGAGCTCCGGCCCGGCCGCGCTCACCGGCCCGGCCGCCGTCAGGGCCCGCGCCCTGCGCGACGCGATCCCCCGGCTCGGCCTCTCCGCCATCTGGGCGATCAGCATGGAGCCCGGCTACGTCGAGCGCGGCGTCCGGTCCGACATCGTCGACTTCCTGAGGGCCCGGACGCTCGGCAACTCCGCGGCGGGCCTGGTCTGCATGGCCCGCGAGCTGCTCACCGCCCCCGACCGGGTCGACGAGCTCGCCAAGCACGCCGAGGACACCGGGCTGGGCATCCTCGTCCTGTACGGCGAGGACGACGACGTCTGGGACCCGCGCGTCCAGGCCGCGATGGCCGAGCGCCTGGACGCCGCCAAGGTCGTCATCCCGAGCGCCGCGCACTCCCCCGCCGTCGAGGCGCCGGAGACCACGGCCAGCGCCCTGACGGACTTCTGGAACCGCGCGGAACGCGACCTGCTCTACCCCTGACCCCCGTTACCCC
>NZ_SMKU01000224.1 GCF_004349215.1 Actinomadura rubrisoli | reverse complement strand
GGCTCGGCGGGCGGCCCGCCGACCCCGTTGTAGATGGTCCGGGCGCCGGAGCCGCCGACGGCGGCCGCGGTCGCCCCGCTGTTGACGACGACGGCGCGGGCGAGGCGCAGCGGCAGGTACAGCAGGGCCCGCATCGGCCGCGGCATCCCGTCCTCGGCCTCGTGGACGTGGCAGAGCGCGGGCACGCGGGCGACCCGTCCGGCGAGCAGCCAGAACGGGAGCGTGACGGTGCTCACGTAGAGGGCCGCGGCGCGCTCGCGCCGCAGCAGCCGCCGGGCGCGGGGCAGCGCGCGGGCCGCGGCGAACATCAGCCGCACGAGCCCGAGCGGGGTCAGGTACGCCTTGCGCAGGACGGGGACGGGCAGCACGACGATCTCCGCGCCGGCGTCGCGGAGCACGGCCGACAGCGGCCCGTCCTCCGGCAGCGTCACGACGACGCGCCACCGGCCCGCCAGCGCCCGCACCGACTCGATGAACGTCCGGTCGGAGCCGTACAGGTCGGGCGACGGGTGCGCCAGCACCACCGTGGACCGTGGGTCCCGTTCGGCCACTTGCCCTCCTCCAGGCGCCCCAGGTCTCTCTGGGACGCCAGTCTCCCGCAACCTTCAGATTAACTGTTATTTGCTACCAAGACGTGCGGCGCCCCTTGCGCATAACCTGTGCGGATCGTAACGAAACCTTCCACCGGGAAAGCGAGGATCAGGGTGCGCATCGCCATGGTAGGGACCCGCGGTGTGCCCGCGCGGTACGGCGGGTTCGAGACGGCGGTGGAGGAGATCGGCAAGCGGCTCGCGGCGGGCGGCCATGAGGTGATGGTCTACTGCCGCGGCGAGCGCCACCCCGAGCCCGAGTACCTGGGGATGCGGCTCATCTACCTTCCCGCGATCGAGAGGAAGGTCGCCGAGACGCTCAGCCACACCGGCCTGTCGGTGCTGCACGCGTTCCGCGGCAAGATGGCCCGCGAGGGCGCCGACGTGGCGCTGCTGTTCAACGCGGCGAACGCGCCGCTGCTCCCGGTGCTGCGGACGCTGCGCATCCCGGTGGCCACGCATGTGGACGGCCTGGAGTGGAAGCGCACCAAATGGAGCGGTACAGGCCAGCGCTACTACCGCGCCGCCGAGTCGATGGCGGTCCGCTGGTCGGACGCCCTGATCGCGGACGCGGTCGGCATCCAGGAGTACTACCGCGAGAAGTTCGGCGCGGAGTCGGTGTTCATCCCCTACGGGGCGCCGATCCTCGCCGGGACCGACACCGCGAAGCTGGCGGAGGCGGGCTACGAGCCGGGCGGCTTCCATCTGGTCGTGGCCCGGTTCGAGCCGGAGAACCACGTGCACCTGGCGGTGGAGGGCTACCGGCGCAGCAGCGCGCGCAGGCCGCTGGTCGTCGTCGGGTCGGCGCCGTACGCCGACGCCTACACGGCGCAGGTCATCGAGCTGGCGGGCGAGGACCCGCGCATCCGGTTCCTCGGCGGCGTGTGGGACCAGGACCTCCTGGACGCGCTGTACGCGGGGGCGCTGACCTACGTCCACGGCCACTCGGTGGGCGGGACGAACCCGTCGCTGCTGCGCGCCATGGGCGCCGGCGCGTCCGTGCTGGCCTTCGACGTCAACTTCAACCGCGAGGTGCTGGGCGAGGAGGCGGGCCGGTTCTTCGCCGACGCGGGCGAGCTGGCCGTGCGGATCGAGGCGGCCGAGGCCGATCCGGGCGCGGCGGCCGACCGGGGCGACGCGGCGCGCAAGCGGGCCGCCGAGCGCTACGTCTGGGACGACGTGGCCGCCTCGTACGAGCGGCTCTGCGCTGACCTGGCCGAACGCAGGCTGACGCGGAAGACCGTGCGCGGCGGATGACGGGACACGAGATGACCACTTCTGGACACGAGTTCGTCCGGCCGGCGATGGGGGCCCGCAACGTTCTGGTCCCGGCCCGGTCGCGGCGCGGCGCGCTCGCGGGCGTGTCGCTGATCACCCGCTCCAAGACCGCCGCCCTGGCCGCCCAGTGGGCGCTGTACGGCGCGGTCGCCGTGTTCGGGCCGCGCGCCGTCCCCGGCCCCCGGGTCCGCTGGGAGCCGCCGGGCGGGCCGGAGCGCTGGCGGGCGCTGGCCGAGCGGGTCGGGCCGTTCGACGGCCTGGCCCTCTACGAGCGCCCGCAGGCGTCCCGGACGGGGCTGGCGGCCGTCCTGCTGCGCGAGGGACGGCCGGCGGGGTTCCTCAAGCTCCGCGACGAGCCGGACGAGCTGGACCGCGAGGAGCGGGCCCTGGCGGCGTTCCCGGACGGCAGGGCCGAGGGCTTCCGGGTGCCGCGGGTCCTGGACCGCGGGGAGACGGCGGGCTGGCACTGGATGGTGATCGAGGCGATGCCGCCCCGTCCCGCCCGTCCGGTCCGCGGGGTCGCGCTGGAGCCGCTGCTGGCCGACCTGCAGCGGCGGTTGAAGCAGGTGCTGCCGCGCACGCAGGAGGTGCCGGCGCACTGGGTCCCGATGCACGGCGACCTCACGGCGTGGAACCTGCGCCGCTGCGGCCCCGGGGTGCCGTGGCTGATCGACTGGGAGGACGCGGCGTGGGCCCCGCCGGGCGCGGACCTCGTCTACTACGAGGCGACGCACACCTCCGTGTTCGGCAAGCCGTCGAGCCCGGGGGCCGGGAGGGGCCACGCGGAGGCCGCGGAGTTCTGGCTGAAGCGGGTGGCGCAGCGCTCCGACAGCGACCACGACGCCGCGCTCAAGGCGCGGCTGAGCGACGTCCTGCGGTCCATGGGCCCGCGCACCGGCTGAGAGCGCCCGAGACGGCGTAAGGACCGAGACGGCGGAAAGACAGAGACAGCGGAAAGACAGAGACGGCGGAAAGACAGAGCGCGCCCCGGCGGATGCCGGGGCGCGCTCGCGTCGTGCCGTGGGACGGTCAGCCGGCCGCCGGGGAGGCCGCGCTGGTGAGCGTGTTGCCCAGCGCGTCCTTCACGCGGATGCGGTAGGTGTGCTTGCCCTTGGGCGGCTTGGCGTCGGTGAAGGTCATGGAGGGCCGGTTCCAGAAGGAGGAGTCCTTCTTGAGCGTGGTCAGCGGCGTGGTCTCGCCGTCACGCAGGACCTCGTAGGTGAGCGCCTCGTTGTCCATGTCCCAGGTGGCCTTCCAGGACACCTTGATCTCCGAGGAGAACCACGCCTTGGACGCGGTCGGCGCGGCCAGGTCGGCCTTCACCGGGCCGGACTTGTTGGGCGCCTTCGCCTTCACCGCGAACCGCACCAGGCCCTGCTGGGCCTTGCCGTTCACCTTGGGGAACTCGCCGCCCATGGCGACGAAGTCGTCGTTGCCGGTGACGGCCCAGGCCGCCTGGTACTGCTTGGTGAACGTCCCCTGCGAGAGCGTCGGGAACCAGTGCAGCAGGCTGGGGATCGGCTGGTTGCGGTAGTTGCTGTTGGCGCCGGGGGGCGCGTGGTCGGTGCCCGTCGCGGCCTTGGTCTCGGCGAGCGCGCGGTGCCAGGTCGTCGGCGAGGTCTCGGTGAACGCGCCGAGCGAGGCGCAGTCGTGCGCGTGCGAGACGCTGTAGACCGCCTTGTCCTGGGCGAAGACGCCGTAGGTCGCGCCGTAGCAGTTGTCGAGCCAGACCAGGTCGCCGGTGGCGGCCTTGGCGGCGAACCGGCCGTCGAACCAGTGGCCGCCCTCGCCGTCCGCCGCGCCGTACACGGTGTCGCCGTCGACGAACAGGTCGGTCACGTACGAGAAGCGGCGGTTGTCCAGCCGGGACGGGATCGGCTTGCTGCTCCACGGCAGCGATCCGCCGTTGGTGGTGTTCACCGCGCCGATGCCCACGTGCTCCGCGCCGTTGAGCTTCTGGAACCGTCCGCCGATGAGCACGCGGTCGCCGCCCGGCGCCATCGTCAGCGCGAACACCTCGTTGTCGTCGGCCGTGGGGCGCCAGGTGTCGACGTTGGCGCCGTTGGAGGCGTTCACGGCGGCCAGGCGCGTCCGCGACTTGCCGTTGACGTTGAAGAAGTTCCCGCCGAAGTACACGGTCGAGTTGGTCGCCGCGATGCCGCGCACGATGTTGCCGACCTTCGGGGCGAAGCCGTCGACCAGCTTGCCGGTGGCGGTGTCGAACGCGGCGAGGCGGTTGTGCGGCTTGCCGTCGACCGCGGTGAACTCGCCGCCGACGTAGACGCGCTTGCCGTCCGGGGAGGCCGCGACGCGCAGGCCCTGGCCGTTGAGCGAGTGCGCGAACGAGGTGATCAGGTTCCCCGTCGTCAGGTCGAACGCCAGGATGTTGCCGCGCGCGACCTCCTTGGCGTTGCCTGGCGCGGTGCCCGGCGGGCGCGCCTTGGTGAAGTTGCCGGTCGCGTACACCGTCGTCCCGACCGTCGTCATGCTCCACACGACGCCGTCCACCTGCCACGTCGGCAGCGGGTCGGCGCTCACGGTCGTCGGCGTGCCCGAAGGCGGGACGGTGTCGGCGCCGGCCGTCGCGGCCGGCATGACGGACGCACCCGCGAGCGTGAGGGTGGCGGCGGCCGCCAGACCCGCGCGCACGCTCGTCCGCCGCTGTCGCAATAGAGCTCTCACGAGTCGGATCCCCTAGCGCATATGCCCCTTGTGACCGATATGGCCACTCTGGTGGGGAGAGACTAGCGGGCTCCCCGTCCGACACATCGGGCATCTTATGAAATCGTGACCGAATTCATGGCAAGGAGACTTCGTCCGCTCCGTGATGGATGTCATAGCCCGCCGTCATTGTCCGGCGGGAAAGAGAAAAGCGCCCCGAGGTGTAAACCTCGGGGCGCTTTCACGCGTCGGCGATTCCGCCGATGGCGTCAGCCGGTGGCGCGGACCGCCAGCAGGTCGTCCACCGACACCACGACGGGCGCGTTGGTGGTGTTGCCGGCGAGATAGGTCCAGACGCCGATGGAGCCCGCGGCCTGCAACCCGGCCGTCGCGTCGGTCCCGGTGAGCTGCCAGGCCGGCTCGGCCGCGCCGTCGGCCCAGACCTTGGCCTTCAACGTGGTGGGCGAGGTGCCCGTCACCTGGAGCCGCGCGTGCAGCCGTTTGCCCGGCTCGTACGTCAGGCCCTCGACGGCCTGCTCGGCGACGATGTCGGTCTCGGTGTTGCCCGAGGCCAGGCGGCTGAGCTTGAGCGACACCACGCCGGACGGGCGCAGCCGGAGCCGCGCCCGGTAGTCGCCCTCGCTGCCCACGCGCCGCCCGATGGCCGACAGGTAGACGCCGTTGCCGGTGCCCTCCTTGTCGAGCGCCGCCGTGAACGTCAGGTCGGTTCCGGTGGACGACACGCCGTTGAGGTAGCCGCCCCCGCTGTTGCCGGGGGCGCCCAGCTCGATCTGCCCGGTGCCGCCCACCGAAAGGACGCCGCCCGAGCCGTTCCTGCTCCAGGCGCCGCCGGTGTCGGCGTTCCCCCAGCCCCCGCTGACGGTGCGGCCGAACGCGTCGGCCGCCAGGGTGCCGGACGTGGCCGTGACGGTGTGCAGCACCTCGCCCGCCGCGCCCTTGTCGTCGGTCACCTTCAGCTTGACCGTGTACTCGCCGGCCGCGGCGTAGGTGTGGGACGGCTTGGCGCCGGTACCGGTCCGCCCGTCCCCGAAGTCCCACGCGTGGCTCGCGACGGACCCGTCGGCGTCGGTGGAGCCCGAGCCGTCGAACGTGCACGCGAGCTGGTCGCAGGACGAGGTGAACGCGGCGGCCGGCGGCTGGTTCGGCTTGACCGTGCCGGTGCCGAGGCCGTGGTGCCGCGCCGCCTGCGCCGCCGTCAGCGCGTGCGGGTAGACGGCCACCTCGTCCAGCGTCCCGTTCAGGAAGTTGCTGGTCGGCTTGTTCGGCCAGCCGGTGAGGTTGTCGCCGCCGACGCGCCAGTAGCCCGCGTAGGCTTCGGCGCTCTTCACCGCGGGGTCGGCGGCCTTCTGCGCGCCGTCCACGAACAGCTTGAGCCCGGCGTCGCCGTCGAGCGTGCCGACGACGTGGTGCCACTTGCCGTCGTTCAGCCCGGTGCCGCTCTGGATCGTCTTGGCGGCGCCCGGGTAGACGCCGAACACGACCCGGCCGTCGTTGGTCATGTAGAGCTGGCGGTCGTACTTCGTGCTGAGGCCGGTCGCGGCGTTCCCGTACCCGATGATCTTCCCGCCGGTCTTGGACGTGGTCTTCACCCACGCCTCGACGCTGAAGTTCTGCCGCACCGGCGCCGAGCCGCTGCCGGACGTCCCGGCGGAGGTGCCGTTGAACGCCACCGCGCGGTCGGGGTCGCCGGAGACCGCGCCGGCCTGGCCGCGGGCCACGCCCGTCCCCAGCGCGAGGTCGTTGGCGCCCGCGTGGTCGTAGGCGGGGCCGCTCGCCTCGCCGAGACGCCAGTACGCGCTCGCGCCGTCACCGGTGATCTCCCCGGAGTACGGCCCGGGGACGCCGTTCCCGGCCGTCGCCGAGTTGGACGCGGCGCCGGTCACGGCGTTGCCCGTCGAGTCCACCGCGCGGATCTTGTAGGTGTGGGCGGTGCCGGGCCCGGCGGTCTTGTCGAAGTACGCCGCGTTCGGCTGGTCCCAGAACGTGGACGGCTTCTCGACCTCGCCGACGGGTGTGGTGCCGTCGCGGAGCACCTGGTACCTCAGGGACGCGTTGTCCATGTCCCAGGTGGTGTTCCAGGTGACGCGGACGCTGCCGTCCGCCATGCTCCGCGCGGTCGGGTCGCCGAGTTCCTCGGCCAGCGGACCGGCCTTGTTCGGCGCGTCGGCCTTGAGCGCGAACCGCACCAGGCCCTGCTGGGCCTTGCCGTTCACCTTGGGGAACTCGCCGCCCAGGGCCACGTAGCCGTCGTTGCCGGTGACGGCCCAGGCCCCCTGGTACTGCCCGGTGAACGTCCCTTGCGCCACGGTCGGGAACCAGTGCAGCAGGCTGGGGATCGGCTGGTTGCGGTAGTTGCTGTTCGCGCCCGGAGGCGTCAGGTCGATGCCGGTCGGGTAGGTCGTCTCGGCCAGCGCGCGGTGCCAGCTCTGCGGCTTCGTCTCCGGGAACGCGCCGAGCGAGGCGCAATCGTGCGCGTGGGAGACGCTGTAGACAGACTGCCCTTGGACGAACATGCCGTACGTGGCGCCGTAGCAGTTGTCGAGCCAGACCAGGTCCCCGGTGGCGGCCTTGGCGGCGAACCGGCCGTCGAACCAGTGGCCGCCCTCACCGTCCGCCGCGCCGTACACAGTGTCACCGGACACGTACAGATCGGTCACGTAAGAGAAGTGAGTACTGTCCTGCTTGGTGGGGATCGGCTTGCTGCTCCACGGCAGCGAGGCGCCGTCAGTGGTGTTCACGGCGCCGATGCCGACCTGCGCGGCCCCGTTGAGCTTCTGGAACCGTCCGCCGATGAGCACACGGCCGCCGCCCGGCGCCATCGCCAGCGCGAACACCTCGTTGTCGTCGGCCGTGGGGCGCCAGGTGTCGACGTTGGCGCCGTCGGAGGCGTTCACGGCCGCCAGCCGCGTCCGCGACTTGCCGTTGACGTTGAAGAAGTTCCCGCCGAAGTACACCGTCGTGTCCGTCGCGGCGATCCCCCGCACGATGGACGACACCTGCGGCGCGAAGTCCTCGGCGAGCGCGCCGGTGGCGGTGTCGAACGCCGCCAGCCGCTGGCGCGGCTTCCCGTCGACCTCGGTGAACTCGCCGCCGACGTACACGCGCTTGCCGTCCGGGGAGGCGACGATCCGCAGGCCCTGGCCGTTGAGCGAGTGCGCGAACGAGGTGATCAGGTTCCCCGTCGTCAGGTCGAACGCCAGGATGTTGTTGCGCACGACCTCGCCGGGGCCACCGGTCGCGGTGCCCGGCGGGCGCGCCTTGGTGAAGTTGCCGGTCGCGTACACGGTCGTCCCGACCGTGGCCATGCTCCACACGACGCCGTCCACCTGCCACGTCGGCAGCGGGTCGGCGCTCACCGTGGGCGGCGTGCCGGGCGGGGGGTCGATGTCCGCGGCGGCCCCCGCCGCGGGAAGGGCGGAGACGCCCAGCAGCGCCAGCGCAAAGGCGGTAATGGCCGCTATAGCCGTTCTGCGTGCGCGTGAGGCACGCCAATGCGAAAGTACAGATCTCACTGGGTGGTTCCCCTGCCATCCCCTACCCATGGCCCCCACGGTCACAGGAGTAAAGGCAGAGTAACGGACTTACCGCCCCTACACTGTTCAGCCCAGGGCCGCCCCAGACAGCGCCCGCCCTCCGCCCTTGACATTTCCAGTCCGACCACTTCCAAGGAGAGCCGCATGTCCGACCGCGGATCGCGTCCGCCGAAGCGTCTCGTCGCGACGGGCGCGGCGCTGGCCCTCGCGCTGGCACTGGCCGGATGCGGCGGGGGCGGGGACAAGTCGTCCGGCAAGCCGAAGCCGCCACCGCCGCCGAGCACGCAGCCGGAGTCGGCGGCCAACGCCGCGCCCGGGGCGCTCGACCTGAAGTCGTCCAGCGGCCTGCGCAAGCCCGTCACCTACAACGACAAGATCACCGTGAAGGTCGGCGGCATCCGCTACGTCAAGACCAAGGCGGACGGGCCGGGCAAGATCGCCGGCCGGGTGCTCACCATCTTCACGCTGAGCTTCACCAACGGATCGGCCAAGCCGCTCGACCTCAACCAGGTCCGCGTCGTGGCCAAGTACGGCCCCCGCAGGGCCGAGGCGAAGCCGACGTCGTACGCCAACATCAACGACTTCTACGGCAGCGTGGCGCCGGGCGCGAGCAAGAGGGCCTCCTACGCCTTCGACATCCCGACATCGGGCTACAAGCAGGTCGCCCTGGGTGTGAAGTTCGACGCCCGGCACAAGGCGGCGCTGTTCGTGGGCGCGCTGCACCCCTGACGCCGGCCGCCGGGCCGGTGACGGGTGGCCGGACGGGCCCGCGGTCGGTACGTTCCTTATGTCAAAGGCTTTCCGGGGGTAGGGGTCTCACATGGCGCAAAGCTCGCACCGGGCGACGATCGTCCGGGTCCTGGCACTGCCGGTGATCGTGGGCGTCGGGTTCTTGGGCTGGCAGTTCCCCGGGCGCGACGGCGGCCCGCCCGCCTGGACCCAGCCCGACCGGCCCGGCTCCGCACCGGTCGGCAGCACGGCCTACAAGATCCCGGACGGGGCGCTGTTCGTCTCGCCGTCCGGCAGGGACGGGGCCGAGGGGACGCGCAAGCACCCGCTGCGCACCCTCGGCAGGGCGATCGCCAAGGCCGGCCCCAAGGGCACCATCGTGCTGCGCGGCGGCGTCTACCACGAGAGCGTCACCGTCCCGGCCGGCAAGCGGCTGACGATCCAGTCCCATCCCCGCGAGGCCGTCTGGCTCGACGGCAGCTCGCCCGTCGCCGGATGGACCGCCGAGGGCGGCGCCTTCGTGCACGGCGGCTGGACGGCGAAGTTCGACTCCAGCCCCACCTACACCTCCGGCGCGCGGCCGAGCCGGGACGCCGACTTCCAGTTCGTCTCCCCCGAGCATCCGATGGCCTCCCACCCCGACCAGCTCTGGCTCGACGGGGTCGCGCAGAAGCAGGTCGGATCGCGGGAGGAGGTCAAGCCCGGCACCTTCTACGTGGACGGGAGCGCCTCCCGCCTCTACCTGGGCTCCGACCCGCGCGGGCACAACGTGCGGGCGAGCACGCTCGGCAAGGCCATCACGATCAGCGGCGAGGGCGGCACCCTGCGCGGCATCGGGGTGCGCCGGTACGCGACCTCGCTGCCCGACATCGCCATGGTGCGGGTCACCGCGCCGAGGGTCACCGTGGAGAACGTGGTGGCCACCGAGTCGGCCACGACCGGCCTCACCGTCGTCGCCGCGCACGGCCGCGTCCGGCACGTGACGAGCTCGAACAACGGGCTCCTCGGCGTCCACGCCAACACCGCCGACGACCTGCGGCTGGAGGCGGTGCGCCTCGACCACAACAACGTGGAGCAGTTCAAGTACTCGCCGGTCTCGGGCGGCTTCAAGATCACCCGGTCCCGGAAGGTCGCGGTGGTCGCCAGCACGATCGTCGACAACCTCGGCAAGGGCCTGTGGATGGACGAGTCCGTCTACGACATCACGCTCACCGGCGACCGGATCCTGCGCAACGCCCACCACGGCGTCTCGCTGGAGCTGAGCGCCAAGGCGGTGGTGGCGGGCAACGTCATCAGCGGGAACGGCGGCGACGGGGTGAAGGTGAACAACACCTCCGACGTCCGGATCTGGAACAACTCGATGGCGGGCAACGGCCGCGCCGTCCAGATCGTCCAGGACTCGCGGCGCCGCGACGACCCGGGCGTGCCCGGCCGCGACCCGCGCCGGAAGGGCCCGGACCCGGCCATGACCTGGCGGATCGGCCAGACCACCGTGAGCAACAACACCTTCGCCGGCGCCCGCCCGGGCACGCCCTGCCTGCTGTGCGTGACCGACCACACCGGCGAGCGCTCCGCCGCGCAGATGAACCTGACCGTCAACGGCAACGTCTACGTCCGCCCGAACGCCGCCGATCCGCGCACGCTGATCCTGTGGTCCAGGAACTCCTTCGGCGACCTCGGCCGGTTCCGGACCGCGACCGGGCAGGAGACGCGGGGCGCGTTCCTCGGCAACGCGGCCGCCGCCCGCGCGGAGGGCACCCTCGACCGGGCCGTCGCGCCCGGCGTCGACGCGGGCAACGCGGTGCCGCTGCCCGCCGACATCGCCGCGCTGGTCGGCAGGCCGGCGGGCACCAAGCACATCGGCGCGTGGACGGGCTGACCCGGCCCGATCAGGGAGTGGGCCGGGTCAGGGGCGGGTCCAGGGGAACGTGCGGCCCAGGAGCGCCTCCAGGTCGGCGTTGAACGGCGCGTAGTGCTCGGCCAGGCTCTGCCGGGTCTCGGGCTCGAGGTCCTCGCTCGGGGCGGCGTTCCACACCTTGACCGCGGACGGGGGCAGCGGCGCGGGCCGCAGGCCGAGGAACTCCGCCACCTCGTCGCAGGCCGCCTGCGGGTCGGCGTAGAACTCCTCGGCGGCCAGGACGCGGACCTGCTCGGCGGGGAAGTGCCGCATCCAGCGCCGCAGGTGCGGGGCGTACTCCCCCTGCGCCCGGTAGGACTGCTGCTCGTGGGCGTAGCTGAGGTAGCCGGGCTCGGAGACGATCCGCTCCTCCTCGCCGTCCAGGCGCCCCGCCTCGGCCGCCAGGGCCTCCTCGAACGTCGCGAGCTCCTCGGCGTTCTGGCGGCGCCGCTCCCGGTAGTGCGAGAACGCCCGCTCGATCGGGTCGCGCAGGACGAGCAGGATCTTCGCCTCCGGGACGTCGCGCCCGGCCCGCTCCGCCGCCAGGGGGTGGAACAGGTAGTACGGCGACCCCTCGCCCACGACCTTGCCGGAGCGGCGGGCCGAGGCGGGGAAGTGCGACCGGTACCAGGCGCCGCCCTTGTCGTAGTGGGAGTCGAAGTAGTGGACGCCCTTGGTGTGGTTGGCCTTGGGCAGCAGCCGCGCGTTCGGGAACAGCGGCATCACCTGCGGATGCTCCAGCAGCGTGTAGTAGAGCGAGGTGGATCCGCCCCGCTTCGCTCCGATCAGCAGGAAGTCGGGGCCGGGGCGCAGGGCGGCCGTGCTCATCCCGTATCCCCGGATCACGCTGCGGCCCGCGGACACGACGGGGCCGGGCAAAGTCGCTCGATTCACAGCGGACACAGTACCGGCCCGCCGGCCGTATTCTTGGTCGCGTCTTCAGAGCTTGCGAGGGTGCCCATGACCGTGAAGGGGATCTTCCCGCGCCGGACGCCGCCCCCGCCCAGCGCCGGGTGGTGGGCCGTCGCGCTGCCGCTCGCCCTCATGCTCGCCAGCGACTACAAGCTGCGCAGCCGGGACGTCGACCAGGCGGTGGGCGGCAGCGCCGACCTGACCGTCCTGATCGAGGTCGCCGTCTACGGCATGGCCGCGCTGTACCTGGTGTACACCTTCGGGCTGCGGCCGCCGTCGCGGCGCATCACCGGCCTGCTGTTCGCGGCCTGGACGTTCTGCGGGTACGTCGCGTTCTCCGCGCTGTGGTCGCCGTTCAAGTCGCTCGGCCTGGTCCGCGGCGCCCAGCTCATGGTCACGATGCTGCTGGCGCACCTCATCGCGACCCGGGCGACGCCCGCCGACCTGCGGCGGCTGGCCCACGCGTTCATCGGGATCGTCGTGGTCTCGGTCGGGATCGGCGTGGCGCACCCGTTCCCCCGCACCCGGCTGACCGAGGAGCGCTTCAACTGGCTGTACGTCCACCCCGTCCAGGCGGGCGTGTACCTCGGCATCGCGGTGCTGCTGACGGTCGGGTACCTGATCCGCTGGACGACCCCGCGCGACCGGCTCTGGCACCCGCTGCTCTACCTGGGCGCCCTGGCCGTGCTGTCGGGTGCGCTCGTCGCGACGGGGACGCGGGGCGCGGCGCTGGGCTGCGCCCTGGGGCTGGTCGTCCTGCTGGCCACCGCGCGGGGCCCGCGCGGCCGGATCGACGTGCTGGTGATGGGGGCGGCGGTGGCCGTCGTCGGCGTGCTGGCGTTCTCCAACAGCATCCTGGCGTTCGTGGCGCGGGGCGAGTCCGCCGAGACGCTCTCCTCGCTCAACTCCCGCACCGACCTGTGGACGCTGGCGATGGCGGCCTACTCCGAGGAGCCGATCTTCGGCCGGGGCCTGGGCGCCTCGCGCGGGCTCTTCCTGGACGACATCGGCCTGGGCGGCGGGCACAACGCGTTCGTCAACGCGCTGGTCGACAACGGGACGGTCGGCACGGCGGCGTTCGTCACGCTGCTGATGACGCTCGGGTTCGTCCTGCTGATGCTGGCCCGGCACCGGACGCTGCGCGCCGACGCGGGGATGTTGCTCGGCATCCTCGGCTTCTTCCTGGCCGACAGCATCACCACCGAGGGCCTGGCCGCGCCCGCCAACGTCTCCAGCATGTGGCTGCTGCTCCTGGTGGCCTGGTCGGAGACGCTGCGGCGGCAGGGCGGCGACCCGCCGCAGGCACCCGGCGCGGCGATCGGCGAGGCGCGGGACGAGGCACCCGGCGCGGCGCTGGGCGCGGCACCCGGCGAGGGGCGCGGCGATCGGGCGGCGCGGGTCCGGGTGTCAGCCGTGGTTCCGGCGCCCCCGCACGTAGAAGGCGCCCCCCAGCAGCCCTAGCAGCACCAGCCCGACCAGGGCCCCGGTGCCGAGGAGCCCCCCGGGCGGCCCCGACTCCGACGGGAACGACACGGGGGTCTGGTCGTTCATCGGCACCGGGCCGGACGATCTCGCCCCGCCGGCGGGGGTGGCGGCGGTTCCGGTGGGCAGCGTGACCGAGCGGAACACCGGCCGCGCGCCCGGGTCGGAGACGAGCACCCGCCGCCCGTCCGAGGCCACCCCGAACGCGGCGCCGCCCATCCTCGCCGCCGTCCGGACGACCTGGGCGACCTTCTCCCGGATCCCGTTGAGGACCCGCACGTCTCGGGTGGTCTTGAGGATGACGCGGCCGTCCCGGGCGAACCCCCCGCCGCGGACGGGGAACGACAGCGTCCGCAGCCGGGTGAGGGCGTTGTTCTGGGGGCCGAGGACGCCGGGCAGCGCGAACACGGCCGCGGCGGTCGCGCCCTTGGTGATGATGTAGATGCGGCTCTCCGCCGGGTCGGCCAGCAGCGCGCCGCCCTCGTGGCCGCCGTCCGGGTACCGCACCTTGAACGACTTGACCGGCAGCGTGCCGCTCGCCAGCGTCGCGGGCTCGGCGACGCGGTGCAAAACGAGGCTTCCGGCGCGTCCCTCGTTCAGGTCGCTGACGAACAGCCCCGACTCGCCCGAGCCGTTCTTGACGATCGTGATGGCGTTCAGGCGCGCGCGTGACGCGCCTGCCAGCGCGTAGGCGGCGCGGGTCCGGCCTTGGGAGTCGAGCGCGAACAGCAGGGGCCTGGCCCCGGACCCGATCGTCCACCAGATCTCGGGGTGCACCACGCCGGCGACCATCCCGGCGGGACTGCCGAGCCGCGGGTCGGCCGCCCGGAAGGCCGCCGTCGCCGGTGCCGTGCTCGTCACGACGGGACGCGGCGCCGGCGCCGCGTCGGCCGCCGGGCCGTTCAGAACCACGAGCGCCGCTGCCGCACTGCCGGCGGCGAGTCGGAGCGCACGGGAGGTGTGTGCTCTCACGGTGTGACGTCCATCTCTGCGGGGAACCGTGTGGCATTCTTGCGCATGTGGATCCACTCGGCATTAAAGGTACTTACTTGTTCAACCCGCGCGTACACGGCGATCAGCGCGGATCTTTCCACGAGTGGTTCCGGGACGACCGGCTCCGCGAGCACCTGGGGCACGGGCTGAACCTCGCCCAGGCCAACTGCTCGGTCTCGGCCCGCGGCGTGCTGCGCGGCGTCCACTTCGCCGACGTCCCGCCCGGGCAGGCCAAGTACGTCACGTGCCTGCGCGGCGCGATCCTGGACGTCGTGGTGGACCTGCGCGTCGGCTCGCCCACGTTCGCCCAGTGGGAGGGGGTGCGGCTGGACGAGGAGTCCCGCGCCTGCCTCTACGTCGCCGAGGGCGTCGGGCACGCCTTCATGGCGCTCAGCGACGACACCATGGTCGTCTACCTGTGCTCGGAGCCGTACGCGCCCGGCCGCGAGCACGGCGTCCACCCGCTCGACCCGGAGCTCGGCATCGAGTGGCCTGCCGGGATCGAGCCCGCCCTGTCGGCCAAGGACGCGCAGGCGCCCACCCTGGAGGAGGCCCACGACGCGGGCCTTCTGCCCACCTACCAGGACTGCCTCGACCACTACACCAAGCTCGGTCATCCACGCTGAGCGTCGCGCAGGGACGGCCAGGCCGCGTGGAGGGCCTCCCGCCATCCGCGCATGGGCGCGAGACCGGCCCGCGCCCACCTCCCGTGCCCGAGGACGCTGAACGCCGGACGCGCCGCCGGGCGCGGGAACCGGTCGCTGGTGGTCGGCCGCACCCGCTCGGGGTCGAGGCCCAGCAGGGTGAACACCTCGCGCGCCAGCCCGAACCAGGACGTGCGGCCGCCGTTGGTCCCGTGGTAGATCCCGGCGGGCGCCGCCTCCGCGCCCGCCAGCTCCACGATCCGCGCCGCCAGGTCGCCCGTCCACGTGGGCTGGCCCACCTGGTCGTCGACGACCTCGACGGAGTCGCGCTCACCCGCCAGCCGCGCCATGGTGCGGACGAAGTTGGGCCCGTGCGCCCCGTACAGCCACGCTGTGCGCACCACGTAGCCGTGCTCGTAGCCCAGGACGGCCCGCTCCCCCGCCAGCTTCGTGCGCCCGTAGGCGTTGACGGGGGCGGGC
>NZ_SMKU01000223.1 GCF_004349215.1 Actinomadura rubrisoli | reverse complement strand
TTGACACCGGCATGGAACTCACCGAAGCCCCCACCCCCGCTGTGCGCGCCCCCGGCGACCAGGGCGGTGACGACTGCCAGCACCAGTGCGGCGCCGACCTGGCCCGAGGTCTGCACCAGGCCCGAGGGCCCGGCTCGTCCGAGCCACTCGGCCGCACCGACAACGAGATCACCGAGGCGCTGCGAACCCGCCCCGGCATGGAGCAGCCCGGCATGGAGAGGGCCCAGCCCACCCGACACGCAGAAGACCCGACACAGGAAGGACCCCGCGCAAAGGGCCCGGCATGCGCGGCCCAGCATGGAGCGGCCCGGCATGCGCGGCCCGGTACGGAGAGGGTCGGCACGGAGAGGGTCCCGCCCGCAAAGGGCTCGACACGCAGAATGCTCAGCACGGAGGAGGCCCGACACGGGGGGGGAGGGCCAACATGCAAAGGGCCTTCCGTGCGAAGGGCCCGGCACGGACCCGGCCCGGCTGGTTGCCGGGGCAGGTTCGTGCCGGGCCGCCCCCGTCAGGGACCGTGCCGCGCGTCGGTCAGGCGTGCTTCGCCCGGTAACGGCTCAACAGCGGAACCAGATTCAGCACCAAGCCGACCACCGCAACACCACTGACCAAGTTGACACCGGCATGGAACTCACCGAAGCCCCCACCCCCGCTGTGCGCGCCCCCGGCGACCAGGGCGGTGACGACTGCCAGCACCAGTGCGGCGCCGACCTGGCCCGAGGTCTGCACCAGGCCCGAGGCCAGGCCCTGCTCGGAGTCCTCGATGCCGTCCGTGGCCTGGGCCATGATCGCGCTGAAGCCGAAGGCGAACCCGCCGCCCAGCAGGATCATGGTCGGGAAGACGGTGAGCGCGTAGTGCGGGGCGTCACCGGCGGTGGCGATGAACCACACGTACCCGAGGCTGAGCGACAGCATGGAGCTGATGATCAGCCGCGGTGTCCCGTACCGGTCGATCAGGCGGCCCATGAACGGGGAGCCGAAGGCCACGATCAGCCCGATCGGCAGCAGCGCCATGGCCATCTTGAGCGGCGACCAGTGCAGAACGTCCTGCAAGTAGAGGGTCATCATGAACTGGAAGCTCAGGAACGACCCGAAGAGCGCGACGATGCTCAGGTTGGCGCGGATGATCGTCCCGCCCCGCAGGATGCCGAGCCGGATGAGCGGGTGGCGCACCTTGTTCTCGGTGATGACGAAACCGATCAGCAGGGCGGCCGCGAGCGCGAGCGACCCGAGCGTGACCGGGTCGAGCCAACCGCGGTCCGGCGCGGACACCACCGTGTAGACGGCCAGCAGCATGCCGCCCGTCAACGTGACGGCCCCGACGATGTCATGCCCGCCCTCGGTCGACGGCTTGTCCCGCGGGATCAGGGCGATGCCCGCGGCGAGAGCGATCAGGGCGAGCGGAACCGGCGTCAGGAACGTCCAGCGCCAGCCGAAGCTGGTGAGCAGCCCGCCCAGGATCAGCCCGGACGAGTAGCCGCTGGCACCGAAGACCGAGAAGACCGACAACGCCCGGTTGCGCGCGGGTCCCTCGTGGAACGTGGTGGTCAGGATGGACAGGGCGGTCGGCGCGGTGAATGCAGCCGCCAGGCCCTTGACGAAGCGGGTGACGATGAGCAGCGTGCCGTCGTCCACCAGGCCGCCCACCAACGACGCGATGGCGAACACGGCCAGCGCGGTGAGGAAGACCCGGCGACGGCCGAGCAGGTCAGCGGTGCGGCCGCCCAACAGCAGGAGGCCGCCGTAGCCGAGCACATAGCCGTTCACGATCCACTGCAGCGAGGTGGTGGAAAGTCCCAGCTCGGCACCGATCGAGGGCAGCGCAACGCCCACCATCGACACGTCGAGCCCGTCGAGGAACAACACGGCGCACAGCACCGCGAGCACTCCCCACAGCCGGGGAGTCCAGATCTGTTCGGCCGGAGCACCGGTCCCCGGCGCACGGACAGCTGAGGCAGGTGAGGTGTCGGTGATAGTCACGTCGGAGGACGATACATGCGTGTGCATCAAATGTCCACGCACTAAATTCTGAAGAATTTAATTCCTGCGCATCTGATGCGCGCGCATGCTAGGATGCGCGGCATGGAGACGAACGCTGCTCTGGTCGGTCAGTGGCGATCGTTGCTGACCTGCTATAACACGATCGCGTGTGATCTCGATCGCTCCCTGCAAGACGCCCACGGCCTCACCATGAGCGAGTTCGAGACCCTCGACCGGCTCGTCGAGACCGACTGTGAGAAGTGCCGCATGCAGGAGCTCGCCGTCGACATGTACCTCAGCCAGAGCGCCCTCTCCCGCACGGTCGCCCGCCTGGAGAAGCACGGCCTCGTCCAGCGCGTCCTGTGCGAATACGACCGCCGAGGCGTCTTCGTCGAGGTCACCGAGGCCGGACGCCGCCGCCACGCCGAGGCGAGCAAGACCCACCTCAAGGTTCTCGCCGCCCACCTCCCCGCCGAGGCTCTTGAGCCCGTCGGCTGAGTATCGGTTCCGACCGAATCGGCCCAGGTAGGCGGTTACCTGACCGCGACCGGCGCGAGTCCGCCGAATGGGATGCGCGTCACCCGCGGACGCTGCCGTCGAACTCGGAGACGCGGGAATCGCCGGGGACGATCTGGCCGAGGATCTGGCCCCGGCGTTGCTCCTTGTCGTAGACGGAGGCCGTGCTGTTGGTGTCGTTGCCGACCGCCAGAGGCGAGAAGGCGCCGGTGTAGCAGCCCGGAACGGGCGTTGGTGTATTCCCTACCGCTGATGTGGAGGGTGCCCCGGGCGGCCGGCGCCGGGGCGGCGCGACGCACCACGACGATCCTGGCCACCCTCACCACCGGCACGGCCGTGGCCCTGGGCACCATGATCGCCTTCGTGCGGTGGTTTGCTTCCGCGGCGGGGACGACGTTCCCCCGAAGGACCAGGACGACGAAGACCCGCAGAACAGTTCCAGGTCAGAACCCCGATGGCCTGATCATCGAGGTTCGGAGGCAGGCTCCGACCGGCCCGCCTGACCGCACTGGCCAGACTGGCGTGCCTCGCACTCGATGTGATCGCGGCAAGGGCGCCAGCGGACACGGCCGCTAGAAGACTCGCTCGATCGGAGCATGGGCCAAGATCAGCACCCGCCCAGCGCCGAGCAGAGCGGAGGGGCTCTCGGACTAGGGCGCTTCTTGTGAATCTTGTTCGTCGTGAGCGGTGTCCAGGTGGAGGAGGGAGCCAGCCCGGTGTTGGCCGGTGACCGACGACAACGCCGCAAGGTGCGGGCCTGGGCGCCGCGTAACAGAACGTAGATCCATAAGAAGGGCCCTAGCGGCCGGGGCCTCCGATCGGGGGGCCGTCCGGCCAGAGGGAGGCGAGGTCGGCGGGTGTCAGCGGGGCCGAGTAGGCGGCTTGCAGCACCTTGCGTCCCGTCCCAGGATCGGCTTCCGCGAGGTGGACGAACCAGTCGATACCGGCCGGATACGACCACAGGTACGTGCGTAGCTGAGGATGTCCCCGGTCGGTGAGGAGATCGGCGATCGTCGACTCCTTCCACCATGGGACGCGTTTTCGGGCATGATCGGCCAACTCCCGTAGCGGCACCCCGTCCTCAAGGCCGAGATGCAGCTCCGCGCGCACGAGCTGGATGTAGTGATCAAGCCGCACCCGCACCGTCAGGGCCTGGTCGTCCGGAGCGACGAAGAGCGGCAGCGCTTGGGCCAGCCCTTCCAGCAACACCTGCTGTAGCGCGTGGACGGACATCAACCGCACCCACGGCACGACGTCCTTCGCGGCCTCCGTCCAACTGGAGCTCTGCAGGCCGTGCCCGAGCACCTCGTGAAGCGCGAACCTCCGTGCGCCGACCTCCGTGAAGACGGCGTTGCGCATGTTCAACCGCATGCGGACCCGGTTGCCCGCACCGTCGAGCCAGTACGCCCAGTACGCGTCCACGTGCGCGGTTTCGATGTCGAGCTCGAACGGCGCCATGCTGCCCGTGGCCGCTCTGACCGCGGGCTCCAGCTCGTCGGTGGCCTTCCGGATGGCGTCGGGCGCATCGCCGAGGTCGAGGAGCCCTTCGGCCTCGTCCAGCTCGGCGACGGTCGCGGCGCCCCAGCCGATGCCCAGCCCGGCCACGGCCTCCCGCGCCTTCTCCCCCACCTCCAGGACGTGCTCCTCCGGCCATCCCGCCGTGCTACAGCCCTGCGTGACCTGCACGTACTCGTTCAGCGGCCGCCGCTCGCCGAGCAGGGCGCCCAGGTAGGCGAGGTCCGCGTCGAGCCGTTCGGCCAGACATCCGCCGACCCGCTCCCTGAGAGCGCTCAGCTGCCGGTAGACCCCAAGCCGGCTCTCCGCCGGCTCCGCCTGCCCGTCCACGGGACAGCAGTCAAAGTCGATCACCGGGGAACCCCCGCGCCGAACCTCGTACGCATGCCACGCCCGCAGGACGGTTTCCGCCTCGTCCCGCACCGCGCCGGTTTCCTGAAGTTCCACGACCACCCCAAGATCGAGTTCGCCTCGACCCTAACCCGCGGTCCCATCGGGCGCCCAGGAGCGATAATTCACAAAGTCAGACGGACGGCCCCGGCGATGACCGCTTCCGGGAGACCCCGCCCCCTTCCCTGACCTGCACGATCTTCCGCCCGCCCCGGCATCGCGCGGCGAGGGCGGTCAAAGGCTTGTCAATTTCACGTTCTCGATGAAACCGCCCGGCTTCATGAGCGGGCCAGCCTGTCCTTGGTCAGAGCCAGGGAAAGGGTGTCGCGCCTGTTCACCCTGAGCTTGCGGTAGACGCGGGTGAGATGCTGCTCCACGGTGCTGACCGAGATGTGGAGGCTCTGGGCGATCTGCCGGTTGGTGAATCCGCGCGAGGCCAGTTCCGCCACCCGCCGTTCGGCGTCCGACAACCGATCGAGAGTGGACGAACGCGGCTCCTGGGCCGGACCGCCGCCGGGCCACCGGGCCCAGGCGTGGAAGGAGGAGTCCTTGACGAGCACCGTGATTCCGGTGAAGTCGGCCTCGTCGAGGATTCCCACCCCGTGCCGTACCACCTCGTTGAAGACGGTCTCGGAGGTGATCAGCCCGAGATCGCAGTCCCGTTCCGCGAACGCGCGCTTGAACTCGGGCGCGTCCAGCATCCGAAACAGCATGATGAGCGCGTGGCCGCTCAATCCGTGCCCGTCAGCGAACACATGCCCGGCGTGTACGGCGATGCGCAGCCGGAGCTTGGCGGCCTCACTGGCGAACCGGTTGTGCGTGTGGAGGCCCTCGGCCATGAGCTCCGGAATTCGGGACAGCACGGTATCGGTCGACGTGTCAGGCGGGATGACGATGAGGACCCCGTCGCCCCGGTCTTCGAAATAGCTATGCTCCCGCAGCCCGTCACTCTTCCGAAGAGCCTCGTCAAGGACGATGTACATGCTCTTCCGGAGATGGGCCCCCAGCGCCTCGCTCCTGCTCCCGAAGCCTGCGATATCGACCGCTACCAGGGTGCGGAGCATGCTCGCACCCGCTGAGGGACCTGCTGCTCGGTCCGAAACCCGCTCCAGACCGGACGCGACAACGGTGCCGCCCACAATGGATCCCTGGGCCGGCTCCCGGCCCGCGAGCTTCGGAAGGTTGTCGGGTATCGGTTCCATTGCCCGCGGCGCGGAGTCCCGTGAGCCTCCGCGCCCGCCACCGGACCCGGACACCTCTTGAGCGGTCGGGGACGAAAGCGCGGACGCGGGGTCGGCAGTCGGCGGGGCCGACTCCGTGAGCTGGACCTTGCGCCACGCGGTCGTCCATCTCCGCAGGTCGTTCTCGTCCCCGCCGCACCCCTTGATGACCCCCTGCAGATAGGGCAGCAGCAGAAAGGGGCGCCGACCGCTCCCGTGAAGGATCTTGCTGACCGTCGAGTGGGAGAAGGCGCCCCCGGAACCTGCCGCGACCGCCCGGGCCGAGGGCCGGCCGGACCACGACCAGAATTCGCGCAGGAGCTCTCCGAGCTCGGCGGTGGTGGCGGCGGTCAGCGGGTCGGGTTTCATCTGATACCCGGCAACGTCGTCCACTACTGCTGGACGACGGTCGCCGGGCTCATGTGAGGACGTCTTGGTCATCGAACTCCGTCAGGACTTGCCGCCCGCGCGGTAGGCCACGACGTGCCCGCCGGCGGAGAGCGCGGCGAGAGCGACCGCACCGGCCGCTCCGGTGGCGGGATAGCTGCCCGCCGCGGCGGCCACGCTCGTGGTGAGCGCGGACGCGGTCGCGACGAGCGGACCGACCTTGAGCTTTCCTTCCACCTTGATAGTGAACTTCATTGTGTCGCCCCTCGGAAACTGGGATCCGGCCACTGGCGCGCGTTCCCCGGGGGCTCGCCGGTGAGGTCCGTCCGTCATCCTCGCCTCACGCACCACGAGAGCGCTCGCTGTAGACAGCGTCCCCTATAGGGGCAACCCCAGCAAGCCCCGGACGCGATTTTCCATCATCCCCACTGTGTGTTCGCCTTCGTACGGCCTCTGCCGTCTACTATTGTCTACCGACGTATAAGAACGTCCATCACCCTGGTTGCCTCTCGGTCACCGAACGCGTTTCGTCGGTGACGAACTCTCAGGTTGGTCTTTTCGGGCCGTGGCCGGCGACAGCCAGCTCCGCGCCGCCGTCTACGACGACCTTGACTTTGACGGCGCCGCCGTCCGGGCTGAAACTTCGCCGCGTTGTCCAGGACGGTCGAGACCAACCGCGTCAGACGAACGGGCACCCTGGTCACGACCGCCTCAGCCGTCTCGGCTTCGAAGACGATGCGCGGCCAGTTGGCGCGGCGGTCTCCACGGCGGCGAGCACCAGCTCGTCCAGGCGCACGTCCTCCAAGAGGGCAGACGGCTCCTTTGCCACAAGCGGGCCAGCTCGACCAGGTCGTTGGCCAGGCCGGTGGCCGAGCGGAGCTGCCCGTCGAGCGTGGTAACCGCCCGTTCGCGCTGCCGCGGGGTGATCCGGTCGCCATAGCCAAGGATGTCGATGTTGGTCCGGAGCGCGGTCAACGGGGTGCGCAGCTCGTGCGAGGCGTCGGCGACGAGCTGACGGCGCGCGGCGAGCGACCGTTCCAGCACGTCCGGCATGGTGTCGAACGACGCGGCGAGCCGGGCGACCGCGACCTCGTCGCGGCCGGTTCGCCGTCGGTGACCGGAAACTCCGACCTGCGCTGGGGATCGCCGGTCGCCGCGATGAGCTTCGCGGTGTCGGTCAGGCGGCGCACCCGGCCGAGCCCGGCGCGGGCGACCAGCCAGCCGCCGCCTGCGGCCAGCACGACACCCGCCACGCCCAGCGCGCCGAGCAGGGCCTTCAACCGCGCCACCGAGTTGGCGTAGGTCCGGGCCTCGATCGCCACCTGGAGAGCCGCTCTTGATCGGGACGGTCAGCGCCGGCCCCCGCGCGCCGTTCACCTCGACGTCGGAGGAGGCGGATCCCGATCGGCCCGCCGCGACCTCGGTTGCGTCGGCGGTGACCGGCGTGCTCGACTCTCCCATCGCCCCTGGCGGGTCCCGGCAGGGATCGTCTGCAAGCACACGCTGGTGCCGCGCAGCGAGCACGACATGGACGAGGTCCACGGCGTGGCGGCCGTCCGCGTCCGCAGGTCCGGGTCGTCCCGCCGGCTGTCCAGGTGCCTGCGCAGGCTGAGGTTCAGCTGCCCAGTCGAACTCGTGCCGGACCGCGACGAACACGCCGGCGGTCAGAGCGCCATCACCGCGGCCGTCGTCAGCGCCAGCCACGTGCGGAGCCGCGACCGTCGTCAGCGCCAGCCGCGTGTGGAGCCGCGACCGGCGCCATCGGACCGCCGCCGCTCACGCCTCGCCCAGCCGGTAGCCGAGCCCACGCGCCGTATGCACCGGCCTCGGTTCGCCGCCGCCTTCGAGCTTGCGGTGCAGGTAGCCGGTGTAGACCCCCAGCGAGTTGGACGAGGGCCCGAGCCCAGGCTCCACACCCGCTCTCCGATCTGCCCCGGCTCAGCGTCCGGCCCGGATGCTCCAGCAGGACCTCCAGCACGCTCCACTCGGTGAGTGTGAACTCGATCTTGCGCCCGCCGCGCCAGCCCGTCCGGGTCTCCGCGTCCACGGTGAGATCGGCGAACCCCGCGCCGGACCGGCCTGGACCTGCGCAGCAGCGCCCGCACCCGCGCCACCACGAGTTCCCCGAGGTCGAACGGCTTGCTCAGGTAGTCGTCGGCGCCCTCGTCCAAGCCCGCAATCCGGTCATTGACGGCGTCCTGCGGGGTGAGCACCAGCACCGGGGTCCGACCGCCGCGGGCCCGCACCGCACGGCAGACGGCCAGCCCGTCGGCCCCCCGGCATCGTCACATCGACGATCACCACGCCGGGATGCCAGGCAGCGGCCGCGCGCAGAGCCGCGTCGCCGTCGGCCTCGGCACGGACCTCGTACCCCTCGGCCAGCGCCTCCCGCACCTCCGCCTGATCGTCCACGACCAGGACGGCGCCCTCGTCCAACTCCACGTCACAGCCACGAACCAAGCGCCCCAGACTCATTTCTCCGCACCCCGGGCGCCACCTTGGCCGGGACGGCCTAATGCCGGTGCGCGGCCAGTTGATCGGCGTACACGCGTTCAGCAAGATCCAACCCTGGGCCGGGCCCAAGGTTGCACTCGGCCTTCACGTGGGATACGCCCTTGAGCATTCCCGCGTAGGTGGCGTAGTGCGCCCAGACCGAAGCCCCGCAGTCGGACGGCTCGCCCGGCAGGCAGTGCGGCACCGCGGCGCCCAGCACCGTCAAGGCTTCGCGCAGGGCGCGGGTCTCGCGCACCCATTCCTCCATCGTCCAGGACGAGTTGGGTCTCCAGTCCGCAAGCTGCTCCATATCCGCACCGTAGCCGGACCGTCACCGAACCCGCTGCCGTTCGACCGATCTCGCACCATGCCGCCGGCCCGCTCGGCGGATGGGCCACGCGCCCGGCGACCCATATCCGCAGCGGAATGCATCTTCTTCTTCGAATGACCACCCCGGCTGGCCCGCCAACAGACGAAACCGTTGCCCGGGTAGCCGCACACCGCCACCGAACGGCCACCGGCCAGGCACCCCCATGATCTTCGAGGACGGGACGAATCTGACGGGGTCCCGACGCCAGGCGTTCCCTGGCTGCGGCTCGCGCGGACATCCCCGCCGCGCCATCGCAGGCCCAGGTCAGGAGCAGTCCGGTCACCGTACGCATTTAGGAAGGGCGCCCACGGACCCCGACAGAGCCCGATATTAGACCGTTCTAAACGCAATCCGATTGATTGTCCCTTCCTGGCCGGAACCTTATCGTGGTGGCCCGGCGGCCCACCCCGGGGCCGTCCACGCCACGTATGACGGAAGTAGGCGAAGATGAGAAAGAACCGAAAACGGGCGAGGGCCTGGTTCCTGGCCCTGACCGCAGTCACCGCGCTGCTGGCCGGCGGCCTCGGCGGCCCGGCGAACGCCGCCGAGGGCACCGTGATCAACGCGGAGGCCCCCGGTACGGTCGACGGCCAGTACATCGTGGCCCTGAAGGGCTCGACGTCCCTCGCGCCCGGCGCCGCCGCCCCGGTGGCCGCCCAGGCGCGGGATCTGGTGCGCCACTACGGCGGCTCCGTCCAGAGCGTCTTCAGCGCCGTCCTGCGCGGCTTCGCCGCCGACATGACCGCTGAACAAGCCCGGCACCTGGCCGCGGACCCGGCGGTGCGATACGTCCAGAAGTCCGTGATGGTCCATACGGCCGGAGGCGGCAAACAGCCCAACCCCCCGTCCTGGGGTCTGGACCGTGTTGACGGCAAACAGGACCGCGAGTACGCCTACCCGGGCACCGGCGCCGGCGTCACCGTCTACGTCCTGGACACCGGAATCCGCATCAGCCACAAGACGTTCGAAGGCAGGGCGTCCCACGGCTACGACTTCGTCGAAAAGGACACCACCGCGCAGGACTGCCACGGCCACGGCACACACGTGGCGGGCACCGTGGGCGGCGCGCAATACGGCGTGGCCAAGGGCGTCAAGCTCGTCGCCGTACGAGTCCTGGACTGCGACGGCTATTCCCCCGACCGCTACGCCATCCAGGGCCTTGAGTGGGTGGCGAAAAACGCCCGCGGACCGTCCATCGGCAACATGAGCATCGGCTCCGACCCTCCCAACGCGGAGCCGCGGGCATTCAGCGACGCGACCAGGGCCGCCATCCGCGCGGGCATCCAGTTCTCGATCGCCGCCGGCAACGACTCCCGAAACGGCTGCGACGCCCCCGGCGACGTATCCGAAGCCGTCACGCTCGGGTCGACGGACGAAGGCGACTGGGTCTCCTTCTTCTCCAACTACGGCCGCTGCCTCGACCTGTTCGCGCCAGGCAACGACATCACCTCGGCCGACTACGAATCCGACACCGGCACAGCGGTGATGGGCGGCACGTCAATGGCAACGCCGCACGCGGCCGGAGCGCTCGCGCTCTATCTGGAGAACCACCCGACCGCGACCCCCCAGGAATCGCGAAACGCAGTGGTCAAGGCAGCGCAGCCCGGCGTCATCTCCAACCCGGGAAGCGGCTCCCCGAACCTGCTCCTGAACGTCACCGCACTAGGCGCCCCCGCCAAGCACCAATAGGACGATCCAGGTCGTCCTCGACCCCCCGCCCCCGGCCATGAACAACAGCGCCTAGAACAGACGTGGCCCACAATCAACAAACACAATCCTGACGCGCGCCTAACCAGAAAACGCGTCACCCAAGAGGCCCATCGCAAACCCGCGATGGGCCTCTTACCAAACACCAGCCGTCCAACCCGAAACCCAATCCACCACAAGCCTCCCGAACAAGCTCGGCCCCCGGGCCTACCCCAAACAAAGGGCACCCATGACCAAATCGAAATCATCCTTAGCCCCCGTCATGACAACCGGCCGACCTCCATGATCGACACTTCTACGCCCCCATCCCCGGAGCCCCGCTTCGGGCACGTCCAACCTTCTGGGCCCTGCGCACCCGCTGATCAGGCGACGACCGAGGCGACGAAGGCGTCCAGGTTCGCCCTGATGCGGGCGACCTTCTCCTCAAGGGGGACACCGTCGTCGTGGCCGTCGCCCAGCAGAGTCTGCTTTCTGCCCCGCACGTAAAGGGAACAGGCCAGGTCGGCGCACAGGTACTGCCCGACGGTGTTGCCCCGCTTGCCGGCCTCTCCGCTGCGTCGCGCACTCATCAACGCGACACCGCCGCCTGTGTGCACGGTCTGGCAGAACGAGCACAAGCTGGTCGAGTTGAACCCGCGTGCCTTACCGGGCGCGGACGCGAATCGCAGCGCGATCCCGGCGAGCCGGTCGCTCGTCTCGGCGACAAGGTAGGCGCGGTCGGGGGCCTTGGGATCCCGCCAGCCGAGAAAGTCAAGGTCGTCCCAGGATGACTGCGCGAAGTCCTTGGGAAGGTTGAGGCGCGTGGCGTCGCCCTTGGAGCAGTTGACGAAGCATGACCGCAGATCGCGTTCGGTAATCGCTCGCATGGGGTGCGAGCCTAGGTTCGCGTCCGTGGCACGGGCAAAGGTTTATCGGGCTGGCGACCTTAGGAGTAGTCGGCGCCGTCGCTTGGCGGTTCAAAAGCCGCCCGCGTGCGGGCGCCCTTGAAAGGTATCGAAAGCCCCCACCCAGCGGGCTGTCTGGGCCGTGACGTGCGCTGTTATGGCACGATTGTGGTCAGGGCTCGGCGGCTAGCGCGCGTCGGCGCCGGTTGCCGCGTAGGCGCCCGACTCGCATCGTCTCTCGGGGTGGTCAGGTCACGGGCGGCCACCTCCCCTGCTCAAGCCTGGCCCCCGCCTGGCCCCTCGTCAGGCTCCTTTGCCGACCACGGGGCGGCGGGAAGCTGGCGAGCATGCCGGACGGACCGTCCGGGCTCAAAGACCGCTCACGAGGGAATCACGTGCGCACCCTGAGGAACCGGCGCTGCATCGGCTCCGGGACGAGTTCAGCGGACACCGAACTGAACGCCCGTGACCGCCCTGCGGGAGCACCGTAAGGCCCAGGCGGCGGACAAGCTCCTCACCGGAGGCAAGTGGCGCGGCGGGGAAGACGGCTACATGTTGGCGACCGGATGGGGTGACCCGATCCATTCCGACTCGGTCGGCTGGCTGATGACCAAGACCATTCGGGTCTACAACGCACCCAACGAAGGGCCACCGTTCCCCATGCTCGGGTGCACGACCTCCGGCACATCCGCGCGACGACACTTCTCCTGACGGGCGTCCCCGTCCACGTGCCCGCCGCGCGGCTCGGGCACGCTGACCCAGCGATCACGCTTCGGGTCTACGCGCACGTAACTCGATCGGCCGAGGTGGCTGGGGTGAACGTGTTCGCGCGAGTCATGGACGAGGCGGCTTAGAGCCTGCTGTTAGCAAAGCCCCCTCGCGGAGAGCGCAAGGGGGCTTTGACGTGGAGCCGCCTATCGGAATCGAACCGATGACCTATTCATTACGAGCGAGGTCCTGCTAGCAGCATTATGGCTCAGAGCAGTGGAAGCGCGTCGTCAGCGTCCGTCAATGTCCGCAGGAGGACGCTTATGTCGTCAGGCAACTAGTCAGTCTGCGCTCGTGGCTTCACTTAACCAGAGGCGGACACTCGCACCCCGACTTCCGAGCGCTTTACATCGAGATATACAGCGGCCAGTGTGCGACCCCAAGCGCTTGCATCATATCGTCGCGTCCGACTCGCACCACCCAAGTCAAAGCTCACTTAACTTTCGAAGCAGACTGCTTTCGGCGAGCATCAATGAACATAGGCTTGATGCTGACATTGAACTCCACTGAAGTGGCCGCCGCGAGGTCTCTCACCTCGCGTTGAAATTCCCGATCGAAATGATCATCCTCGAAGCAGATGCATACAAATAGCGCATACCGCAGATCTTCCGACTTTAGATACTGCACGGTTTGCTTGTTGAGGCCATGCCAGAATTTGGAATTGTTGGCGAGTTTCATCTCAATCAGAGCGCGCGCATCCCAGTTCTGCACAAACTTAAAATCTACTGGACCGCGTCCCGCATTCGCCTCAGAAGTCAGGTCGATTTTGTTTGCACGGCAATACTGAGCGGCCGCAAATCGAAAAAGGGACTGACAGGCACTTTCGGGACGAAACTTATTCTTATCCCACAGAAGTCGCCAGGCGTCGGATTGCTCGATGCCGTGCGCATAAGCTGCCACAAGAGCCTCAATGAATTTGTGAAACTCATCCGGTTTGGCAGGCGTGAACGACAGGGGGTTATCAGTTGCGAGAGCCGTCCCTAGCTCATAGGTGCTTGTGCGCAACAGCGGGTCGTTTTCAATATCATATGGAACCTTTTCATGCGTCTCACATTCCCTCATGAAGGTCTTGACGAGCTCAGGATTCTGACTCGCCATTTTGGCCTTCATTGCAGCTGGCACACGCCACGCGAGGTCGTAATTGAAGTTAGCTCGAAGCGCCTCGGGCTCCTGACGCCATGCCCAGTCCCAGAAGTCATCAACGTTTACGGTCAAAAGTGCGCGAAGAAATCTACCTGGCACAAGTAGAACCGCGGACCCGGTATACGGATTGCGTGGCAACTCAACGACCTCGTCGCGCCACTTCGCATTCTGGTTATCCCAGGAAGAGTGTCGTACTCGAATTCTCTCCATCTTAACTGAATGGCACCTTGCAACATTTTGCGTATACTGAATGAAGTAGGATTTCAAGATATTGCAGACCATGTCGCTAATTCTGTCTAGACCCATGCCTTCCTGAAAAAGCACCAACTCTTCGACGTGTTCGACAGACTCAATATTATGTTGGACTGCGATACTTGCACTTCTCAGCATGGGCTCTTGGAGCCCCTTCCCAGAGCCAGCCCCACGCGGGCTACCTTCGGTGACTCCTAGGCAAAATTCGTCAGGTTCCGGAAAGAGTAGAAGCGATTTCGCTTTCCCCCAAGACGGAGACTTCTTATTCCCTTTGGCCGCTTTCACCATCTTTAGAACCATTACAAAAAAATCGATCATATCATCATGAGCTTGCGCCCAAAAATCGTCCGCGTCGTCGTAAATCATAAAGGGATCGACGCAAAGATTTGTATCTGCAAGCAGAAGTGGGTCGAACCAATCATCGTCATCAGTTCGGGTTATCCCATAGGTCTCACTAAAGCGCACTAGCCCTCCCTTGCTCTACAGTACTCCGTGGAGGATCTCATATTCGACGTGCGGAGTCACCCCGCCCAGAGACTTCTGGCCACAACTGGCACCGAACTGACCCGGCGTCGCTATCGAAGCTATAGCGACCTCCAAGCGCTTACCCCGAAGCAGGTGAAGGACTCCCAGGCATGGTGCTGTCACTGAAGCCAGTGGAATTGGTTGACTTAGAGCGTGTCTCATGTGGGATTGTGGGTGGCTTGCGGGATAATGCGGGATTGTGTCGTCGGATCTTGCGTTGCGGCTGGTGCCGGATGAGTTGTGGAAGCTGGTCGAGCCGTTGGTCCCGGGGTTTGCGCCTCGGCGGCAGGGGGGTGGGACGGCTGGGGTGTAGGATCGGGCGGTGTTCACCGCGATCGTGTACGTGCTGACCAGCGGGTGCGCCTGGCGGCATCTGCCGGGTGAGTTCGGGGTGAGCGTGCCGACCGCGCATCGCCGGTTCACCGCTTGGACCAAGGCGGGGCTGTGGCCGCGGCTGCACCATGCGGTGCTGGACGAGCTGGGTGCCCGCGGGCAGGTGGACTGGGCGTCGGCGATCGTGGACGCCGCCGCCGTCCGCGCGAAGAAGGGGGCACGCTGACCGGCCCCAACCCGGTCGATCGCGGCAAGAAGGGAAGCAAACTCCACGTGCTGTCCGACGCCGCCGGGCTGCCTCTTGTGGTCGGTGTCTCGGCCGCCAGCCTGCACGACAGCCAGGCCCTCAAGCCGCTGCTGATGGCGTTACTGGCGATCCGGTCCCGGCGCGGCCCGCGCCGCCGGCGGCCGGTCAAGCTCCGCGCGGACAAGGCATATCACTCCGCCGAGTAGCTGAGCTGGTTGCGCGGACGCGGGATCACACCGCGGATCGCCCGGCCCGGCATCGAGTCCGGCGAACGTCTCGGACGCCACCGCTGGAAGATCGAACGAACCCTGGCCTGGCTGTTCGGCTACCGGCGCCTGACCATCCGCTATGAACGCCACAGCCACCTGTTCACCGCCTTCCTCACCCTCGCAGCCGCCATCACCTGCTACAAGAAACTCGCCCAACTATCCACATGAGACAAGCTCTTAGAAGATAGGCATCAGATAAAGCTGTTGACATCGCTTGCCACTCTAAGCCAACAAAACCACTCCAGCGCACCGCAGCATCCGTTGGACGACAGTCCATTCTAAGGCGCGCAGCCAGAGAGGGCTGATGCCTTATTTATCTCATTGAAGTGATCTCACTGGGTTCTTTGGAGGTGGTCGTGTTCGAAGTGGGTGAGGACGAGCGCGGCGCGGGTGATGTCGCCGATTCTGCTGGGGCTGACGGTGATGTGCCGCAGGGTGCGCCAGCG
>NZ_SMKU01000222.1 GCF_004349215.1 Actinomadura rubrisoli | reverse complement strand
GGCGGCTCCGCCGAGAAGGCGATCATCGGACGCCCTCCGTCACGATTCCGGGCGCGGTCTCCCAGCCGGAGACGCGCAGCATCAGCTCCATGCAGCCGGGCATGGAGCGCAGGATCACCTGCCGGTCCAGGACGGTGCTCGTCCGGTTGGCCTCGATCAGGGTCCGCAGCCCGTCCAGGTCGCAGAAGTCGAGGCGGGACAGGTCCAGGCACAGGTGCGGGGCGCGGTCGTCGACGTCGCGCAGCGCCGCGACCAGGGCGGGCAGGGTCGACTCGTCGATCGCGCCGGACAGCCGCAGGCCCGGCGGCGCGAACAGCGGGGTGATCCTCAGGACGCCGTCGTCGAACAGGTCGTCGGCGCGGACGCGGACGCCGTGGCAGTCCTCCACCGCGCGCAGGTGGTCGCCGACGAACCAGCGCCGGTCGTACTGGCACAGCGCCATCGCCGCGCTCCCCGGTCCCGCGACGGCCCGGCGGATCGCGTCCTCGAACGCAGCGAACCGGTCGGTCCCCGGCCAGCCGCGCAGCGACGGCGACGCCTCCGCCGTCACGCGCACGCCCGCGCGGCCGCGCCGCAGCGCGGACTCGACCGCGCCCCCGATCGCGTCCTCCACGCCGGCGGGGCCGGAGCCGATCTCGCCCCTGGTCAGGACGGTCATCCGCCCGTCGTCCAGCGCGTCGTCCAGGGCCGCTCGCAGCCCGGCGTCCAGGCCCGCGCCGGGGCCGGACGCCCGGCGCCCGGAGGCCCCGGTTCGCGGTGCGCCGAACGCCGCGCGGAGCCGGTCGGCCGCGGAGCCCGCCGTCTCGTCCTCCACGAGGTACACGACGGCCTGGCCGGACAGCAGCCCGTCGCGGACGAACGCCATCAGGATCGCGCGGCGCTCCTCGGCGCTGTCGTAGGCGAGGCAGACGTGGTCGCCGGACAGCATCTCGCCGACCGCTTTGGAGTGCGCCATGCGACCTCCTCGGGAACGCCGGTCGGCCGCCAAAGTACCAACCGGGGACGGACGGGCACAGAGGCTCATCGCCGTGCCGTCAGCGCGGGCGCTCCTCGATCGACACGCCCGAACGCGCCACCAGTCCCGCCGAGCGGAGCCGCTCGCCGATGGCGGGCGGGACGTCGCGCAGCAGCAGCCCCCGGTTCGGGCCCCGGTCGGGACGGTCGGCGCGGGTCAGCAGGCGCAGCCCGTCGGCGTCGCAGTCGGTGACGCCGCCGAGGTCCAGGCAGAGCAGGCCGGTGCGGGTCGCGATCGACTCCAGCACCCGCTCGGCCGCGGGACGGGTCGAGGCGTCGATCACCCCGGTCATCGCCACGCCGGGCGGGCTGAAGATCGGCGTGATGCGCAGCGACCCGTCGTCGTAGTAGTCGTCGACCCGGACGCGGCCCATGTGGCAGGACTCCAGCTGCTCCAGCCGGGCGGCGTCGAACCAGCGCCGGTCGAACTGGCAGATCGCCATGGCCTTCAGGTCGGTGGTCATGAAGACCTCGTCGAGCATCCGCTCGAAGTCGCCGTGCTGCTCGGTGCCGGGCCAGCGGCGCAGCGAGAACCGCGCCTCGCCGGCGACGCGGACCCCCGTGTAGCCCTGGACGAGCGCCAGGTCGATCTCCGTCGCCATCAGCTCGATGCTCTCCTGCGGGTCGAACCGCCCGCTGGCGAGGAACGTCTCCTCCGCCGTCCGGACGACGAAGTGCCCCGCGTCCATGGCCTCGGCCAGGTCGACCGGCTTCGCATCGGCGTCGGCGGGCATCGGCCCGGGGGCGTCCTTCTCGTCACCGATCAGCCAGTCGAGCACGTCCCGCGCGGGGACGGCGTCGGAGACGTAGAGGACCTTCTGGCCGGCCCGGACGCCGTCGCGGGCGTAGGCGGCCATGATCGAGCGCCGCTCGTCGTCGTTGTCGAAGAACAGGCACAGGTGGTCGCCGAGCTCCATCGAGCCGACGGCCTTCCTCTGCAGGGACATCGCGGCCTCCGATAGGTCTGCGGCCCGCCTGGCTTGGAGCCCTGGAGGCCCCCCGGGAGACCAACGTAACGCCACGCACCGCACTGGAGACTCGACAATCGGTAATGTCGGCTGTGGCCGGAGGTGGACGCCCTCGGCCGCCGTCCCGCGCCGGAGCCGCTCTACCAGAGGACGCGGACGAGGCTCTCCTGCAGCATCGTGAGCCAGTCGTAGGCGGCGAACATCGGCGTGCGGGGGTCGCGGGGGTCCATCTGGGCGGCCTCCTCGTACCATTCCTCGCCGATGTCGAGCCGCGTGCCCAGCGCCAGCCGGACGTCGTTCAGCGCCCGCAGCCACGCCTGCGCCTGCTTGTCGTCCAGGACCGTCTCGGTCTCGGAGTCCTTCAAGGTGCTCAGCACCATGGAGGCGGCCTCGCGCTTGCCGTCGCGCAGGCCCATCTCGGTGTAGCGACGGAACTCGCCCGCCGCCTCGCCGTCGTCGCGGTAGGCGTCGGGGAACAGCCGCGCCAGGACGGGGTCGTCCGACTTGGTCGCGTTGTCGGCGATACCGAACGACGCGAGCTCGTCGTCCTCGCCCGGCGCGTCGCCGAGGAGCGCGAGCAGTTGCTCCATCAGCGCCCGGACGAGCGCCGCCTCCTCGGTCTCCAGCCGCACCCTGATTCCGCGGCGGGTCTTCTTCACATCGCTCATGGTTCGCTCAGTCGTCCCGTTTGACGGTGGCCCACAGCCCGTAGGAGTGGAGGATCTCGACGTCGCGCTCCATCTCCTCGCGGGTGCCGTTGGCCACGACCGCGCGCCCCTTGTGGTGGACGTCCAGCATCAGCTTCTCCGACTTGGCCTTGGAGTAGCCGAAGACGGTCTGGAACACGTACGTGACGTACGACATCAGGTTGATCGGGTCGTTCCAGACGATCGCCAGCCAGGGCCGGTCGACGCTCAGATCCTCCTCGACGTCCGGCCTGTCCAGCTCGACCGGCGCGGGCGCCGTGCTCATGGCGCTCATTGGCCGCGTGTCCCCCTTTCCCCGTGGAGTCGGTCCGCCCACAACCCCCGATGCTATGCGCCCCGGCGCCGCCGGGTGTGATGGCCTGCACGTCCATGGTGCACACAGGGGGCCGTAAGGTTCCAGTTGTGGACCTTGGCGACAGCACCGCCCTGCTGACCGACCAGTACGAGCTCACCATGCTCCAGGCCGCGCTCCGCAGCGGGACGGCCGACCGCCGCTCGGTGTTCGAGGTGTTCGCGCGGCACCTGCCCGCCGGGCGCCGGTACGGCGTCGTCGCGGGCACGGGACGGCTCCTGGACGCGATCGAGGCGTTCCGGTTCGACCCGGCCGGGCTGGAGTTCCTCACGGCGAACGGCGTCGTGGACGAGCCCACGGCGCAATGGCTGGAGAAGTATCGCTTCTCCGGGAACGTGTGGGGCTATGCCGAGGGCGACTGCTACTTCCCGGAATCGCCGATCCTGGTGGTCGAGGGGACGTTCGCGGAGGCGGTGCTGCTGGAGACCCTCGCGCTGTCGATCCTCAACCACGACTGCGCGATCGCCTCGGCGGCCTCGCGGATGGCGCAGGCCGCCCAGGACCGTCCGCTGATCGAGATGGGCTCGCGCCGCACCCACGAGCGCGCCGCCGTCGCATCCGCCCGCGCCGCCTACATCGCGGGGTTCGCCACCACGTCCAACCTGGAGGCGGGCCGCCTCTACGGCGTCCCCACGGCGGGGACGAGCGCGCACTCCTTCACCCTGCTGCACGACAGCGAGCGGCACGCCTTCAAGGCGCAGCTCGTCTCCTTCGGCGAGAGCACGACGCTCCTTGTCGACACCTACGACGTCGAACGGGCCGTGCGGACGGCCGTGGAGCTGGCCGGGCCGTCCCTGGGAGCCGTCCGGATCGACAGCGGCGACCTGGGCGTGATGGCCCGCCGCGTCCGGGACCAGCTCGACTCCCTGGGCGCGCACGACACGCGCATCGTGGTGACCGGCGATCTGGACGAGTTCGGCATCGCCGCCCTGGGCGCCGCACCGGTGAACGGCTACGGCGTGGGAACGTCCCTGGTGACCGGCTCCGGCGCGCCCACCGCCTCCCTGGTCTACAAGCTCGTCGCCCGGTCGGACGGCCCGGACGACGACGCTCCCATGCGTCCGGTGGCGAAGCGCTCGACGGGCAAGCCGAGCCGGGGCGGGCGCAAGACGGCCGTGCGGCGCATCGACGGGCGCGGCTCCGCCTACGCCGAGACCGTGTCCACCGGGGAGCCCATGCCGGGGCCGCGCGACCGCGTGCTCCACGTGCCGCTGGTGATCGACGGCGAGGTGGTCGGCCGCGAGCCGCTCCAGGACGCCCGCGAGCGCCACCGCCGCTCGGTCGCCGAGCTGCCGCCGACCGCCCTCCAGCTCTCCCGCGGCGAGGCCGCCGTGCCCACCGAGTTCGTCGACGGCGGCCCCCGCCCCTGACGAGCGCAGGGCACACATCAATGGCCGGGCGCCGTATCGGCGCGGGAAGACGGCTGGGGTAGCGTCCCCTGTGTCGGATGACATCCGGAGAGACACCGGTACAGGGAGCGGTCATGGGCAAGAAGGCTCTGATCATCGTGGACGTGCAGAACGACTTCTGCGAGGGCGGCTCGCTCGCCGTGAGCGGCGGCGCGGGCGTGGCCACGGCCATCTCCGAGCACGTCGCCGCGCACGGGTCCGACTACGCGCACATCGTCGCGACGCGGGACTTCCACCTGGACCCCGGCCACCACTTCTCGGGCAGCCCCGACTTCGTCGACACCTGGCCGCCGCACTGCGTGATCGGGACGCCCGGCGCCGACTTCCACCCGAACCTCGCCCTGGCGCCCATCGAGACGGTGTTCAGCAAGGGCCGCGAGACCGCCGCCTACAGCGGCTTCGAAGGCGTCTCCGACGATGACGTGCCGCTCGCGGACTGGCTCAGCGCGCGCGGGGTGGACGCCGTGGACATCGTCGGCATCGCGACCGACCACTGCGTCCGGGCCACCGCCGTGGACGCCGCCCGGACGGGCCTGCGCACCACCGTCCTGCTCGAACTGACCGCCGCCGTGGCCAAGGCCACCGCCGACCGCGCCCTGGACGAGCTCCAGAACGAGGGCATCGCGCTCGCCGGCGCCCCCGTCGTGAGCGCCTGACGTGGCGGACGCTCCGGCGCCGAAGGTCATCGTCCTCGCCGGGGTCTCGGGGAGCGGAAAGACGACCGTCGGGCACCTGCTCGCCGAGCGGCTCGGCTGGGACTACGCGGAGGCCGACGACTTCCACCCGCCCGCCAACATCGCCAAGATGGCGGCGGGCACGCCCCTGAACGACGCCGACCGCCTCCCCTGGCTCCGCGCCATCGCCGCGTGGATCGACGACCGGCTGGCCACCAGCACGCCCGGGATCGTCACCTGCTCGGCGCTCAAGCGCTCCTACCGCACCCTGCTGACCGGCGGCCGCCCCCGCGTCCGCCTCGTCCTCCTCGACGGCGACCGCGACATGATCGCCGCGCGGCTGGAGGGCCGGACCGGCCACTTCTTCCGCGCCGCCCTCCTGGACAGCCAAATCGCCGACCTCGAAGCCCCCGCCCCAGACGAACACGTCCTCCGCATCGTCGTCGACACCACCCCCCAAGAGATCACCGACCGCATCATCGGCGCACTCCACCCGCCCGCCGACCCGCACTGACCAGTGTTTATGCAACCCCGGCCCAAGGTCCTCGCCTAGCGGCTCGCACCTTGACCGTGCTTGGGCGAGCGCGAATCGCTTCGCGATCTTCCCGGCGAGGCTCGCCTCCGGCATCGCCTCGCCGGTCAGGTCGCGCGCTCGCGCGACACCTGAGGCCCCTCTCAAACTGGCCCTGGCCTGGGCCCGCGCGTCACCGCGCCACCCGGCCGCGCACCGACGCGCCGCCTACGTGGGCTAGGGGCGGCGTTTGGTGGCCCATTCGCGGATTTTTGCGATTCGCTTGCCGATGTCCTCGGCGCTGGCCTGGGCGATGGGCGGGCCGCCGCAGGCGGCGCGCAGCTCGGTGTGGATGACGCCGTGTGGCTTGCCGGTGCGGTGGTTCCAGGCGCCGACGAGGCCGTTCAGCTCGCGGCGCATGGCCGCGATGTCCTCGGCGGCGGTGCGGTCGGCGCGCGGGTCGCCGGTCTTCTTCTTGCGCTCGCCGGCGATCTGCTCGGCCTGCCGCTTGCGCAGCAGCGCCGTCACCTGCTCGGGTTCCAGCAGGCCCGGGATGCCGAGGAACTCCTCCTCCTCGGCCGAGCCCGGCTGGGCCTGCATGCCGAACTCGCCGCCGTCGTACAGGACGCGGTCGAACGTGGCGGACGCCTCGACCGTCTCGAACGGCACTTCCTCGCCCACGTCGGAGGTGTCCTGCTTGCGGTTGGCCTCGGCGAGCAGCTCGTCGTCGAGGCCGTCCTCGCGGACGGGGCGGTCGAGCACGTGGTCGCGCTCGGTCTCCATCTCGGCGGCGTGGCCCATGAGCGTCGGCACCGACGGCAGGAACACCGACGCGGTCTCGCCGCGCCTGCGGGCGCGGACGAAGCGCCCGACCGCCTGGGCGAAGAACAGCGGCGTGCTGGTGGAGGTGGCGTAGACGCCGACGGCCAGGCGCGGGATGTCGACGCCCTCGGACACCATCCGGACCGCGACCATCCAGCGGTCGTCGGTGTCGGCGAACGCCTTGATCTTCTTGGACGCCGCCGGATCGTCCGACAGCACGATCGTGGCGCCCTGCCCGGTCACCGCGCGCAGCATCTTGGCGTACGCGCGGGCCGTCTCGTGGTCGGTGGCGATGACCAGGCCGCCCGCGTCCGGGATGACGCGGCGCAGCTCGCTCAGCCGACGGTCGGCGGCGGCCAGCACCTGCCCGATCCAGTCGCCCTTGGGGTCGAGCGCGGCCCGCCACGCCTGGGCCGTCTGGTCCTGGGTGAGGGGCTCGCCGAGCGTCGCGGTGATCTCGTCGCCGGCCCGGGTGCGCCAGCGCATCTCCCCCGCGTACGCCAGGAAGATCACCGGCCGGACGACCCCGTCGGCCAGGGCGGGCCCGTAGCCGTAGGTGTAGTCGGCCCGGCTGCGCCTGATGCCGTCCGGGCCCTCCTCGTACTGGACGAACGGGATCGGGTTGATGTCGGTGCGGAAGGGCGTGCCCGACAGCGCCAGGCGGCGCGCGGCGGGCTCGAACGCCTCGCGGACGGCGTCGCCCCAGGACAGGCCGTCGCCCGCGTGGTGCACCTCGTCGAAGATGACCAGCGTCTTGCGCGCCTCGGTGCGGTTGCGGTGCAGCGCCGGACGCGCGGCGACGGTCGCGTACGTCACGGCGATGCCGTGGAAGTCCTTGCCGGCCCGGCCCTGCGCGTTCTGGAACTCGGGGTCGATCTTGATGCCGACGCGGGCCGCCGACTCGGCCCACTGCCGCTTGAGGTGCTCGGTGGGGCAGATCACCGTGATGGCCACGACGATGCGGCGCTCCAGGAGCTCGCGGGCCAGGCGCAGCGCGAAGGTCGTCTTACCCGCGCCCGGCGTCGCGACGGTGAGGAAGTCCCGCGGGCCCGGCAGGCTGCCGTCCGTCCCGAAATAGGCCTCCAGCGCCTGCTGCTGCCAGGCGCGCAGGGACGACGCGGTCCCCCAGGCGGCCCGCTCGGGGAAGGCGGGGGGCATGCTCGATGCGGCGAAGGTGCTCACGGTCATTGAAGGCTACCGAGCCCCACCGACAGATCGCGCCGCGACGCCCCCTCCCGTGCCGTGATCCACACTCGTGGACCGGTCCCGTCCGGCCAGGTCGGCGCGCCGCCGGGGCGAGCGGTAGGCGGCCCACGCGGCGCGGATCCGCCGGCCCTGACCTGCGGTGAACTCGCGCATGCACGCGTCCCACCCGTAGTTCATGAAGTTGTGGACGGGGTCGGCGCCGCGCTGCGGGCAGGTGTCCCTGGCGTACGGGCAACCCGCGGCGGGCTCCGCCTCGTACGGTGTGTCGGCCACCGCGTCGCCCGGGGACGCGCAGCCGTTCTCGAACGTGTGGAACAACCCGAGCCAGTGCCCGATCTCGTGGACCGCCGTGTAGCCGCGGTCGAAACGGCGGTACGCGCCGTCCGGAAGGCTCCGGTAGTCGACGACGACACCGTCCAGGCGCGGCTTCTCCCCGTACCACTGCGGGAAGGTGGAGAACCCCAGCACGTCCTGGCCCACGGCGGCGGTGAAGACGTTGAGCGTTCCGGGCCCGCCCCGGCGCAGGCGCGTCTTGATCCGGTTCTCGTACCGCTGCGGGTGGTGGAACCATCTGGCGTTGTCGGTGACGTCGAAGCCGGCCAGCCGGAACCTGACGCCGGTGTCGGCGCCGCCCCACCGCCCCGCGTACGCGGCGTTCAGCGTGGAGATCTGCCGCCGGACGGCCCGCGCGGGCACGCGTCCCCTGCGTCCGCCGGACAGCGCGTGGAAGCGCACGGGGATGACCAGGCGGCCCCGCGTCCGGAGCGCGGACTCGACCCGCCGCTCGTCCGCCGTGCCGTACCGGTGCAGCAGGGTGCGTTTCAGGTCGTCGAGCATGGCGGCCACCTGGCCCGCGCTCAGATCGTCCGGGTCGCGCCCGTGCGCCGCCCGGCGCGCCCCCATGCGCGGGGCGGCGTCACCGCGATGCAGGCAGTCGGCCGCCTGGACGGGCCGTCCCCGCACATTCGGGCTGTCACTCCCTAAAGCCGAAACGACACACACCGTAACCAACAGTGCGCATAGCGAACCCCCGGCGACCCGCCGCATCCATCCCCCCGTACGGTCTTCGCGGAAACGCGATGATCCCGTGATCGGCTCACTACCCGCCGATCACGGGATCATCCGGGCATGTCACAAGCGCCGCCCCCCGGACGGGACGCGGCGCTCCCGGCCGCCCGTCAGCCGGTCGTCACTCGTCGCCCTTCTTCCCCGACTGCATGGATTCGTAGATCTCCTTGCATTCGGGACAGACGGGATATTTCTTCGGATCCCGGTTCGGCACCCAGACCTTGCCGCACAGCGCGATCACCGGCGTGCCGGTCACCGCGCTCTCGGTGATCTTGGCCTTCTTCACATAGTGGGCGAACCGCTCGTGGTCGCCGTCACCGTGCGAGAGGTCCGGCCGGACATCGCTCTCGGTGTCGCTGTCGGGAAGGATCTTCGTACTCACGCCATTCACCTTAGTTCAGCGTCGGGTCCTCGGGGAAAGTGGAAACGAAAGCCAGGTCGCCGCCCTGCCTGCGGAGCACCTCCTGCCACAGCCGCTCGGGGTCGCCCGCGAAGACGTCCCCGGCCTCGGCGGGCACCAGGTACCACGCGCCCTCCTCGATCTCCGAGCGCAGCTGCCCGGACGACCATCCGGCGTAGCCGGCGAACACGCGCAGCTGGAGCAGCTCGGGCGCCAGCAGCGCGGGCGGCGCGTCCAGGTCGACCAGGCCGACCCTGGCGACCTCCGCCCCGCCGTCCAGGGCGCGCCATCCGAGCGGCTCGTCCTCGCCGGGGAGCCGGGCCAGCGCGAGCGCGTTGTCGAGCGCCACGGGCCCGCCCTGGAAGACCACGCAGGGGCCGGTCACGAGCTCGGCCCACGGGGGCAGCACGCGATCGACCGGAACCTCCGTCGGCCTGTTGAGGACGACCCCCAGCGTGCCCCCGTCCATGTCGTGCTCGACCACCAGGACGACGCTGCGCCTGAAGTTGGGATCTTCGAGCTGGGGGGTCGCGACCAGCAGGAGCCCCACCCGGATGCCGTCTTCCATGGACTCCATGATGCGTTGCCCGGACCACCGGCGGCACATCCGGCCACTCGTTAGCCTGTTACGCATTCCTATCGCTGGGGATATCGGCACCACGAACGCCTACATTAAGAATGATCTAGGATCATCCGCCACCCGCCCGGCCCCCGGCCCGGCGGGCCGAGGAGGAACGCGATGCAGTTGCCCAGGGTCGTCATCGCCGCCGTGTTCTTCGTCATCGGGGCGCTGATCGCGATCCCCGCGCTGATGAAGACGACTTCTTCGCAGTCCCGGGCGTCGACCCCGGCCTCCTCGACCACCTCGCCGTCCACCACGCCGTCGGGCAGCCCGTCGAGCGGCTCGCCGTCGCCCTCGGGCACGAAGACGACCAAGCGGCCCTCGCCGACTCCCACGCCGTCCCGCACCCCGTCCCGCACTCCGAGCCCCACGCCCAGCGCCGATCCCCTGACCGCTGGGGTGGGCTCGGTGAACTGCCCCTCCCGCGAGGTGCGGATCACCCTGCGCAACGCCGGGGCGCGCAACGAGGACTACGGGATCGAGCGGAGCGACGACGCCCCCTCCGTCCCCGGCCAGATCGGGCCCCACTCGACCAAGACGGTCATGATCAAGCTGCGCGAGGACCGCCGCACCCGCGTCCAGGTCAACTGGGCGAACAAGCTGCTTGAGACGCGGACGCTCACGGCCAACTGCAAGAAGGCCGGCGCGGCGCCGCCCAGCGAGACCCCGCCCAGCAAGCTGCCCCACACCGGCCCCGACAACGGCGTCCTGTGGGCGCGCGCCGCGACCGGCGCCGCCGCCATGATCACCGGCGTGATCATCTTCTGGTACGGCGGGATCTGGCCGCGCCGCCGCGAGCAGATCTTCGCCAACAAGAAGAGCGGCTAGGCGAGGGCGCGGCCTACGCCTCCGAGCGGGGGCGGCCGCCCGCGGCCTCGCGGACGGCGCCCGCCACGCGGTTGCTCACGTCCGGGTGGAAGACGCTCGGGACGATGTAGTTCGGGCCGAGCTCGCCGGGCGTCACGACCTCGGCGAGGGCCTTGGCCGCCGCGGCGAGCATGCCCTGGGTGACGCCGTCGGCCTGGGCGTCCAGCAGGCCGCGGAAGACGCCCGGGAACGCCAGCACGTTGTTGATCTGGTTGGGGAAGTCGCTGCGCCCGGTGGCGACCACGGCGGCGTGCTCGCGCGCCTGGTCCGGCGAGACCTCGGGCTCGGGGTTGGCGAGGGCGAACACGATCGCGTCGTCGTTCATCGTCGCGATGTCGTCGCCGTTCAGGATGCCGGGCGCGGAGACGCCGATGAACACGTCGGCGTCCTTGACGGCGCCGCGCAGGTCGCCCGCGTACCCGCCCTCGTTGGTGTGCTCGGCGATCCAGCGCAGCGAGTCGTCGAGGTCGTCGCGGCCCCGGTGGACGGCGCCGCGGTAGTCGCAGACGACCAGGTTCCGCGCGCCGGCATGCATCAGCAGCTTGAGGACGGCGCTTCCGGCCGCGCCCGCGCCCGCCATCGTGATGCGGACGTCGCCGATGTCCTTGCCGACGACCCGCAGCGCGTTGGTCAGCGCGGCGAGCACGCAGATGGCGGTGCCGTGCTGGTCGTCGTGGAAGACGGGGATGTCGAGCAGGTCGCGCAGCCGGGCCTCGACCTCGAAGCAGCGCGGCGCGGAGATGTCCTCCAGGTTGATGCCGCCGAACGCGGGGGCGATGATCTGGACGGTCCGGACGATCTCGTCGGTGTCCTGGGTGTCGAGGCAGATCGGCCACGCGTCGATCCCGGCGAACCGCTTGAACAGGGCCGCCTTGCCCTCCATCACCGGCAGCGCGGCCTCCGGGCCGATGTTGCCGAGGCCCAGCACCGCCGACCCGTCGGTCACCACGGCGACGCTGTTGCGCTTGATCGTCAGCCGGCGGACGTCCTCGGGGTTGCGGGCGATCGCCAGGGACACGCGGGCGACGCCGGGCGTGTAGGCCATCGAGAGCTCGTCGCGGGTCCGCAGCGGGACCTTCGACTGCATCTCGATCTTGCCGCCGAGGTGCATGAGGAAGGTCCGGTCGCTGACCTTGTGGATCTTGATGTCGGGCATGTTCTCCAGCGCGCCGGCGATCGCCTCGGCATGCTGGGTGTCGCGGGTGGCGATGGTGACGTCGATCCGCAGCGTCTCGTGGCCCGCGGTGTTGACGTCGAGGGCCGTGACGATCCCGCCCGCGTTCTCGACCACGTGCGTGATCTGGCTGACGGCCCGGCCTCCGGCGGGGACCTCCAGGCGGACGGTGATGGAGTACGACACGCTGGGCACGCTCGCCACGACACTTGCTCCCTCTGCTACCGGGTACGGCCTTGTCCCGACCGCGCCGTCCCTAACGGGCGGGCGCCCGGGGGCCACGGCCCGGCCTCCCCCTGGATCAGGCCGCCCGTGCCGCGGTCGCGATCAGATCGACGGCGGCGGACGCGGGCAGCCGCGTGGTGTCGATCACGAGGTGGTAGAGCCGCGGGTCGGCGGGGTCGGCCCCGTAAAAGTGCTTCACGTAGGCCGTTCGGGCGCGGTCGTTGTCATCGAGCATACGCTCAACACCGCGTCCCGGCGCCCCGGTCCGCGCACCCGCCCCGGACGTCTCGGCGGCGGCGATGGCCAGCCGCCGCTCGCGCGGGCCGTCCAGCCGCACGTGGAGCGCGTCGGGACGGTCCTTCAGCACCACGGCGGCCGCGCGGCCGAGCAGCACCCCGCCGTCGCGCTCGGCGGTCCGCCTGATGATGCCCGCGGTGTGCTCGACGAACTCCTCCGGCGGCACGATCGCGCGGTCGGGGAGGTAGACGTCCATGCCGCCCATCGCGACGTTCGGCAGCCGGGCCGCGCCCGCGAGGATCCGGCCGATCCCGCTCTCGGCGCGCCCGTCGTGGGCGAGCGCCTCCTCCAGCGTGCAGCCGATCTCGCCGGCGACGGTCTCGGGAATGGCCCGGTCGACGAAGGGCAGCCCCAGCCGCTCGGCGACGGCCGGCCCCACGGACGCGCCACGCGCACCGTAGGTGGCCGAAATCGTCACGACCCGCACGCTCACCCTGGGTTCATGCCCGTTTCCCGGCCGATCAACGTCCGGGGCACGCGGAATCGTCAGAAGAGGGCCGCCTGCAGCGAGCGCCGCGCCTTGGCGATGCGCGGATCGTCCGGCGGCAGCAGCTCGAACAGCGACAGCAGATGCTTGCGCGCCGCGTCGCGGTCGTCGCCCGCACTGCCCCGCACCGCGGTCAGCAGCCGCCCGAACGCCTCGTCGATGCGGCCCGACACCATCTCCACGTCGGACGCGCTGATCTGGGCCTGCACGTCACCCGGCTTCTCGATCGCCTCCTGGATGGTGCGCGCGGCGTCCAGGGACCGCACCCGCAGGCTCAGCTCGACCAGCGCCAGCCCCTGCTTCGCCTGGCCGTCGCGCGGGTTCCCGTCGAGGATCCGCTGGAACGCCGCCTTGGCGCCGTCCAGGTCGCCGCGCTGGAGCGCGTCCTCGGCCGCCCCGTACACCGGGTCGGCCCCGGGCTGCTCCGGCGCGCCCTCGCCCGCCGCGACCTCGTCCTGCGGGCCCTCGGGGAGGATGCCCTCCTTGGCCAGCGCGTCGAAGAGCTGGTCGATGGCCTGGCGCACCTGCGCCTCGGGCGCCGCGCCGTTCAGGAACGGCATCAGCTGCCCGCCCACGACGACCGCCACGAACGGGATGCCGCGCACGCCCATCTGCTGCATGTAGGCGCCGAGTTGCGGGTTGGCGTCGATGTCGACCTTGGCGAGCACCCACTTGCCCGCCGCCTCGGTCGCGAGCTTCTCCAGGATGGGGCCGAGCTGCTTGCACGGCCCGCACCACTCGGCCCAGAAGTCCACGAGGACGGGAACGGACTGCGACCGCTCCACGACCTCGGTGTTGAAGGTCTCGTCCGTGACGTCCAGGACGTACTGGCCGCCGGGCGCGGGCGCTGCGCCGCCGCCGCCCTGAGCCCTGCGCTCCTGCTGCTTCTTGGCGGCCGCCTGGCGGGCCCCTAGATCAATGGCCCCGTGCAACGAAAAGTCCCGAGAAGGCATGGGTCCATCCTGCCCCATGACCGCCCCGTCCTGTACGCCCGTCCGCTCCCAGCGGAGCGTCCCCGTCCCGACCGGCCGCCCGCGTCGCCCCGATCCGCCGCGCGGCGTCGCAATTGTCGGCTTTTCTCGAATTCTTCCCTTCACCGCCGAAGGCAAAGAATCCAGGCTCCCCAACGTAAAGGCGATAAGATTGCTGACAGCCATCACCAAGCCCGGTTATAGTCACGTCGTCGGTGCATCGCGGCACGGCAAATAGAGATCCGGTGCCCCGGCCCCGCCGAAACGGCCGGGCGGAACCGGACGGGCACCGCGTGGCGGGGGAAAAGCCACCGGCGCGCCTCGGACGACCGTCGCGACCGCAAGACGAGCAACGGGGGGAAACAAGTGATCGCGGAGCATTCCGCGGTCGTGGCCCGAGGAATGGGTGTCCGCCGCAGGGGGCGGTGGCTCCTGCGCCCGGTGACCTTCGGCGTGGCCGAAGGCGTGATCGGCCTTGCCGGTCCACCTGGTGCCGGGAAATCCACTCTGCTGGCCACGCTCGCGACCTTGCGCCGTCCGAACAACGGCGCGCTACACATTCTCGGACACGACACCGCAAACGCCTCCGATCTGCGCGCCGCGCGCGCCCGGATCGGCTATCTGCCCGGAAGGCTCTCACGCGCGGAGAACATGACGGCGGGAGAGTTCGTCGCCTACGCGGCGTACTACAAGCGCACGAGCGCCTCGGCGGCGCGCGACATGGTGCGGCGTCTGGACCTCACCGAAGCCGCCGGCACGGAACTGTCCCTACTCCCGCCCGACGTGCGCCTACGCGCCGGTCTCGCCGCCGCCTGCGTCCACGCACCCGACATGGTGCTGCTGGACGATCCGTTCGGCGAACTCTGCGCCGCCGCCGAGCCATGGCCCACAGGCGCAACCGGCCCCGGCGCGCGCACACACGCCGCCGCCATGGCGGAACTGATCCCGGTCGTCCGCTCCCTGGCCCCCACAGTCGTGGTCACCGCCGACGCGGCCGAGACCCTCACCGGCTGGTGCGACCGCCTCCTCACCCTGGCGCGCGGCAAGCTCACCGAGATCCCCACGCACTCGGCCACAGCCCGCAGAGGCCGCACCGCCACCGACCGCCGCCGCCCACCCACACCCAGCGCGAACCGAACCACGTCCACACCCGCCACGACCCGAACGCCACCCGCGCCCAACGCGGACCGAACCTCCTCCACGCCCGGCGCGGGCCGAACCTCATCCCCGCCCAGCGCGAACCGAACACCACCCGCGCCCACCAGAGGCCGCGCCCCGTCCGCACCCACCAGAGGCCGCGCCTCATCCACCCTCGACGCGACCCAAACACCATCCGCGCCCGGCTTAGGACGAGCACCAGCCGGATTCGGCGCAAGCCGAGCACCATCCACACCCAGCGCGGGCCGAACCTCGCCCGCGCTCACCCAGGGCATGGCCCCATCCACACCCGACGCAAGCCAAACACCACCCGCGCTTGACGCGAGCCGAACATCGTCCACATCCGACGCGGAACGAGCCTCGTCCCCACGCAGCGCGAACCGAACACCACCCGCGCCTACCGGAGGCCGCGCCCCATCCACACCTGACGCGCCCCAAACACCATCCGCGCCCGGCGCAGGACGAGCACCAGCCGGGTTCAGCGCGAGCCGAGCACCATCCACACCCGGCGGGGGTCGAACACCACCCACGCCCACCCGGGGGATGGCCCCGTCCGGGCCTGGGGCGGGGCAAGTGCCGTC
>NZ_SMKU01000221.1 GCF_004349215.1 Actinomadura rubrisoli | reverse complement strand
GACGGGCGGGCCGGGGCGGCGGTGCGCGGACGTTTTTGCGATCCTGGTGGCGTATCCGAGGCGGACCATGCTGTGTCGGAGCACGTACAGAATGTAACAGGACCTGCTCACAGGGGAGGAGGAAGCGGCGGTCCACGGCGCGGCCCCGGCCGCGCCCGGGGCGCCGCGACCGAAATGGAGACGGATGTGACAACGGAGTTGTATCCGCGCGAGCGCCTGGGGCTGGTGCGGGAGGCCACCGCGAGGGCGGGCCTCGGCGCGGTCCTGCTGACGCCGGGCCCGGACCTGCGCTACGTCACCGGCTACGACGCGAAGCAGCTCGAACGGCTCACCTGCCTGGTGGTGCCGGCGGACGCCGACCCGTTCCTGGTCGTCCCGCGGCTGGAGCTGCCGGCCGCGCGGGAGTCGCGGGCGGGGTCCCTCGACGTGGAGCTGGTGCCCTGGGACGAGACGGACGACCCGTACGCGCTGGTCGCGCGGCGGCTGCCCGGCGGCCTGGACAGGGTCGGACTGGCCGACCGGATGTGGGCGGTCATGGCGCTGCGGTTCCGCGCGGCGCTGCCGGGCGCCGAGCAGGTCGCGGCGGGCGGGGTGCTGCGGGAGCTGCGGATGCGCAAGAGCGCCGCCGAGGTCGCGGCGCTGCGCGAGGCGGGCGCGGCGATCGACCGGGTGCACCGGCGGGTGCCCGGGTTCCTCAAGGCGGGGCGCACCGAGCGGGAGGTCGGCCGCGACATCGCCGACGCGATCACCGCCGAGGGCCACGCGACCGTCGACTTCGTCATCGTCGGGTCGGGGCCGAACGGCGCCAACCCGCACGCCGAGCTGTCGGACCGGGTCATCGCGCCCGGCGAGCCCGTCGTGGTCGACATCGGCGGGACGATGCCGAGCGGCTACTGCTCGGACTCCACCCGCAACTACTGCGTGGGGGAGCCGCCCGCCGAGTACCGCGCGTACTACGCGGTGCTGGAGGAGGCGCAGCGGGCGTCCTGCGAGGCGGTCCGTCCCGGGGTGACGCCCGAGGCGGTGGACGCCGCCGCCCGCGACGTCATCGCGGCGGCCGGGTACGGGGAGCACTTCTTCCACCGGACGGGCCACGGCATCGGGCTGGAGTCGCACGAGGAGCCCTACATCGTCGAGGGCAACCGGGAGCCGCTGGAGGCGGGCATGGCCTTCTCGGTCGAGCCGGGCATCTACCCCGGGGCGCACGGCGCCCGCATCGAGGACATCGTGGTGTGCACCGATGACGGCTACGAGCCGATGAACGTCACCGGGCGCGGCCTGGTGGTCGTCGGCTGACGCGGCGCCCGGGGACGGCCCGGGACCCGCGCCGCGAGGGCGAGGACGGAACTGCGTCCTCGCCCTCGCTCCGTCCCGGATCGAGCGGATAACGATCTCTGCACCAAATGTGTCAGTGGGCGCTGTTCATATTGCGGTGCGGGCGTTCGGCCCTGTACCTCCTTGTCTCGTTGTCACGCGGAGGTAGCGAACGCCTTCTCCGCGTTGCCGGCGCGCTCCGCCGTGCGGGGAGCGGAGCGGCGCCCGGAGACGGGCGGTGCCGGGAGACGAGCAGGGCCGGGAGAAGGGGAGACGCCGTGGCAGAGGTCGACCTGTCGAGCGTCGGGAAGGTCTATCCCGACGGCACGCGGGCCGTGACCGATCTGAGCCTCAGCATCGCCGACGGGGAGTTCCTCGTGCTGGTCGGGCCCTCGGGCTGCGGCAAGACCACCGCGCTGCGGATGGTCGCCGGCCTGGAGGAGATCTCCGAGGGCGAGGTCGCCATCGGCGGGCGGGTGGTCAACCGCGTCCCCTCCCGCGACCGCGACGTCGCGATGGTGTTCCAGAGCTACGCGCTCTACCCGCACCTGTCCGTCCGCGACAACATCGGGTTCGGGCTGTCGCTGCGCAAGCTGCCCAAGGCCGAGATCAGGGAGAAGGTCGACCGGGCCGCGCGGATCCTCGGCCTCACTGAGCACCTCGGCCGCAAGCCCCGCAACCTGTCGGGCGGGCAGCGGCAGCGGGTGGCGATGGGCCGCGCGATCGTCCGGGAGCCGCAGGCGTTCCTGATGGACGAGCCGCTGTCCAACCTCGACGCCAAGCTGCGCGTCCAGATGCGCGCCGAGATCGCCCGCATCCAGCGCGACCTCGGCGTCACCACGATCTACGTCACCCACGACCAGACCGAGGCGATGACGCTCGGCGACCGGGTCGCGGTGATGAAGAAGGGCGAGCTGCAGCAGGTGGCGCCGCCGCAGGAGCTCTACGACCGGCCCGCGAACCTGTTCGTCGCCGGGTTCATCGGCTCGCCCGCCATGAACCTGATCCAGGGCACGCTGTCGGGGGACGCGGAGAGCCCGCGCCTGGAGATCGGCGGCCGGCCGCTGGCGCTGCCGGGCGAGGTCCTCGCCCGGCGCCCCGCCCTCGCGGCCTACCTCGGGCGCGACGTGGTCGTCGGCATCCGCCCCGAGGACATGGAGGACTCCGAGCTCGTCGACGCCCCCGAGGGGACGCTGCCGGCCTGCACCGCCGACCTGGTGGAGGCCATGGGCTCGGACGTGCTGGTCCACTTCGCGATCGAGGCGGCCCAGGTCGTCACCGAGGACACCAGGGAACTGGCCCGCGACGCGGGGACCGACGTGCTGGGGCACCTGGAGAGCCCCCGCACCGACCTCGTCGCGCGGTTCAGCCCCCGCACCCGCGTGAAGGCCGGCGACCCGGTGGCGGTCCACGTCGACACCGGTCGCCTGCACTTCTTCGATATCGAGTCCGGCGCGTCGATCTGGGGATCGGGCGGCGCCGGTCCGTCCAGGGAGGATGAGGGATGAGGGTCAGCAGGCGTGTGATGTCCGCCGCCGTCGCGGCGGGGATGGTGATGTCGGCCGCGGCCGCGTGCGGCGGGGACGACAAGAAGGACGACGACGGGTCGGCGCCCGCCGGCGGGGGAGCGCTGAAGGGCACCAAGGTCGAGGTCGCCGCCAAGTGGACGGGCCCGGAGGAGGCCAACTTCCGCAAGGTGCTCAAGGCGTTCGAGAAGAAGACCGGCGCGACCGTCGCCTACGCGTCCACCGGCGAGAACACCGACGCCTACCTCGGCCCGCGGCTGGCGGCCAAGAACCCGCCGGACGTGGCGGTCCTGCCGCAGCCGGGCCTGATGCGGCAGTACGCGGCCAAGGGCTCGCTCAAGCCGCTCGCCGCGGACGTGGTCTCGGAGGTCGGGACCAACTTCTCGCCGTACTGGAAGGACCTCGGCTCCTACGAGGGCCGGGCGTACGGCGTGATGATCAAGGCGGCCTACAAGTCGATCCTGTGGTACCGGCCGCAGGTGTTCGCCGACGCGGGCGTGCAGCCCCCGGCGACGTTCGACGACCTGGTCAAGGCGGCCGGCACCCTCCAGGACGCGGGCACCACCCCGTTCACCCTGGCCGCAGGCCCGCAGGACTCCTGGACGCTCACCGACTGGTTCGAGAACGTCTACCTCTCGCAGGCGGGGCCGGACAACTACGACAAGCTCGCCAAGCACGAGATCAAGTGGACCGACCCGACCGTCGGGAAGGCGCTGGAGACCCTCGCCAAGGTCTGGGGCAGACCCGACCTCATCAACGGCGGCGTCTCGGCCGCGACCAAGACCAAGTTCGACGAGTCGGTCACGCAGACGTTCGGCCAGAACAAGGCCGCGATGGTCTACGGCGGCGACTTCGCCGCCGCCAACATCGCCACCACCAAGGCCAAGGTCGGCACCGACGCCAAGGTGTTCGCCTTCCCCAAGGCCGGCGGCACCGCCCCCGCGGTCCTCGGCGGCGACGTCGCCGTCGCGCTGAAGGACGGCAAGGGCGCGCAGGAGCTGATGAGGTTCCTGGCCTCGCCCGAGGCCGGGAAGGTCTGGGCCGGGCTCGGCGGCTACCTGACGCCCAACAAGGGCGTCGCCCCGGACGCCTACTCCGACCCGATCGCCAAGCAGCTCATCGCGCAGCTCCAGCAGGCCGGCGACAACGCCCGCTACGACATGTCCGACCTGGCGCCCGCCGCGTTCGGCGCGACGCCCGGCAAGGGCGAGTGGGAGGCGCTGCGCACCTTCGTGCAGAAGCCGTCCGACGTCAAGGGCACGCAGGCCCGCCTAGAGGCCGAGGCCGCCAAGGCGTACAAGTAGCCGCGACGTAGGGACCTTGGATGATGGCTCCGAATGAGGGGGTGCCGCCCGCCGCCACGGCCGGCGGCGCCGCCGCCGTCGCCGAACCGGCCGCCGCCCCGCCCCGCCGGCGCGGGCGGGGACGCGGGCGGCTCACCCCGCCGTCGTGGACGGCGGCGGCGTTCCTGCTGCCGGCGCTGCTGCTGCTCGGCTTCCTGGTGGTCTACCCGATCGTCTACTCGGTGATCCGCAGCTTCTTCGACGCCCAGGGCGACTCGTTCGCCGGCGTCGACAACTACACCGGGGTGTTCCAGGGCCACGACAACCTCGTCGCGGTCCGCAACACCGCGATCTGGGTCGTGGTCGCCCCCACCGTCGTCACCATCGTCGGGCTGCTGTTCGCCGTGCTCACCGAGCGGGTCCGGTGGTCCACGGCGTTCAAGATGGTGGTGTTCATGCCGATGGCGATCTCCTTCCTCGCCTCCGGCGTGATCTTCCGGCTGGTGTACCAGCAGGACCCGGACAAGGGCGTGGCCAACGCCGCGATGGTCGCCGTCCACGACATGTTCCGCAGCGGGACGACCTACCCGGGCGCCGGGCCGCGCAGCGGCGGGAACCAGCCGGTGCGCGACGAGGGCGGCGCGGTCGTGACGGCCGGCACGTTCTCCGCCGGGCAGAGCGCGCTCGTCCCGCTGCTGAAGGTCAAGCCCGAGTACCTGCCGGAGGACGCCGCGCCGGCCGCGCCCGCCCCGAAGGCGGCGCCCGGGCAGCTGACCGGGACGGTCTGGTTCGACTTCACCAAGGGCGGCGGGGGCGCGCCGAACGCGCCCAACGCCGGGGAGAGCGGCCTACCGGGCCTCAAGGTCGAGGCGGTGCGCGGCGGCAAGGTCGTCGCCAAGGCCACCACCAGGGCCGACGGCACGTTCACGCTGAAGAAGGTGCCGCCCGGACCGGTGGCCGTCCGGCTGCCCAAGGCCAACTTCACCGCCGCCTACGGGGGCGCCGAGTGGCTCGGCGGCACGCTGATCACGCCCGCGATCATCGGGTCCTACCTGTGGGTGTGGTCCGGCTTCGCGATGGTGCTGATCGCCGCCGGGCTCGCCGCCATCCCCCGGGACGCGCTGGAGGCGGCCCGCGTCGACGGCGCGACCGAGTGGCAGGTGTTCCGGCGGGTGACGATCCCGCTGCTGGCGCCGGTGCTGGTGGTCGTGCTGGTCACCCTGGTGATCAACGTGCTGAAGGTCTTCGACCTGGTGTTCGTCATCGGCGGCGGCGATCCGGACGCCGGCGTGCTGGCGCTGCGGATGTGGACCGAGACGTTCGGCGGCGGCGACGACCCGGGGGCCGGCAGCGCGATCGCGGTGCTGCTGTTCCTGCTGGTGCTGCCCGCCATGCTGTTCAACATCCGGCGACTGCGGCAGGAGCGCGAATGAGCACCGGCGGCAACGGAGGCGGCGGCGCCGGGGGCAAGGACGCCGAGGGCAGCGGCACCGGCAGCAAGGACGCCGAGGGCAGGGGCGCCGAGGGCAAGGACGGAAGGGACAAGGGCGGCGGGGCGGCGGGCGCGCCGCGGCGGGGCGTGGCCTCGCGGATCGTCGGACGGCTCGGCGGCGGCGCGGTGCAGGCGGTGCTGGCCGTCATCGCGCTGTTCTGGCTCGTCCCGACGTTCGGGCTGCTGGTGGAGTCGCTGCGCTCCAACGAGGACAACAACGCCGGCGGCTGGTGGCAGGTGTTCTCCGAGCCGTCGCAGCTGACCTTCGGCTCCTACTCCTCGATCCTGGACAAGCCCGACTTCGTCGACTCGTTCTGGAACACCGTGCTCATCACCGTCCCGGCGACGGTGCTGGTGGTGGCGATCGCCTCGCTGGCGGCGTACGCGTTCGCGTGGCTGGAGTTCCCCGGCCGCGACTGGCTCTTCCTGGCGGTGGTCGCGCTGCTGGTGGTGCCGGTGCAGGTGGCGCTGCTGCCGGTCGCCGAGCTCTACGGCAAGATCGACTTCGGCGGGTTCGCGATGTTCGGCTCGATCACCGGCGTGGTGCTGTTCCACGTCGCGTTCGGCCTGCCGTTCGCCATCTTCCTGCTCCGCAACTTCTTCGCGGCGATCCCCCGGGACCTGCTGGAGGCGGCGCGGATGGACGGCGGCTCCGAGTGGACGATCTTCCGCCGGGTGATCTTCCCGCTGGGCGGCCCGGCGATCGCGTCCCTCGGCATCTTCCAGTTCCTGTGGGTGTGGAACGACCTGCTGGTGTCGCTGGTGTTCGCCAACACCGGCTCCCAGCCCATGACCAAGTGGCTGCAGTCGCAGATGCGGCAGTTCACCGGCAACATCGACATCCTGGCGCCGGGCGCGTTCCTGTCGCTGATCGTCCCGCTGGCGGTGTTCTTCGCGTTCCAGCGCTACTTCGTGCAGGGCGTGCTGGCCGGCTCGGTGAAGTGAGCCGCACCGGGCGGCGACCGGCGGCGCGGCGTCCGGCGGCGATGCCCGCGGCCGTGGCGGCCGCGGGCATCGCGCGTCGGAGGCGGGGAGGCCGGGGTCAGCCGGCCGGCTTGCGCAGGGCCGGGCCGTCGGTGACGGTGGCGGCCGGGGAGCCGGCGACCGCCGCGTCCGGGTGCCCGATGGCCAGGCCGCTGGACTGGTCGAAGAAGTGCAGCCGCTTGGTGTCCACGGCCAGGTTCACCTCCTGCCCCGGGCGCACGTGCGAGCGGGAGTTGACGCGGGCCGTCCACAGCGCCTTGTTCTCGATCAGCGGGATCGCCATGTCGCTCTCGCCCTCGGCGGCGTCCTCGGCGAGGTCGGCGGTGTCCTTGTGCTCGACCGGCGGCGCGTCGATGGTGAAGATGACGTTGATCTCGCTGCCGAGCTCCTCGGTGACGGTGCTGCGGGCCGCCATCGGCGCCCAGTCGGGGTTGGCGTGCGCCGCGTCCTCGAAGTCGGACGGGCGGATGCCCAGGATGATCTGGCGGCCGAGGTAGCCCTGCAGCGCCGGCTTCTCGCTCAGCAGCGAGTCCGGCACCGGCAGGCTGTACCCGGCGAACGACACCCGCGCGCCGCCGTCGCCGCGCGCCAGCTCGGCGGTGACGAAGTTCATCGCCGGGGAGCCGATGAAGCCCGCCACGAACAGGTTCACCGGGTTGTCGAACAGCCGCTGCGGGGTGTCGACCTGCTGCAGCCGGCCCTCGCGCAGCACGCACACCCGCGAGCCCAGCGTCATCGCCTCGACCTGGTCGTGGGTGACGTACACGGTGGTGACGCCGAGCCGCTCGTGCAGCTGGCTGAGCGAGGCCCGCATGGACACCCGCAGCTTGGCGTCGAGGTTGGACAGCGGCTCGTCCATCAGGAACGCCTGCGGCTCCCGGACGATCGCCCGGCCCATCGCCACCCGCTGGCGCTGCCCGCCCGACAGCGCGGCGGGCTTGCGGCCGAGGAACTGCTCAAGGCCCAGCATCTTGGCGGCCTCCAGCACCTTCTGCCGGATCTCCGACTTCGGCGTGCCGCGCAGCTTCAGCCCGAACGCCAGGTTCTGCTCGACGGTCATGTGCGGGTAGAGCGCGTAGTTCTGGAACACCATCGCGATGTCGCGGTCCTTGGGCGCCAGGTCGTTCACGACCCGGTCGCCGATGGAGATCTTGCCGCCGCTGATCTCCTCCAGGCCCGCGATCATCCGCAGGGCGGTCGACTTGCCGCAGCCGGACGGGCCCACCAGGACCATGAACTCCCCGTCGCGGATCTCCAGGTCGAGGCCGTCCACCGCCTTGACCCCGCCCGCGTACACCTTGTCCACCCGGTCCAGCACGATCTTCGCCATCGGATCCCCTTTCGATGGAAACGTTTCCCATCCACCCCTGACCATCAGGGCATTCACCTCAGTGAGAGGAGTAAACAATATGGAATCGTTTCCATGGGAGGGGCGGGCATGAGAAGATGATCGAAATCGCGGCGGTGACGAGGACGAGGGACGGGCACGAGGTGGCGCAGGCGCGATCGACGACGATCAAGGACGTGGCGGCCGCGGCGGGCGTCGGCATCGCCACGGTGTCGCGGGTGTTCTCCGGGACCGGCTCGGTCAGCGCCGCGACCCGCGAGCGCGTGCTGGCCGCCGCCCGCGAGCTGGACTACCGGCCCAGCGCCCTCGGCCGCGGGCTGAAGCTGCGCCGCAGCGGCGGCATCGGCCTGATCGTCCCGGACGTGACCGACCCGTTCTGCGCCGAGGTCCTCGCGGGCGTGCTGGCCTGCGCCCGCACCCTCGGCGAGCACGTCATCGTGGACGCCGCCCACGGCGACCCCGCCCGCGAGGCCGAGATCCTCGACCGGCTGGTCGAGCAGCGCGTGGACGGCGTCATCGCCCTGCCCGCGGGCGAGGCCGCCGACTGGCGCGCCGCCGCCCGCGTGTGCTCCAGCGTCGTGTTCGCCGACCGCGTCCTGCCCGGCCTGCCGGAGATCCCCTCCATCCTCGCCGACGACGCCGGCGGCGTCCGGTCGCTGGTGGAGTACCTCGTCGGGCTCGGGCACCGGCGCGTGGGGTTCCTCGGCGCCGCCGCGCCCGGCGGCTCGCCCGGCGTGCGCGAGCGCGCGTTCCGCGGCACCCTCGCCCAGCTCGGCGTGCCGCTGGACGAGGACCTGGTCGTCGCGGCCCGCCCCGCGCGCGACGCCGCCTACGCGGCCGCGGCCGGGCTGCTGCAGCGCCGCGCCGACGTCACCGCCGTCCTGGCCGCCGGGCACCTGCTCGGCGAGGCCGCCGTGCTGGTGGCCCGCGAGCTGGACCTGCGGGTGCCCGCCGACGTGTCGATCGCGATGGTGGACGACGTGGCCTGGGCGGAGCTGTGCGACCCGCCGCTGACCGCGGTCGCCCGCCCCGCCCGCGACATCGGCTACCGCGCCTGCGAGCTGCTGCTGCGCGACCGCGCCCGGCGGGGCCGGGGCGGCCCGGTGCTCCTGCCGACCGAGCTGGTGGTGCGGGGCAGCTGCGCCGCGCTGCGCGTGTCCCGCTCGTCCGGCCGCAGCGCGGGCCGGCCGTCGCCCCGCCACGGCCTCTAGCCAAGAGCCCGGAGGCGTCCTTTTCACGGTGGCCGCGGCGGCGTTCTCGTGGAATTGCGGCGCCGGGGACGCCGGGCGCCATGCCGATGACGGCGGCCGGGGGACTCTCCGCGGACGGCGCGGCCGCCTTCATTTCCATCCACCCGCTTAGGCTCCGCCTCCGGACGGCCCTGCGGTTCACGGCTCCGGACGTTCCCCAGGTTCGGCGGCGGCCACTTGGGAACGGCGCCGAATGCCATTTCCTCCGGCCTCGCCAAAGGCATTCGCCGGGCCGGGATCAGTTGCTTTCCCGCCCTTTGAAAATGCCGGTCGCGGGGCGGCGGAGGGGATCAGGTGAAAGTGATCCCGCCGTTGACGGCGAGGGTCTGGCCGGTGATGAAACCGCCGCGGTCGGACGCCAGGAACGCCACCGCCTCGGCCACGTCGGCGGGCACGCCGAGGCGGCCGAGCGGCACCCGGGAGGCGTAGGCGTCCTGGACGGCCGGCGGGACGTCCTCGTGCCGGTCGGTGGGGACCCAGCCCGGGGCGATGTAGTTGACGGTGATCCCGTGCGGGGCCAGCTCGCGCGCCCAGGAGCGGGCCAGGCCCAGCTGCGCGGCCTTGGCGGCCACGTAGGCGCTGGACTCCGCGGGCCCCAGCGCGACCACGTCCGACCCGATGTGGACGATGCGGCCGTACCGGCGGCGCTTCATGCCGCCGACGGCCGCGCGGGTCAGCAGGAGGGGGCTCTTGACGAAGAAGTCGAGCTGGGCGAGCACGTCGGCCCACCCCAGCTCCTCGACGGGAACGTCGGGCTGGGGCCCCGTCGCGTTGAGCACCAGGACGTCGAGCGCGCCGAACGCCGCCACCACGCGCCGGTGCAGTTCGGCGACCTCCGCCTCGTCGGTGACATCGGCGCGGAACATTTCGGCGCGCCCGCCCGCGTCGACGATTCGCTCGCGCAGCGCGGCGGCCGTGTCGCTCGCGCGCAGAAAATTGATCGCGACGGCGAACCCGTCCCGGGCCAGCGTGGCCGAGATGGCGGCGCCCAGCCCCCGTGACGCGCCCGTCACCAGGGCGACCCTGCCGCTTTGCCCGTCCATCCTGCACGTCCTCTTCCGGGTTTCCGCTGGACAACTATGGTCAAACTGTGCCGTGTCCCAGATTTGTGGGACATGGCATAAATGTCCGAAAGGCCCCGTCCTGGGGAATCCATGGCCGATGGGGGTGTCATGCCGTCAAAACGGAAAAAGCCGCCCAGCCGTGCCCCGGCCATTCGAACGAAACATAAAACCTTTACCTTCGGATGATGCTCGAAGATGTGCGTCGAGAGCGAGTTACTGTTTTCTTCCCCCGCGTCGATACCGCCCGGGATGACAAATCGATTACGATCGACTCAATAAGCGAGATGAGATTGCGCCTCAGGTAGATCTCCTCCAGCGGCAACTTCAAACTGGGTTCATCCGTCGCGGACCCGATGCTGACGACGCTCCCGTGGAGCCGCGCCATCGCAGGTCCCGGGCGGGCGCCTGAGCGACACGCTTCGAACACATCTATCAGATCAAGGGAGGCGAGTGCCGCCATGACCTATGTGGTGCCCTACAGCGGTATCTCCAACAGGCTGGGCGACGAGGAGATCAAGGCGGTGACCGAGGCGCTGGGGCAGGACACCCTGGCGATGGGCCCGCGCGGGGCGGAGTTCGAGCGGCGCCTGGCCGAGCGGCTCGGCGCCCGCCACGCCCAGGCGACCAGCTCGTGCACGACGGCCCTGTTCCTCGCCGCGCAGGTCCTCGGCCTGGAGGCGGGCGACGAGGTGATCACCACCCCGCAGACGTTCTGGGTCACCACCTGGCCCCTGCAGGCGCGCGGCTGCGTGGTCAAGTTCGCCGACATCGACCCCGACAGCCTCAACATCGACCCCGCGACGATCGAACCGCTGATCACCGACCGGACGAAGTCCATCTGGGTCGTCCACTACGGCGGCCAGGCCGTCGACATGGGCCCCGTCATGGACATCGCCCGCCGGCACGGCCTGACCGTCGTCGAGGACTGCGCGCACGTGGCCGGCGGCACCTACGAGGGACAGGCGCTCGGCACCATCGGCGACATCGGCTGCTTCAGCTTCCACTCGCTGAAGAACATGACCACCGGCGAGGGCGGGGCGTTCGTCACCGGCGACGACCGCTACGCCGAGATGGCCCGCGCGCTCGGGACGATCCACAACTGGGGCCCGATGCACGAGCGCGACGTCCCCGCCATCGGCCCCCACCGGCAGCCCGCCTACTACCGCGACGCGCACGTGCTGCGGTCCTACACCCACGACTACACCGGCGGGCGCTACCTCGTCGGCAACAACTACCGGATGAGCGAGCTGAGCGCGGCCCTCGGCATCGTCCAGCTCGGCAAGCTCGACCGGCTCAACGACCGGCGCCGCGACATCGCCCACCGGCTCGACGACGCGCTGGCGGCCGTGCCCGGCATCGGCGTCCAGACCGAGAAGCCCTACGCCCGCCACGTCTACCACCTGTACACGCTGTTCTACGAGCCCGATGTCGTGGGCGCCGCCAAGGACGACTTCATCCGGCACCTTCAGGAAGAGGAGGGCATCGAGATCGTCATCCGCTACTTCCCCATCCACCTGCTCCCGGAGTTCCGGGCGCTCGGGCACCGCTACGGGCAGTGCCCGGTCGCCGAGAAGACCTACTTCGAGCACCAGATCCAGCTGCCCATCTACGACCATCTCACCGACGAGCAGGTCGAGCACATGATCGGGGCCGTCCAGCGCGGAGTGACCGCACTCCGCGGCCGCTGACCGCGCGCCCCGCCGGGCCGCCGCGCCCCGCTTCACCCCCCGCGTCCCGACCCCGGGACGCACGACAACTGGAGTCGCATTCCATGGGCATGAACTCGTTCGACACCACCCCCCTGACCGACGCCGACGTCGCCGTCACCGGAGGGGCGGGCTTCGTCGGCAGCCATCTGGTGACGATGCTGGCCGGCCTCGGCCGCAACGTCACCATCGTCGACCTCGCCTGCCCGGCGCAGGAGCTGGCCGACCTGCCCGGCGTCCGCTACCGGCACGCCGACCTGCGCGACTACGGCGAGACGCTGTTGGCCCTTCAGGGCGCGCACACCGTCTTCCACATCGCCGGGAACGCCAGCGGCACCAAGTCGGTCGAGTTCCCGAGGTTCGACTTCCAGATCAACGGGCTGGGCACCTGCAACGTCGGCAACGCCTGCGCCGAGCTCGGCGTCCGGCGGCTGGTCTCGCTGTCCTCGGCCATCGTCTACGGGACACCGCAGTACTTCCCCATCGACGAGGAGCACCCGACGCGGCCGTTCCTGCCCTACGGCGCCTCCAAGTTCTCCGGCGAGCTCACCCTGCGCAGCATGCACGACGCGATCGGCCTCCCGGCGGTGATCGGGCGCCCGTTCGTCATCTACGGGCCGCGGGAGGACCCGCGCTCCGCCGGCGGCGAGGTGTCGCAGTTCCTGCGCTGGCAGCTCAACCAACTTCCGATCCCCGTCGTCGGGGACATCGACCGCAAGACCCGCGACTTCGTCCACGTCACCGACGTGTGCGCGGCGCTGATGGTACTCGCGGAGGCGGGCGAGCCCGGGGAGGTCTACAACATCGGCAGCGGACGGGAGGTGTCCATGCGCGCCCTCGCCGACGCCGTGGCCGAGGCCACCGGCCGCCCCGCCCGCCTGGAGGTCGACGAGTCCCAGCTGGAGGACAGCTTCCGGCTGGTGGCCGACATCTCCAAGCTCCAGGCGATCGGGTACCGGCCCGGCGTCGACCTCGCCGGCGGGCTCCGGTCCCTGGCCGCCGAGCTCGGCCCGTTCCCGGAGCTCCCGACCGCGACGGTCGCGTTCCGGCGCGAGCGCGTCCTGGAGTCGTGAGCGCCCTGGGGCCCGGCGTCCCACGCCGGACCCCGGCCGCCGGAGCGCGCGTTTAGGAACGCTCCATCGGGCCGCGGCGCCGCCACCCGCCATCTGGATCCCCACCGGGCCGCCGCGGCGCGGCCCCCCGGGCCCGGGCCCCGCGGCGCGGGCCCCAGGACACCGATCCCACACGACCGGGCCCCGCGGCGCGGTCCCATGACCCGGCCCGACGGGCCCCGCGCGGCCACGGCCGCGCCCCCAGGGCACCCGCCACGGGCACCCGCCGCAGGAGGGCGCTCACCCCGCCGCGCGGGCCCGCGGGCCGGCCGGGCGCCGCAGATCACGCAACAGCACATCGGACGAGGGCCGTCCCCGCGAGTACGGCGGACGCGCCCCGGCGGCGCGCGCTCCCCGCGCGCGCCCCCTCACGAACCCGGCGGCCGCGCCCGCGCCAGAGCCCGCACGCGCCCGGGGTTCGCCTCCCTGCCACCTGCCGAGGAGCAGCATGCCCAGAAACGACCCCGACGGCGACCCGGGCGTCCTCGGCGACGGGACCCGCGGGGGCCCCGCCGTCGGAACCCGCCCCGGCCCGCGCCTGCCCCGCGGGCGGGGCACGCGGATCGCCGTCAGCACCGTCTTCTTCGTCAACGGCGCCGCGTTCGCCACCTGGGCGGCGCGCGTGCCCGCCATCCGGGACGCGCTGGCGCTGTCGCCCGGCGACCTGTCCCTGGCGCTCACCGGCCTCGCCGCCGGCGCCTTCCTGGGGCTGCCGCTGGCGGGCGGGCTGGTGGCCCGCTGGGGCAGCCGCCGGGTGCTGGCCTGCGCCGCCCCCTACCTGGCGGCCCTCCCGCTGATCGCGTTCGCGCCCCGGCTGGTGTACCTGATCGCGGTGCTGGCCGCGTTCGCGATAGGCAACAGCGCCTTGGACGTCGCCATGAACACCCAGGGCGCCCTGGTCGAGAGGGCCTGCGCCCGCCCGCTCATGGGCGGCTTCCACGCGATGTTCAGCCTCGGCGGGGTCGCCGGGGCGGCCGCCGGCGGCCTCGCGGCGACCGCCGGGATGGGCGTCGGGGCGCACTTCCTGCTGGCGGCCGCCGTGCTGGCGGCCGTCTGCGGCGGCGCGGCGGTGTTCCTGCTCCCCGACGGGCCCGCCGGCGGCGGCTCCGACCCCCTGCTCGCGCTGCCGTCCCGGGGGCTCTGGGCGCCCGGGTTCGTGGTGTTCTGCGCCCTGATGGGGGAGGGGCTGATGAACGACTGGGGGTCGATCTACCTGCGCGACATCGCCGGCTCGTCCGCCGGCACCGCCGCCGCCGGGTTCGGGGTCTTCTCGGTGGGCATGGTGGGGGGCCGGCTGGCGGCCGACCGGATCCGCGGCCGGACCACCTCAAGCCGGTTCCTGCTGACCTGCGGGCTCATCGCCGCGAGCGGCTCCGCCGTCGCCATCGCGTTCCCGGCCACCTGGACGGGCCTCGCCGCCTACTGCCTCATCGGCCTCGGCCTCGCCGCCGTCGTCCCGGTGGCCTTCAGCCACGCCGCCTCGCTCACCTCCCGGCGCCCCGGCCCCTCGATCGCCGCGGTCTCCACGATCGGCTACATCGGGTTCATGGCCGGGCCCCCGCTCGTCGGCGGCATCGCCGAATCGACCGGGCTGCGCACCGCGATGCTCGTCTTCCTGCTCTTGATGGTCACGATGGCGTGCCTGGCGCCCGCGCTGAGCCGCGAGCCCTGACCCCGGGCGGCCCGCCCGGACGGCCCGTGTCCGGATGCTGGGACGATCCGGCGCGGGGACGCCGATCTGTGATCTGACCGGGCCCTGCGGCGTCCCCCGGCACGCTAGATTTCCCGGGTGGAGGAGATCGATCGTCAGATCATGGCGCTGCTGGCCGACGACGGGCGGATGAGCTTCACCGACCTGGCCAAGGAGACGGGCCTGTCGGTGTCGGCCGTGCACCAGCGCGTGCGGCGGCTGCAGAAGCGCGGCGTCATCAAGGGCTTCGCCGCCCAGCTCGACAACGAGCAGATCGGGCTGCCGCTGACCGCGTTCATCTCGATCAAACCGATCGACCCCGCCGCGCCCGACGACGCGCCCGACCGGCTGGCCCACCTCACCGCGATCGAGGCGTGCCACTCGGTCGCGGGGGAGGAGAGCTACATCCTCAAGGTGCGCGTGGCCTCCCCGAACGAGCTGGAGGACCTGCTCCAGCGGATCCGGGCCGCCGCCAACGTCGCCACCCGCACCACGGTCGTCCTCAGCACCCCCTGGGAGTCCCGCCGCCCTCCGCTGTATTAAAGCAATCCCGGCCCAAGGTGCTCGCCTGGCGGCTCGCACCTTGACCGTGCTTGGGCGATCGCGGAATCGCTTCGCGATCTTCCCGGGGATGCTCGCCTTCGGCTTCGCATCCCCGGTCAGGTAGCGCGATCGCGTGAGGGTTGGGCCAGATTGAAACAGACTCCAGGCGTCGGGGGGTTCAGGCGTCCGGGGGGTTTAGACG
>NZ_SMKU01000220.1 GCF_004349215.1 Actinomadura rubrisoli | reverse complement strand
GTCCCCACCGGCTTCCACGGCTCCTGGCTCCCCGACACCCCCTGACTCCCAGGGCCCGAGGTCTCCGGTTTCCTCAGGCCCCGGGCGCGGGACGGCGGCCGGACCCCCGCCGGGGGACGGCGCGGCTCAGGCGTTGGGCGGCAGCTCCGTCCCGGCGCCCCGGCGGCGCACCGCGACCAGGTCGGCGCGCGCACCGGACACCGGCGCCGCGTCCGGGACCGGCACGGCGTCCGCGAGGGGGGCCGCGTCCCGGGCGGGGGCGGCCTCGCGGCGGTGCTCGGGCAGCGTGGGCACGTCCGCGCCCTCCACCTCGAAGCCCGCGTCGGCGATCATGTCGAGGTCGGCCTGCCCGGCCTGGCCCTCGCTGGTCAGATAGTCGCCCAGGAAGATCGAGTTGACGATGTGCAGGGCGAGCGGCTGGAGGCTGCGCAGGTGGATCTCGCGGCCGCCCGAGAGCCGCACCTCCACGTCCGGGCAGACGAACCGGACCATCGCCAGGATGCGCAGGCACCGCTGCGGCGTCAGCGCCCACTGCCCGGCGAGCGGCGTGCCCTCGAACGGGATCAGGAAGTTGACCGGGACGGAGTCGACGTCCAGCTCGCGCAGCGCGAACGCGACGTCCACCAGGTCCCCGTCGGTCTCCCCCATGCCCGCGATCAGGCCGGAGCAGGGCGACAGGCCCGCGTCCCGCGACCTGCGGACGGTGTCGGCCCGGTCGCCGAAGTCGTGCGTGGTGCAGATGTCGCCGTACTGCGCCTCGGAGGTGTTGAGGTTGTGGTTGTAGGCGTGGGCGCCCGCGTCGCGGAGCCGCTCGCCCTGCCCGTCGCGCAGCAGGCCGAGGCAGGCGCAGATCTCGACGTCGCCCCGCTCCTTGATCGCGGCGATGGTGTCGGCGACCCGCCGCACGTCCCGGTCGGTCGGCCCGCGCCCGCTGGCGACCAGGCACACCCGCTTGGCGCCCGCGGCCATCCCCGCCGCGGCGGCGTCGGCGGCCTCGCCCGGCTTCAGCCAGGTGTAGGTGAGGATGTCCGCCTTCGATCCGAGCCGTTGCGAGCAGTAGGTGCAGTCCTCGGGGCACAGCCCCGACTTGAGGTTGACGAGGTAGTTCAGCTTGACGCGACGCCCGAACCAGTGGCGCCGCACCCGTCCGGCGGCGGCCACGACGTCGAGCAGGTCGTCGTCGGAGGTCGCCAGCAGCGCCAGCGCCTCGTCCCGCGTCGGCGGCTCGCGCCGCAGTCCCTTGCCGGCCAGCGTCTCAAGAAGGCTCATGGTGTCCGATCCTCGCGGGCCCCGGCCCGTCCGGCCAAGGCGCGGCACGCACAAACCGGTTGATCAGGCTTTGTAGCCGACGACGACCTGCGCCCCACCACGCACTACAGGACCGCCTAGAGTAGATCACATGCGGCATCTCGGCATCCTCGCGCACAGCGTGGAAGGCGCCGCGCTGTGCTTGCGGACCTTCTGCCAGGAGGGCTTCCGCGAGCTCGGGCCGGACGACCACCCCGACGTGACGCTCGACCTCATCGCGATGGCGCGGAGCATGCCCGCGTGGGACGCCGGAGACCACGACGCCATCCGGGCGATCCTCGCCGAGAGCGCCCGGCGGCTCGCGGCGGCGGGCGCCGACTTCTTCGTCTGCCCCGACAACACCGCGCACATGGCGCTCGAACGGCCCGGCGACGACCTCGCCCTGCCCGGCCTGCACATCGCCGAGGTCGTCGCCGGCCAGGCGGCCCGCGAGGGCCGGACGCGGGTCGGCGTCCTCGGCACCCGCTACACCATGGACGGCCCCGTCTACCCCCGCGAGCTGGCCGCCCGCGGCATCGACGCCGAGGTCCCGGACGCCGCCGACCGCGAGACCGTCAACCGGATCATCTTCGAGGAGCTGGTGAACGGCGTGTTCACCGGCGCCTCGCGCCGCGCGTACGTCGAGGTCATCGGCCGGCTCGCCGAACGGGGCTGCGACGCCGTCGCCCTCGTCTGCACCGAGATCCCGCTCCTGGTGACGCCCGAGGCGTCCCCGCTCCCCACCCTGGACTCCACCCGCCTGCTGGCCCGCGCCGCCTTCGAGACGGCCGTGGACGGCCGCGCCCTCCCCGCCTGGCGTGGCGGCCCGCCCGCGCACCGGCCCTGACCGCCCTTCGGGGGCGACGGTTCGGCCGGCGTCGAAGCGAATCGGGCCTACCGTTTCGATCCCGACAGGCGGGAACGTCCCCGTCCGACGTGCGGGGCCGTCCTGCCGGAGATGAGGGAGACCGTCCGATGAACAGCCGGTTCCGGGACCTGCACCACGCGGGACGGCCGCTGCTGCTGCCCAACGCGTGGGACTTCGCGACCGGCGCAGCCCTCGCCAAGGCCGGATTCCCCGCGGTCGGCACCACCAGCCTCGGCGTCGCCGCCGCGGCGGGGAAGCCGGACGCGGCCGGCGGCACCCGCGCCGAGACCCTCGCGCTGGCACGGGCCCTCGCGCGGCTCCCCGTCCCCGTCACCGTCGACATCGAGGGCGGGTTCTCCGAGCGGCCCGAGGACGTCGCAGGCCTCGTCGCCGAGCTGGCCGACCACGGGATCGCCGGGGTCAACCTGGAGGACGGCCGCGCCGACGGGTCGCTCGCGCCGCTCGGCCACCAGGTCGCGGTCGTCCGGGCGGTGAAGGACGCGGCGCCCGGGGTGTTCCTCAACGCCCGCACCGACACGTTCTGGCTGGCCTCAGCCGAGCCCGACCGCGCCGAGACGCTCCGCCGGGTGCGCGCCTACGCGGACGCGGGCGCGGACGGCGTGTTCGTCCCGGCCGTCGCGGACGACGCCGACGTCCGCGCCGTGCTGGACGCGGTCGACGTGCCGCTCAACGTCCTGTTCATGCCGGGCAGGACCGACTACGCGCGGCTCGCCGCGCTCGGCGTCCACCGCGTGAGCACCGGCTCGCTGCTGTTCCGCGAGGCGCTGCGGGCCGCGGTCGCCGCCGCCCTGGACGTCACCGGGGAGGGGGACGGCGCTCCCGTCCCGTCCTACGGCGACGTCCAGGACCTCATCTCGGAGTGACGGTCACGCCCGCCGCAGGCGTTTCGCGAGGGTGGGGAGCAGGCGCAGAGCGTTCCCTCGGTTGACGGCCGCGTGCGCGCGGGCGTCTAGGGAGGGGTCGCAGTCCAGCAGCGCGGTCGTGCGGCGGACCTCCGGGGCGGCGACCTGGGGCCAGTCCGTCCCGAACAGCAGGCGGCCGGACCCGGCGGCGGCCAGCAGCGACGGGGTGGCGTACGGCGAGGCGGGCATGGCGGTGTCGTAGTAGAAGCGCCGCACCGCCCGGCGGAACGCCTCCGGGCTCGGCCCCTCGCCCTGGCGGCCCGCGTGCTCGACCCGCCCGCCCGCGTAGGGCAGGAAGCCGCCCGCGTGCGAGAGGATCACCGAGATCCGGCGGTGGCGGTCCAGAGTGCCCGCCGTGATGAGGCTGAGCGCGGTCCGGGTGGTGTCGAGCATGTAGTCGGCGATCCACTCGTCCACGCCGGGCACGGGACGCGCGTCGGCGAGGCCCGCGGGATGGGTGAACACGACGGCGCTCCGCCGGTCCAGCTCGGCGAACAGCGGCTCGAACGCGGGGTCGCCCAGGTAGCGGCCCTCGGCGTTGGCCATCATCAGGACGCCGTCGGCGCCGAGCTCGTCCAGCGCGTAGGCCGCCTCCTGGATCGCGACGTCGACGTGGAGCAGCGGCAGGTAGGCGAAGAAGCCGAACCGGGTCGGGTGGTCCTTCACCAGCTCGGCCAGCGACTCGTTGAACAGCCGCGTGCCCGACAGCGCGAGGTTCCGGTCGCGGAACGCCTCGGACGGCGCGGGCGAGGAGGCGACCCCGGCCGCGATGCCGTTGGCGTCCATGGTGTCCAGGGTCCTGCCGAGGTCCCAGTTCCCCCAGCGCGGCCCGCCCTCCGGGGGCAGCAGGCCGTGCTCGACGGCCCAGCGGCGCATCGCGGGCGGGAGCGCGTGGTGGTGGGTGTCGATCCTGCCGGTGCGCGGCCCGCCGGCGGCGCGGGCGGGCGCGACCCCGGTGGTGGAGACCGCGGTGGCGGAGACCGTGGCGGCGGCGGTCGCCAGCGCGGCGGTCCGCATCACATGCCGCCTGCTCGGCCCGGTACCCGCGTCGTCGTCCCTTTCGGCGTGCATTGCCTCTCCCCTGATCGTCAGGCCGCCCAAAAGGGAGTATACGAGAAAGTCTTGGCCGAGACCATATCGAGCGGCTCTAAAATACGGGAGTGGACATCGAACCTCCGGGGCGCCCGCCGTCCCCGCTCGGCGACCCGCGGACCGACGACGCCGCGCTGGGCCTGCTGCTCGCCACCGCGCACGACGCGGCCCGGACCGCGCTGAACCTGGAGCTGCGGCCCCTCGGGATCGAGACCCGGCACTTCGGCGTGCTGGCCACGCTGGCCCGGAACGGCCCGACCAGCCAGCGGCGGCTCGGCGCGCTCCTCGACCTCGACAAGTCGGCCGTCGTCCGGATCATGGACGAGCTGGAGCGGCTCGGCCTGGCCGTCCGCAACCGCGCCGCCCACGACCGCCGCGCCTACGCGATCGAGCTGACCGACGAAGGACGCCGCCACGCGCACGCGTCGCAGCGGGCGGCGGGCGCCGTGGGCGCCCGCCTCTTCGGCTGGCTGGCCCCGGACGAGCGCACCCGGCTCGTCACCCTGCTCACCGGCATCGTCGACCATGCACCCGGCGACGACCGAGCCCCTCGATAAACGCCCGCCCGTGGCGGCGTCCGGGGGATCGTCTGGGGTGGTGGTCAGGTTCGGCGGGCGGCCACGGCTCTGCGGTGCGCGTCGACGGCGTCCTGGAGGAGGTCGGCCGAGTCGGCCAGCAGGCCCGCCTCGCGGCGCTTGGCGAGCGCCGCCAGCCGGTGCAGCGGGACGATCGCCTGGAGGAAACCGAGCGGGGTGTTGGAGCGGATCATCGGGATCCGGTCGTGGGAGTCCGACAGGCCGAGGTCCTGGTAGCCCCAGCGGCTCGGGACCTCCCGCAGCATCGACTCGCCCAGGTAGCGGACGGCGCCCTCCACGAACGGGTCGGCGCCCGCGGCGATGACCGAGTCCCAGTCGGGGTGGCGCTCCAGCACCAGCGGCTCCAGCGCGTCCAGGGACGCCGGGGAGAAGTCGAACGGGAAGCCGGCGGGCAGGTACTTCGCCCGCCACGCGGCCAGCGCCTCGCCCATGCCCGCCGTCCACTCGTCGAGGTACGCGCGGGCGGGCGGGGTCATGCGCGCCCGGTCGGCCTGCATGTACCAGTCGAGCGTGCCGGGGTCGGCCGTGGGGGGCTCGCCCGGCGCCGCCTTGACCCGGTCGAGGCCCTCCAGGTCGAGGTCGAACTCGTCGTGCAGGGCCCGCGCCTGCTCGGGCGTCGCGAGGACGTAGACGTCGTCCTCGCCCGGCTCCGCGCCGGGCAGCGCGTAGAACATCCGGGGGTCGCCGCCGCCGGGTTCGAGGTCGTCGATGCACTCCATCACGGTCAGCAGGTCGAGATGGTCGCCGGACTGGTGCTCCACCGCCCACCACAGCGACTCGCCGTCGCGCAGGAAGTGCAGGCTCTCCTCGCCGTCCTCGTCCTCGACCAGTTCCACGTCGCCGACCTCGATGGCGCCGCCGCACGCCGCGGCGCTCTCGATGATCTCGCGGTAGCCGTCCTCAAGATCGTCGGCGTCCCCGGCGTGGGCCCACACGATCAGGCCGCACTCGTCGAGGAAGTCCAGGACGTCGGCCTCCTCCAGTTCGGCGCCGGGGCCGGGCGCGGGCCCGCCGGGCGCCGTCAGCTCCGCCAGCGCGGCGCCCGCCCGCTCCTTGGGCACCATGCCAAGGTCCACCAGCCGGTCCGCGAGGCTCTGGTACGTCGTGTCAGCCATGCCCGGATCATCGCAGCCGCCACCGACGTTCCGTTGCCCGTCGGCGTATTCTTCACCGTCCGGCCAAGCGCGGGTCCGCGGGATCAGTGACCGGTGATCGCGTCGGCCACGCGGGCCAGGACGGACGTCCGGGGCGAGCGGGAGCCGGATTCGCGGGCGTCCGCCGCCTGGTAGAGCGCGTACATGGCCTGGACGCCGAGCCAGCGCAGCGGCTCGGGCTCCCACCGGCGGACGCGGTGGTTCACCCAGGGGAGCGCGGTCAGGTCGGTGTCGTCCCGCAGGACGAGGTCGCGGAGGGTGCGGCCCGCGAGGTTGGCCGTGGCGACGCCGTGGCCGGTGTAGCCGCCCGCGTGGCCGAGACCGGTCGCGCGGTCCAGCGCGACCGTGGCGCACCAGTCGCGGGGCACGCCGAGGACGCCCGACCAGGCGTGCGCGACGCGTCCCTCCTTCGCGGCGGGCGGGAACATCGAGACGAGGGCGGCCCAGAGGGCGTTGACGGTGGCGGGCTGGGTGCGGCCGCCGTCGTCCACGCGCGAGGCGTACCGGTACGGCTTGCCCCGGCCGCCGAACGCGATGCGGTCGTCGGCGGTGCGCTGGGCGTACATGTAGTAGTGGGCCATGTCGCCGAGCAGTTCGCGGCGGTCCCACCCGATCGCCGTCCAGACCGGGGCGGGCAGCGGCGTCGTGACGATCATGGAGCTGTTCATCGGGAGCCAGTCGCGGTGATGGCCCGACAGCGCCGCGGTGAACCCCTCGGTGGCGCGCAGGACGTACTCGGCGGTGACGGCGCCGGACGCGGTGACGGCGGTGGCCTGGACGGCGCCGCGGCGCGGGTCGATCCGCACGACGGGCGTCCGCTCGTAGATCTCCACGCCGAGGCCCCTGACCACCTTGGCCAGGCCCTGGACGAGCGCGGCGGGCTGGACGCGCGCGCAGTGCGGGCTCCAGGCGGCGCCCACCGCGCCCTCGACGCGCAGCCGCTCCTCCCGCTCCTCCGCCGGCAGGCACATCAGGTCGCCCCGCGCCCAGCCCCACGAGCGCGACTCCTCCACCAGCGCGTGGAGCCGGGCGAGCTGGGCGGCGTTGCGGGCGACGTGCAGCACCCCGCCCTTGACCACTCCGGCGTCGATGCCCTCCGCCTCGGCGACCCGGACGACCTCGTCCACCGCGCCGAACATCGCGTACTGCAGGGCGATGGCGGCGGGACGGCCGTGGCACGCGGCGTAGCGCTCCAGCGAACCGGCGATCTCCCCCAGCACCCACCCGCCGTTGCGCCCGGACGCGCCGAACCCGGCGAACTCGCGCTCCAGCACGACGATCCGCAGGTCGGGCCGCGCGCGCTTGAGGTAGTAGGCCGTCCAGAGCCCGGTGTAGCCGGCGCCGACGACGCACACGTCCGCGGTGCGCGGGCCCGGCAGGCGCGGTCCGGGGGCGGGGCGCCCGGACGCCCGGTACCAGTACGAGACACCGCCGTTGGCGAAGCCGGGGGCGAGCGGGGCCCGGCGGAGGGGAGCGCTCATGGATCCATACTGCTGTATTCGAAGCTTCGTACGGTAGAGGGCGACGGATTCTATGGGACGGCATCGACGGCACGACGGGATCCGAGCCACCGGGCGCGGTCGGCCGCGTAGTAGGACGCGCCGTCCGGGCCGTCCGGGCCGGGGCGCCACGGCCGCATCCCGAGCCGCTCGGCGATCTCGGCGGACGAGGCGTTGCCCGCGTCGATCTCCGCGGTGACCCGGTGCAGCCCGACCACGCCGAACGCGTAGTCGAGCACCGCGCGGGACGCCTCGGCGGCCAGACCCAGGCCCCACCGGTCCGGCTCCAGGCTGTAGAGGATCTCCACGTCCACGCCGCGCCCGTCCGGGCCGCCGAGTCCGTCCGGGCCGCCGCGACCGCCCGGGCCGCCGTGGCGGCGCAGGCCGACCACGCCGACCAGCGAGGCGCCGGACATGGCCAGGTCGACCGCCCGGTCGAGCGCGGCGCCGGCGGGGCCGCCGCGCCGGACGGCCCGCAGCGCCCACAGCCCGTAGCCCTCGGTCGCGAAGTCCCGCTGGCTCGCCGCGATGATCTCGGTCACCTGGACGGGCGAGACGATCCGGTCGTCGAAGAGGTGGCGCCGGACGAGCGGGCCCGTCCAGTGCGTCAGCAGCGCGCGGTGGTCGCTCATGCTCACCGGGTGCAGCGCGAGCCGCCCGGTCCGCAGCACCTCAGTCATGACCCTCCTCCGGTGGCCACTCCGGCGCGGGCTCGCCGTCCGGCACGCCCACCCGGAACACCCGCAGTTGCAGCGCCAGCGCCCAGTAGTAGCCGACGAGCGTCACCAGCTCGACGACGGCGGCCCGGCCGAGCGTCGCCACCGCCTCGGTGAACACCGCGTCGCCCAGGTCGCGCTCGGCGGCCAGCTGCCGCGTCGCCTCGTACACCACGCGCTCGCGCACGTCGCCGAACATGGGCGCGCGGCCCTCGCGCAGCGCGTCCACCTCGTCCTTGTCCAGCCCGGCGCGCCGCCCGGTCCGCTCGTGCGCGTACCACTCGAAGTCCGAGCGCAGGCGCGCCGCGACGACCAGCGTGGCGATCTCCCGCTCGCGCTTGGTGAACGCGGTGCGAAAGCGCAGCGCGGCGCCGAGGTCCTGGAGGGGCATGCCGACGGACGGGCTGTAGAGCATGGCGTTGAACGGGCCGAGGAGCCGTCCGGCGTCGTCGACGAACCGGAAGGCGGGCCCGTTCGCCGCCGGGTCGGGAGGGTCGTCCTCGCGGGAGGTGAACGCCCGGCCGCCGCGCGGGCCGCCCGTCACCGCCTCGTACACCGCCCGCTGCTCGTCGCCGAGCGAGCCGGGGAACAGCAGGGGCAGGCGCGTCGCGAACGGCTCGCGCCTCGGTCGATCATTGACGTGCTCACCGCTCACGGGGTCGATCACTTACCGCACGCTAGGCCGTCGCGGCGGCCCTCTCAACCCCCCGTCCGAAATGTGAAACCCCGCGCACATGATGACGTAGCGATTGCGTGACAGGCGCGGCCGGGCGCGGCGCGGAACCGAGCCGGTGGCGAACGGCGCCCCGGCGGGCGCTTCCGCCCTGGCAGGATGGCCCGGTGACCGGCATCTACGACGACCCCTGGGCGTACGAGCTGGCGTGCTCGTTCCGCGACGTGCCCGCCGAGGTGGAGGTGCTGCTCGCCTGGTGCGCCCAGCACCGTCCCGGCGCGGCGCCCGTCCGGACGGCGCTGGAGCTGGCGGCGGGGCCCGCCGAGCACGCCCGCGAGCTGGCGCGGCGCGGGCTGGCCGCGACCGCGCTCGACATGCACCCGGCCATGTGCGCCTACGCCGCCCGCGAGGCCGAGCGGGCGGGGGTCGCGGTCGAGGTCGTCCAGGACGACATGACCCGGTTCGCGCTCGGCCGCCGGTTCGACCTGATCCTGACGATGCTCGACTCCACGTCGCACCTGATGACGCTGGACGCGTTCGTCGCGCACCTGCGCCGGGTGGCCGGGCACCTGGCGCCGGACGGCCTCTACGTCGTGGAGATGTCGCACCCCCGCGACCGGCTGGGCGACGAGCCGAGCGTCAGCACCGGCTGGACGGTCGAGCGCGGCGGCGTCCGGGCCACCGTGCGCTGGGGCGAGCCCGCCGACCTCCTCGACCCCGTGACCCAGATCGCCGACGACCACGTCACCATGACCATCGGCGGGGACGTCACGCGGGTGATCCGCGACGTCGTCCCCTACCGGTTCTGGACGGCGACCGAGGTCGACGCCGCCATCCGCCTCGCGGGCGGGCTCGGTGTCGCGGCCCGCTACGGCGACTTCGGGGCCGGCGGGGCCGCGGTGGGCCTCGCCGACCCCGCCGCCTGGCGGATGATCACCCTGCTGCGGCCGGCCTGATCAGGGCGCGGGCGCCCAGCCCGGCATCGGGTAGGAGGCGAGCAGCTCGCGGATCTCGCCCGCGACCCGCTCCTCGACCGTCCCGTCCCCGCTCGCGGCCGCCTGGACGACCTCGTCGATCCAGGCCGCGATCTGCGGCATCCGCTCCTCGGTCAGCCCGCGGGTGGTGATCGCGGCGGTGCCGAGCCGCAGGCCGGACGGGTCGAACGGCTTGCGGGGGTCGAACGGCACGGCGTTGTGGTTCAGCTCGACGCCCGCGCGGTCGAGGGCCTGCGCGGCGGGCTTGCCCGCCACGCCCTTGTTCGTGAGGTCGATCAGGATGAGGTGGTTGTCGGTGCCGCCGGAGATCAGGTCGTAGCCGCGCTCCAGCAGCGCGGCGGCCAGGGCCCGGGCGTTCGCGACGATCTGCCGGACGTACCCGGCGAACCCGGGCAGCGCCGCCTCCCGCAGCGACACCGCGATCGCGGCGGTCGTGTGGTTGTGCGGGCCGCCCTGGAGGCCGGGGAAGACCGCCTTGTCGACCGCCGCGGCGTGCTCGGCCGTCGACATGATCATCGCGCCGCGCGGGCCGCGCAGCGTCTTGTGCGTGGTGGTGGAGATCACGTCGGCGTGGCCTGCCGGGGACGGGTGCGCGCCGCCCGCGACCAGGCCCGCGATGTGGGCGATATCGGCCGCCAGCACGGCCCCGGTCTCGCGGGCGATCTCGGCGAAGGCCGGGAAGTCGATCGTGCGCGGGATCGCGGTGCCCCCGCACCAGATGAGCTTCGGCCGCTCCTTCAGCGCCAGGTCGCGCACCTCGTCCATGTCGACCCGCCCGGTGTCGGCGCGCACCTCGTACCGGACGGGGCTGAACCACTTCCCGGTGGCCGACACCGACCAGCCGTGCGTGAGGTGGCCGCCCATCGGCAGCGACAGCCCCATCACCCGGTCGCCCGGCTCCAGGAACGCCATGTAGACGGCGAGGTTGGCGGGCGAGCCCGAGTAGGGCTGGACGTTGGCGTGCTCGACGCCGAACAGCGCCCGGGCCCGCTCGGCGGCCAGCCGCTCGACCGGGTCGATGTTCTGCTGGCCCTCGTAGTAGCGGCGGCCCGCGTAGCCCTCGGAGTACTTGTTGGTCAGGACCGAGCCGGTGGCCTCCAGCACGGCGGGCGAGACATAGTTCTCCGAGGCGATGAGCCTGATCTTCTCGAACTGGCGGCGGGCCTCGGCCTCGACCAGCCCGGCGATCTCGGGGTCCCCGGCCTGGAGATGGGGGACGGCGGGTTCATGCATGGCGGCCTCCGCGCTGCTCGCGCCGGGGGGCTCGTCGCGGGCGCCCCGGCGAAGGGGGCCCGTACACCCAGGCGCGCGGTGTGCGGACTGCTCTCGCTCCCCGGTGGTCGTCTCCACCTTGACTGCGCCAGTCGCGTTGCGGCCATCATAGCCGCGCCCAGGGGGCATCAAAGGGTATCCGACGACAGGGACACGGCGGGCACGCAAAAGCGCATGGCCCCGCTCGGGGGCCATGCGCGTGATGCGGGACGGGCCTAGTTGCGGCCCGCGGCCTCCAGGGCCCTCTTCACGGCGGCGCGCTTCTGGCGGAGCTTGGAGAGCGCCTCCTCAAGGATGGCCTCGCCGTCCTCGTCGCTGCGCCGCTCCTTCACGTAGGCCAGGTGCGTCTTGTACGGCTCGGTCTTCGGCGGAGCCGGCGGGTTGTCCGAGTCCTGACCGGCCGGGAACCCGCAGCGCGGGCAGTCCCACGTCTCGGGCACCGCGACGTCGGTCGCGAAGCTGGGGCGGGTCTCGTGCCGGTTGGCGCAGTAGAAGGTCACCCAGACGCGGGGCGCGGCGTCACCGCGCTCCGCCTCTCCCATCGGACCGGCCCCGACGCGGCTGCCCCGAATCGCGTTGCCACTACCCACGGAGTACTCCTCGCTTAGTGTGCCGACGCCGCCCGTGACCTCCGAGGGCGGCGCGGCGCTCGTACGTATGAAACGGGCTGCTCAGCCGACGCCCTTGTGCTTGAACAGCAGTCCGAGCACGACGATCGAGGCGAACCAGATCACGCCGACCCCGACGGTCAGCCGGTCGAGGTTGCGCTCCACGACCGAGGAACCGCCCAGGGACGAGTTGATCCCGCCGCCGAACATGTCGGACAGGCCGCCGCCCTTGCCCTTGTGCATCAGGACGAGGACCACCATCAGCAGGCTCGTGACGATGAGCACGATGGACGATGCGATGATCACAGTTCAGCGCCTTCTCTGGATCCACCCCCGCGGGAGGCGGGGCATGTTCGTTAGGACGGAGGGTCGAGCCGAGCGGTTTACCCGTCAGCTACGAAGGGTACGACGAACTCTCCGCTGGTTCGGCAAGAACCCCCATGTCACGCAGAATTGATCAGTTTTCCTCAGACGGGGAGATCCCTGTACCGGCAGATCTTGACGAACTCACCCGGGTCGAGGCTGGCACCACCGACCAAGGCGCCGTCCACGTCGTCCTCGGCCATGATCCCGGCGATGTTGCTCCCCTTGACCGAGCCGCCGTACAGGATACGCGTCTGGTCGGCCACTCCGCCGTCGTACAGCTCGGCGAGCCGCGTCCTGATGGCCGCGCAGACCTCCTGCGCGTCCTTCGGGGTGGCGACCTCGCCGGTGCCGATCGCCCAGACCGGCTCGTAGGCGATCACGGTGCGCCGGACCTGCTCGGCCGGGATCTTCGCCAGGGCGCCGTCGAGCTGGGCCAGGACGTGCGGGACGTGCTCGCCGGCCTTGCGGACCTCCAGGCCCTCTCCCACGCACAGGATGGGGCTGAGGTCGGCCGCGAGGGCCGCCCTGGCCTTGGCGTTGACGAGCGCGTCGTCCTCGGCGTGGTACTGCCGCCGCTCGGAGTGCCCGACGATCGCGTAGGAGCAGCCCAGCTTGGCGAGCATCGACGCGGCGATCTCGCCGGTGTAGGCGCCGGAGGCGTGCGGCGAGACGTCCTGCGCGCCGTACTGGATCGCGTAGCGGTCGGCCTCGATCAGCGTCTGCACCGAGCGCAGGTCGGTGAACGGCGGCACCACCACGACGTCCACGGCGGCGTGGTCGGCGTCCTTGAGCGCGAACGCCATCTTCTGGACGAGCAGGATCGCGTCCAGATGGTTCTTGTTCATCTTCCAGTTCCCGGCCATCAGCGGCTTGCGGGAAGGGGTGGCGGGGGCCATCGGTCAGTCCTCCAGGGCCTGCAGGCCGGGCAGCGTCTTGCCTTCGAGGTATTCGAGGCTGGCGCCGCCGCCTGTCGAGATGTGATCGAAAGAACCGTGCTTCAAGCCGAGGCCGCGGACGGCCGCCGCGGAGTCGCCGCCGCCGACCACGGTGAACGCGCCCGAGTCGATGAGGCCTTGGGCGACGGCGCGGGTGCCACCGGCGTAGGGCTCCATCTCGAACACGCCCATGGGGCCGTTCCAGAACACCGTCCGGGCGTCGGCGAGGCGGGCGGCGAACAGCTTGCCGGACTCGGGGCCGATGTCGAGCCCGAGCCGGTCGGCGGGGATCGCCTCGGCGGCGACCACGTCGTGGTCGGCGTCGGCGGCGAAGTCGGTGGCCGCGACGATGTCGACCGGCAGCACGAACTCCACGCCCGCCTCCTCGGCGCGGCGCAGGTAGGCGCGGACGGTGCCGAGCTGGTCCTCCTCCAGCAGGCTCCTGCCGACCTCGTGGCCCTGGGCCTTGAGGAAGGTGAAGACCATGCCGCCGCCGATCAGGATGCGGTCGGCCTTGCCGAGCAGGTTGTCGATCACGCCGAGCTTGTCGGAGACCTTGGAGCCGCCGAGGACGACCGCGTAGGGCCGCTCGACCTCCTCGGTGAGCCTCTTGAGCACCGCGACCTCGGCGGCGATGAGGCCGCCCGCCGCGTGCGGGAGCCGCCGCGGCACGTCGTACACGCTGGCGTGCCTGCGGTGGACGGCGCCGAACCCGTCCCCGACGTAGAGGTCGGCGAGGGCGGCGAGGCGATCGGCGAACGCGCCGCGCTCGGCGGCGTCCTTGCTGGTCTCGCCCGGCTCGAAGCGCAGGTTCTCCAGCAGCGCGACATCGCCGTCGGCGAGGCCGTCCACGGTCGCGCGGGCCGAGTCGCCGACGACGTCGGCGGCGGCCGCGACGCCGGTGCCCAGCAGCTCACCGAGCCGCTCCGCGACCGGAGCCAGCGAGAACTCGGGCTTGACCTCACCCTTGGGACGGCCCAGGTGCGCGCAGACGATGACCTTGGCGCCCCTGGCCCGCAGCGCCTCGATCGTCGGCAGGCTCGCCCGGATCCGCCCGTCGTCGGTGATCCGGCGCGTCATCGTGGGGGGACGACCCCCCACACCCCCCGGAACCGCTTCGGCGTCCAGCGGCACGTTCAGGTCCGAGCGTACGAGCACCCGCTTGCCGGCGACGTCGAGGTCGTCAATGGTGCGCATCGGGATGCGATGTCCTTCCGGAGACGGTCGCGCCGTGGCCGCGCGAGCGCACGGCCACGGCGCGGCCAGAGGATCAGAGCTGCGAGCCGACGAACGTCACCAGGTCGGCGAGGCGGTTGGAGTAGCCCCACTCGTTGTCGTACCAGCCGACGACCTTGACCTGGTCGCCGATGACCTTCGTCAGCCCGGAGTCGAAGATGCACGAGGCCGGGTCGGTGACGATGTCGCTGGAGACGATCGGGTCGGCGGTGTAGGTCAGGTAGCCCTTCAGCGCGCCCTCGGCGGCGGCCTTGAACGCGGCGTTGACCTCGTCCACGGTCACGTCGCGGGACAGGGTCGCGGTCAGGTCGGTGGCCGAGCCGGTCGGCACCGGGACGCGCAGCGCGTAGCCGTCGAGCTTGCCCTTCAGCTCGGGCAGCACCAGGCCGATGGCCTTGGCGGCGCCGGTCGAGGTCGGCACGACGTTCAGGGCGGCGGCGCGGGCGCGCCGCAGGTCCTTGTGCGGGGCGTCCTGGAGGTTCTGGTCCTGCGTGTAGGCGTGGATCGTCGTCATCAGGCCCTTCTCGATGACGAAGTTGTCGTGCAGGACCTTCGCCAGCGGGGCCAGGCAGTTGGTGGTGCAGGAGGCGTTGGAGATGACCGTGTGGGCGGCCGGGTCGTAGGTGTCCTCGTTGGCGCCGAGGACGATGGTGACGTCCTCGTTCTTGGCGGGCGCCGAGATGATCACCTTCTTGGCGCCGTTGTCGGCGTGCACCCTGGCCTTGGTGGCGTCGGTGAAGAAGCCGGTGGACTCCACGACCACGTCCACGCCCAGCTCGCCCCACTTGAGGTTGGCCGGGTCGCGCTCCTCGAACGCCTTGATGGCCTTGCCGCCCACGACGATCTCGTCGGCGGTGGCCCGCACCTCCTCGGACAGGCGCCCGAGGATGCTGTCGTACTTGAGGAGCTGAGCGAGGGTGGCGTTGTCGGTCAGGTCGTTGACCGCCACGATCTCGATGTCGGCTCCGCTCGCCTTCACGGCGCGGTAGAAGTTGCGGCCGATCCGGCCGAACCCGTTGATGCCTACTCGGATGGTCACGGAACGGCTCTCCTCATACGTCGTCTCGCCCGGCGCGACCGGGCCCGTCTTCAGCATGGAACCGGGGTCTTCCCCCTCCCTCGACCCTATCCAATGACCCGTGGGTAGCCCGACACCGGTCGCGTGGGAAATCGCGGGTGAGGCCCGCTCCCCCGCGCGGGACACTCGGGGCTTCGTGCCCGGTCAGCGGGCGTCGGCGGGCGTCAGCGGCGGAATTGCCGCCTGTCGACGACCTTGCCCTCCGGGTCCAGGAAGGTGACCACTCCGCTGATCGGGGC
>NZ_SMKU01000021.1 GCF_004349215.1 Actinomadura rubrisoli | reverse complement strand
GGGGCCGCGGGGTGCTGGAGGGCGCGTTCCTCGTGCTGGAGGAGCTGGCGCGGCTCGGTGAGGCGGGGCTGACGCAGCTGTCGTCGGCGACCGGGCTGCCCAAGTCCACCACGCACCGGCTGCTGGACCAGCTCGTCGCCCTGGGCGCCGTGCACCGCGGGGAGGGCGGCCGCTACCGGGTCGGCGCCCGCGCGTTCCGGCTGGGGCAGATGTGGGAGCCGGCGCCCGTGCTGCGGACGGCCGCCGCCCGTCCCGCGCGGCAGCTCGCCATCACGGTCGGGGAGAGCGTGAGCGTCGCCGTCCTCAACGCCTCGGACGCCCTGATCGTCGCGGGGGTGCTGGGGCGGGCCGACGAGGTCTGGCCCCTGCGCCCGGGAGCCGTCCTCCCCGTCGCGAGCGCGGCCGAAGCGGCGATCAAGGCGTCCCGGCCGCGGGCCGCCGCGCCCGACGGGTATCCCAGGACGGAGTGGACCCGGCGGCTCACCGGCGTGCGCGACCACGGCGTGGCGTTCGACTACGAGTCCGCCCTGCCGCCGCTCGCGTGCGTCGCCGCGCCCGTCCACGACCCCGCCGGGACGACCGTCGCCGCCATCGCGACCGTGGTCCTGGACAGCCGTCGCCTGGCGTCCCTCGCCGAGGCCGTCCGCGCCACCGCCGACAGGATCAGCGCCAACCTGGCCCGCATCCCGGGAGCGAGCCGCGCCCTCCGCCTGCTCGACGAGAGCGAACCCGGCTGACGCGTCCCTGATGACCTGTTGACCCGTCCATGGCCTAGTCGGTCATCGCCCGGGGTATCGCCCGTCGTGGGGCGGGCGGGCTCGTGCGCGTCCGCCTGGATTCCACCGATGAGCGGCGAGGGGGCGCAGGATGGGTTTCGTCACGACGCGCGACGGGGTCGAGATCTTCTACAAGGACTGGGGCAGCGGGCCGCCGGTGGTGTTCAGCCACGGCTGGCCGCTCAACGCCGACGCCTGGGAAGACCAGATGAGATGCGTGGCCGGCAACGGCTTCCGGGGCATCGCCCACGACCGGCGCGGGCACGGCCGTTCCGCCCAGCCGTGGGACGGCTACGACTTCGACACCTTCGCCGACGACCTGAACGACCTGATCCAGGCGCTGGACCTGCGCGACGTCACCCTCGTCGCCCACTCGATGGGCGGCGGCGAACTCGCCCGCTACATCGGCCGGCACGGCACCGGCCGGATCGCCAAGGCCGTGCTGCTGTCGGCCATCCCGCCGCTGATGCTCCGGACCGACGCCAACCCCGAGGGCGTGCCCGCCGAGGCGTTCGAGGCCATCAAGAAGGGCATCCTCACCGAACGTTCGCAGTACTGGAAGGACTCGGCGGAGGGGTTCTTCAGCGCTGGCCGTCCGGGCACCAAGGCCACCCAGGGGAACAAGGACGCCTTCTGGTTCATGGCCATGCACGAGAGCATCCAGGCCGGGCTCAAGTGCGTGGACGCCTTCGCCCGGACCGAGTTCCACGACGACCTGAGGAAGTTCGACGTCCCGACCCTGGTCGTCCACGGCGACGACGACCAGATCGTCCCCATCGACGCCACGGGCCGCAAGGCCGCCGAGCTCATCCCGGACGCCACCCTCAAGGTCTACGAGGGCGGCTCCCACGGCATCGCCCTCGTCCCCGGCGACAAGGACCGCTTCAACGAGGACCTCCTGGCCTTTCTCGCCACCTGATCCACGCGCCCACCGGCGCGCGCCCACCGGCACGCGCCTACCGGCAGGGCGGGCGGTAGTCGACGCCCGGGAAGTAGGCGGCCCAGTCGGCCGAGCTGATCGGCGGGGAGGCGGCCCCGCACAGCCACGCCTCGGCCTGGAGCACATCGATCGGCCCGGGCCAGGCAGCCGGGAACCCCCACCGCACGGCCGTGTCGTCGTCGCTGCCGGTCACGATGGCGCGCCCGTCGGGACTGAACGCCACCGACGAGAGGACGTCGGAGTGGGCCTCCATGACCGCGATCTGGCGGTGGCCGCCTGGCCCCGACACGTCCCACAGCCGCGCGGTCCTGTCCTCGCCCGCGGTGGCGACGCTGCGGCCGTCCGGGCTGAACGCGACCGACCGGACGATGTCGTCGTGGCCGGTCAGCGTCCCGACTTCACGTCCGCGGGCCGGGTCCCAGATCCGCGCCGTCCCGTCCTGGCCGGAGGAGGCGAGCCTCGCGCCGTCGGGGCTGAAGGCGACCCAGGTCACCCCGCGTTCGTGACCCTTGAGGAACGTGGGCGGGCGGGTCTTCGCCAGGTCCCAGAGCGCGACGGTGCGGTCGAAGCTCGCGGTGGCCAGCATCCGCCCGTCCGGGCGGAACGCCACGGCGACCACCTCCGCGGTGTGCCCGGAGAGGGTGCGCAGCGCGCGGGGCCTCCGGGGATCGGCGACGTCCCACAGCGTCGCGGTGCGGTCGGCGCTCACCGCCGCGACGGTGCGGCCGTCCGGGCTGAACGCCACCGCGTTGACCTGGCCGGTGTGCTTGCGGAGCGTCGACAGCCCGAAGGGGCGGCGGCGGTCGGAGACGTCCCAGAGCCTGGCCGTGCGGTCCCAGCCCGCGGTCACCAGCACGCGCCCGTCGGGACGGAACGCCGCCGCGTTCACCGAGCTGGTATGGCCGGAGAGCACCGATAACTGCGCGGAGCGGCCGGGATCGGCGGCGTCCCAGAGCCGCGCGGTGCGGTCATGGCTGGTGGTGACGACGGTGCGGCCGTCGTGGCTGAACGCCACGGAGTTCACGTTCGCCTGGTGCCCCGCCATGCGCCGCCGGTTGGGGAAGGGGAGCGCGGCGAGCACGCTCGCCCGCGCCGCGCGGGTCGGCGCGAGCTGGTAGGCGGCCATGCTGAGCTGGGCGGCCAGCGGCGGGTCCGTCCTGCGCAGAGCCGCCGCCTTGCCCGCGACGATCTCGGACAGGGCCGTGTCCCGCTGCCGTGACACCGAGCGCTCGGTGCTGACGGCGTAGGCCGTCGCGGCGCCGGTCAGCGCCAGCAGGGCGCTGAGCAGCGCCACGGCCTGCCGCAGGCGGCGGCTGTTGCGGCGGGCGAGGCCGCGCTCGGCCCGCTCGGCGGCGAGGCTGGCGTCGAGGAAGGCCCGCTCCCGTCCGGTGAGGGACGCGCCGCCCCCGGCCGCGGCCCATTCGGCCGTCCGCTCCAGCCTGACGCCGCGGTACAGCGCGCCCGCGTCGTGGCGCAGCGCCTCCCACGCGTCGGTCGCCGCCGTCAGCTCCCGGTGCAGGCGCAGCCCCTCGCGGTCCTCGGCGAGCCAGTCGCGCAGCCGCGGCCACGACCCGATCAGCGCCTCGTGCGAGATCTCGACGCTGTCGACGTCCAGCGCGATCAGACGGCTGTCCGCCAGGTGATCCAGGACCCGGCGGGTGTCGTCGTCATCGCCGAGCTCGCCGCGGCTCACGCGCCGCTTGGTGTCCTCGGTGCCCTCGCCGAGCGCGGTCAGCCGCAGCAGCAGGTCCTTCACCAGGCGGCGCTGCGCCTCCGACAGCCCGCCGTACACCGACTCGGCGGTCTGGGCGAGCGCGCCCTCGATGCCGCCCGAGGCGTGGTATCCGGCGAGCGTCAGCGTGTTGCCCCGGCGCCGGCGCCAGGTCTCCAGCAGCGAGTGCGACAGCAGCGGCAGCACGCCGACGCGCTTGGTCGCCTGCGCGACCAGCTCGGCGAGCAGGGCCGACTCCACCGCGCAGCCGGCGCGGACGGCGGGCTGGGTGATCGCCAGGCGCAGCTCGTCCGAGGTCATCGGGCCGACGGTGACGTGACCGTCGCGCAGGGCCTCGACCAGGTCGGGGTAGGCGGTGCAGTGGGTGTAGAAGTCCGCGCGCACCCCCAGGACGACCCGGCACCCGCTGTTGCCGGCCCCCGCCGCCGTGAGCAGCGCGTCGATGAAGCGGCCCCGCTCCTCCTCGTCGCGGCAGAGGGTGAACACCTCCTCGAACTGGTCGACCACGATCACCAGCTCGGTGCCGTCCGGCGCGGCCGTCCGCACGGCCCGGTGAAGCGCGCGCGGGTCGTCCCCCAGCGGCGGCACCGGTGCGCCGGTGCGGCGGGCGAGGTGGATCCCGCACTCCTCCAGCGGATGCACGCCGGGGGTGAACAGCAGCACCGGCCCGTCCAGCCGGGGAATCAGCCCGGCCCGCAGCAGCGAGGACTTTCCGGCGCCGGACGCGCCGAAGACGACGACGACGCGGGACGCCTCCAGCCGGGACGACAGCTCCTCCACCAGGCGCGCCCTGCCGAAGAACCGGTCGGCGTCCTCCGGCTGGAACGCGACCAGCCCCGCGTAGGGCGAGCCCTTCTGCCCGGCCGGCTCCGGCGGCTCCAGGTCCGCCGCCACCGCGCGCCAGCGGTCCTCCCACTCCCGGACGCTGCCGCCGCAGGCCCGTACGTAGGCCAGAGTGACCGCCAGGCTGGGTAATTTGCGCCCCGCGGCGGCCTGCGACAGGGCCGCCTCCGAATAGTGCGCTCGTTCGCTCAGCTCCCGGTAAGTCGGCCTGCCCGCGCGTTCCCGCAACGACCTCAGGTCCCGCGCGAACCGCAGCAGTGCACCGTCACCCTCGGCGAGCGGACGCTCTCGGCGCGGCATATCCCACCCCCGGCCACGTCAATTCTCCAGCTGGAACCGTACCGGACGGCACACCTCTTCGAACCGGTCGCGGACCGGCTTTCTTCGGCCTTTCTTTCTTCAGCGGCCGCCTCCGATCCTAAACAATCCCGCTGCACTACACATGACCTCAGGCGGCCAACCAGCCCGGGGCGACCGGCGAACACAACAGGAGGTGAGGCAGCACAAATACCCGCCCCGGAACCATCCGTAATCGGACCGCCGGCCGCGACCGAAAATCGGCCGGCCCCGGCATCTCGAAGGGAAGACCCAGCAATGAGAAAGCTCTACGCCGGACTCCTCGGCGCCATCGCGCTCACCACGGTGCTCACCGGCAGCGCGCAGGCGGCGGGCGCCTCCGCGGCGCCGGCCAAGCCGTCTCCGCCCGTCTCCAGCACCGTCCTCCGCGACGCCGCCCTCCCCTGCGCGCCCGGCGGGCCGTACCACGAGGGCAACGACGCGGTGTGGCACAACTGCGACGACTCGGTCGACCGCATCAAGGTCCGCCAGTACTTCCCGTATGACAACTACGAGGTCTGCGTCCCTCCGCACGGCGAGCACCGCAACAGCTGGACCTGGACGATCGACATGCACCTGATCCACGACGGCCACTGCTGACACGGTGAGCCCGGTGCCCTGGCGGACCCCACCGCCAGGGCACCGCCCCCACCCCGTCCGCGCCAGACCGCCCCAGACCGCTCCGGGCCACCGGCCGGCGGGAAACGGTGGGAAACAGGCCGCGCGGTTGCATCGCGTCGAGGCCCCCGGTGCCCGGGCGCTTCTGATCGAAGGCCGGACTCCGGGGACCTCATCTGGTCGTTCGGCGTTGTGCTGCTATCTCGGTTCCTGCTTCATCCGGCGTACCAGAAATGCTGGGTCGGCTGCCTTTGGCCGTGGGCGAAGACGTGTTGCTGGTCTCCGCTGGCGAACCCGTTCACATTGCCATCGACGCCGCAGCCCCACCGGTCGCGACGAATCGGCCGGTCGCGCTCCCACCAGAAGTGCTCCACGCAGTTGTCCTTCGTGGCGAAGGCGTGCTGCTGCTCACCGGAGGCGAACGCGGCCGGAGGGGTGTCGATGCCGCAGCCCCACTGGTCGTGCTGGACGCTATTGCCCGGCTCCCACCAGAAGTGTTCCAGGCACTCACCGTTCTTGGCGAAGGCGTGCTGCTGCCTGCCCTGGACGAAAACGGCCGGAGGGCTGTCGATGCCGCAGCCCCACTGGTCATGTTGGATGTCGTTGCTCGCGCGGCCCGGTTCCCACCAGAAGTGTTCCAAGCAATTACCGTTCTTGGCGAAGGCGTGCTGCTGCTCACCGTCGACGAAAACAGCCGGGTAGCCGTCGATGCCGCAGCCCCATCGGTTGCGCTGGATGTCGTTGCTCGCGCGGCCCGGTTCCCACCAGAAGTGTTCCAAGCAATTACCGCTCTTGGCGAAGGCGTGCTGCTGCTCACCGTAGAGGAACCCGGCCGGCGCACTGTCGATGCCGCACCCCCACCGGTTCCGTTTGATCTCGGTGCCGCCCTCCCACCAGAAGTGTTCCAGGCAACCCCCGCCTGCGGCGAAGACGTGCTGCTGGCCGGCGCCGACGTACGCGGCCGGGACGCTGTTGATGCCGCAACCCCACTGGTCCCGGCGCGGACCGCTGGCCGCCGACCACCACATGTGCTCCAGGCAGTTGCCGTCACTGGCGAAGGCGTGCTGCTGGCCGCCGTAGGTGAACACGGCAGGGCGGCCGCCCCGGCCGTTGAGGATGCGGCCCCAGGACTCCTGGTGCACGATCTCCCTCTGCACCTGCACGTCCGCCGGCTTGGCCCTGGCTGCTCCCTTGCACCGGAACGCCTGGCCGGGCGTGGGAGAGGCGGCGACCATCTTGGTCAGACAGGCGCTCAGTGCCTCTTGCCCGAAGGCGTTGGGGTGAATGGCCTCCTGCTGGTGCCCCTGGCTCTCCCAGGGGAACGTGCGCGACCTCAGGTAGGGCAGCCAGCGGACCCATTCCGCGTCCTCCGCCCTCAGTGGGTTGGCCCGACTGTGCTGGCTGCCGGCCTGATCGGCCTCGTTCGTGCACAGCTCATGTCCGGCGAACGCTTCGGACAGGTCCAGGAACGAGGCGTCGGTGGAGAACGCGGCGTCGCGCAGCATGTCCCTGATGCCCGGAACCAGGGACTTGTTGGCCCAGTCGGTGTCGGCGTCCAGGAACGGGCAGCCGCCCCGCCGGTACCGCTCCCAGAAGGCGCCGCGCTCGCGCCAGCGGTACTTGTCGCCCGTCGGGATGGGTGTCGGATAGGACTGAAGGATCAAGCGGTAGCTGCCGCGGTCCTGGCCACTGGCCTGCATGACCCTGTGGATCTCCCGCAGCGTTTCGACGACCTTGCTCCTGACCTCCGGAAGCCGGTTCTCAAGATTCCGCGCCTCGCTGACGCTGCAAAGCGCTCCCCCGCGAAGGTACGCCTCGGCGCATTTCCCGATGATGTCACCGAATCTCAGGTCGTTGCCGCTGATGGACACGACGACCGTGGTGACGTTGTACGACGCGGCGGTGGACTCCAGTTGCGTGATCTGCGGCGCCTGCCCCTTGAAGATGGTGCGCAGGATGCTGTCGGTGGTCGCCCCCGAGCAGGCGAGGTTGAACCTCTCACGCTCCCCTACCCCGTCGATTTCGGCGCCTTTGATCTCCGCCATTCTCGACTTGTGGCACCCGTTGCCCTTGTCGACGTCGGAGCCGTCCAGGTAGACCAGGCTCGGCTCGTGGTCGCAGCGGTCCTCCCGGTCGGGCAGGCAGGAGATCGCGGCGAGGTCGGTGCCCCACGCGGTCCCCCCGGCCCCGGTGTTGGCGTTGCCGGCCCACCGGCCCGCCTCGCCTGAGATGTAGCTGTCGCCGATCGCCACGATCGCCTTCGGCTTGTCCGGCGCGGCCGACGCCGGCGCCGTTGTGAGTGCTGTCGAGACGACGACCGATACCAGAGCGGCCGCCATCGTGAGAGCCAGAGCCATTGCCGTTCCGGTGCGTCTCAGTTCACGCGGTCGACGGCGGACTCCGAACCGATGTTTCGCCATCCACTGACCCCTTTCTGGACGTGGTTGTATTCACTTTGAGTCCGCGAGTCCGGCCCGATCGACCCTGCCTGCGGGAGTGTGCCGGTACAGTCAGCACCACCATCGTGAATCCGCCCTGACCAGAGGGGGTAAAGCCCTTTGACTCCCCCTCTTCGGGGGGAGGGAAGTCAAATGTTAATGCTCATCGAACGAAATTCACATTGACGCCTTGCCGCGATCGTCCTGAGAACCGGGAGGGGCGGCGTCAGCTCTGCGGGGCGTTGGAGCGGGGGGCCAGCAGGAGGCGGCAGGCGAGCCGGATGTCGCCCTCCACGTCGGCCATGGACGCGCGTCCGTTCAGGCTCGCCTGGAGCACCCCGTACCAGCACTGCATCAGCAGCCGGACGAGCGTGACGTCCTGCGCGGTGGGCACCTCGATCCCGACGGCCCGCAGGACGATCTCGCGGAGGGCGCGGTCGATGCGGGCCGTGTCGGCGACGGTCGCGACGTTGGCGGTGTTCGACGCCTGGAGCATGGAGGCCGACAGGACGGGCTGGGCCATCAGCTGGCGGCTCGCCCGCACGAGCAGATCGGCGACCGCGTCCTCGGGGGCGGTGCCGGGCGCGGGCCGGGAGATGCTCTCCTGGAAGCGGTCGACCTGCGCCGCCATCACGGCGGTGAACAGGTGGATCTTGGACGGGAAGTACCGGTACAGCGTGCCGATCGCGACACCGGCGGCCTTGGCGACCTCGTGCATCTGGACGCGCTCCAGGCTCTTCTCGCCGCCGATCCGCGCCGCCGCCCGCAGGATGCGCCGGCGGCGGTCGTGCTGCTCGGGCGAGCTGGGCTCGGCCGACAGCCGCGCCGCCGCGATCCTCGCCACGCGTTCACTCCCGTTCTCGTCCGGTGCTGGCACGACAATACATAGCCGCAGAGCCGGGGATGCGCGGGACCGCGGTCACCAGCCGGAGACGGGGAGTTCCAGGGGGTCGTTGCTGAGGATCCCCTCGCGCCACCGGATGTCCTTCTCGGCGATCGCCAGACGCAGGTCAGGGAAGCGCTGGGCCAGGCCGCTGAAGATGACCCGGAGTTCCGTGCGGGCGAGGGCCGCGCCGATGCAGTGGTTGCTGCCCCAGCCGAAGGTCAGGTGCTGGGCGATCCCTGGTCGTTCGAGATCGACGACCTCCGGCTCGCGCCAGAAGCGCGGATCGTGGTTGGCCGAGTCCAGCGCGACCAGCACGATGCTGCCGGCGGGAATGGGCGTCCCGGACAGTTCGGCGTCATCGACGGCGAGCCGTGGCAGCGCGGTGTCGCTGGGCGAGGTGTAGCGCAGCATCTCGTCCACGGCCTTCTCCAGGATGGACGGGTCCACGGCCAGCCGCGCGTACAGCCGCCGGTCGCGCAACAAGACCGGCAGGGCGCGGCCGACGGTGACCCCGACCGAATGGAAGCCGGCGACTGCGAGCCGAATGGCCAGCACGACCAGTTTCTCTACGGGAACCGTATGCGCGGGCCCGAGCCGGCCGAGCGCCTGCGCGAACATGTCCTGGCCGCCCGCCTGTAGCTTGGCCTCGACCAGGTCCTTGAAGTAGGCGGCGAGTTCGGCCTGGGCGCGCCGGGCGTGCTCGTCCGGGGACCAGTACAGCTGGGCGGGTGCCCGTTCGAGCAACCAGGGCCGGTCCTTTTCGGGGATGCCGAGCAGTTCGCAGATCACCGCCGCCGGAACGGCGCGCGCCAAGAGCGCCATCAGGTCGGCGGGGGGAGGCGACGCCGCGAGCTCGTCCAGCCGCTGCCGCGTGATCCGTTCGATCGCGGGGCGCATGGCGTGCACGCTGCGCGGTGACAGGAAGCGGGTCACGAGGTCGTGGGGAATGGTATGCCCGGCTCCTTGTCGATCGGCCGATTCGCGGAGCGGGGGCGGGGCGTCGGGCTGAAGGTTGATCATCTCCGCGGAGCTGGTCGCCGAGAGGGGGGCACGGCTGAACGCGGGGCTGTCCAGAACGGTCCGCGCGTCGGCGTAACGGGTCACCAGGAAGGCCGGCGCCCCGGTGGGAAGGGTGATGGAGGCGACCGGCATCTCCTCACGCAGCCGTGCGTGCAGGCTCGGCTGCTCGATCGCGGACGCCCGGGGAAGGGGGTGGGCCGGACAGCCCGCGCCCACCTCCGGACCGGAATGTTCACTCATCGTCCCTCCTCCCGTTCGTAAAAGCACTGACGGTGGTGGTGACGTGCCGCGGACGGTCCTCTCAGAAGGCGCAGGGCAGGGCTTTGATCCCGTTGGTGATAATGCCTCCTTCCCGGTCCGGTTCCGCGGTCGCGTGCAGGCCCGGCAGCCGTGTGAGGAGTTCGCGAAGCATCGTCGTCATCTCGTGGCGGGCCAGATGGGAGCCAAGACAGAAGTGCGGCCCCGGAGCACCGAACCCGAAATGGGGGTTGGGGGCGCGAGTAATGTCGAACGTGTGCGGGTCCTTGAAAACGTCTTCGTCCCGGTTGGCCGAGTTGTAGTAGAGGACGACCTTTTCACCGGCACGATAGGTGTGCTCGAATAAAGTATGGTCACGGGTGAGGGTGCGGCGCATCCAGGTCACCGGCGTGGCATATCGCAGGACCTCTTCCACCGCGCCCGGCAGATGCCTGTCCAGGTCGGAGAGCAGAAGCGACTTCTGGTCGGGATGGGCCGTGAAGAGGACGAGGGCATGGGACAGCGCGTGGCGGGTCGTCTCATTGCCGGCCACCGCCAGGAGCGAGAAGAAGCGCCCCAGCTCACGCTCGGTCAGGGCCTCGCCGTCCACATTGGCATGCAGCAGGGCGCTCACCAGGTCGTCGGAGGGGCGTTCGCGCCTGAGCCGTCCCAGGTCGGCCATGAGCTCGTGCAGGTAGGTGAACGATTCGGTGAGCACGGTCTCCCGGCCTTCGCCGTCCGGGCCCAAGGAGTCGAGATCGCCCCGCCCCAGCGTGAGGATGGCGTTGGTCGCCGCGACGACGTCGTCGTACGCCGACTCCGGGACGCCCATCATCGAGCAGATGATCTGCAACGGCATCGGTGTGGCGACGTGGGCGGTGAAGTCGCACGGCCCCCGGCGCACCAGTTCGTCCACGATATGAGCGGCGAGTGCGGCCACGTCGTCAGCGATCTTGTTGACCCTGCGCGGGGTGAAGGAGCGGGAGACGATCCGGCGCAGCCGGGCATGGCGCGGGTCGTCCATACTGATCATCGAGCCGGAGAACTCGCGGATCGGGGGAGCGGGATCGACCAGGCTGCTCGACGTGGGTTCCGAACTGAACACCTTTGGATTCCTGGCCGCCCCGGCGACCTGCTCATATCTCGTCAGCGCGTAGAACCCGGGACCGCCCGGGCGCGGGCAGAACACCGGCTCCCGCGCCACACGCAGTTTCTCGAACAGCACGTCGCGTTCGGCTTGTGGTCGCGCCCAGAACTCCAAGCTCGCCAGATCACGTTCAACAAGCATTTCCTTGGCGCTCCCGCCGAGGGTCACCGCTCATTCTCACGTTAACTCTGCTCCTCCCGGGGGTCAATGCGGGCTGGAGCCCGGCCTCACCTTTCCCGTCTATTCCAAGAGCACCGCCACACCATTCCCGTACCGCAGGCAGACCAGTACCGGAGAACACTGATGCGCCCTCTCTCTGCTCCCCCGTCCGCGTGGCATCGTCGCCTCTTTCCAGCGGAACTTCCCCAGGCCACGGCTCGCCTGCGTGACCGGATCCTGGACCTGGTGGACGACGGCGGCGCGGTGCGCGACCTGTGCCGCAGCCGGGCCTTGGAGACGGCTCTGGCGCTGCGCCTACTGCAGCAGACCGGCCAGCGACCGGACCGGCAAGAGCCCTGCATCCGCTTCCTGCGGTCGCGGCACAGCGGCGACCCGGTCGACGGCATGCTCGCGCGCGTCGCGCTCAGCGACGTCGCCGGCTCACCGGACGCACTCGCGGGATCTCTGCTGGACCGAGCGCCGGCCTTCACCAGAGAGCGAAAACACGCCCTCTTAGTGGCGCTCCTTTCCCTCTGGGACGGCAGCCTGGCGCAGCCGCCGGGGCCCGCCGACCTGACCGGGCTGCACAGTTGGGCCCGCGTTCAGGTCACCGCCGTCAAGGTGGTCCTGGCCATGACGGCCGGGTGCCCGCACCTCGTCGACGACGAGGACGTCCGACTGCTGTTGTCCACCCAGCGCGTCCCGGGCGTCTGGGAGGGCAACGTCTTCATTCACCTCTGGGTCCTGCACGCTCTCAAGCTGCTCCCGGGCACCGCGGACGTGATCGCCGAAGGGACGCGCAAGTTCCTGTCCCACCAGCGGCCCGACGGGGGCCTGCCGTTCGTCACCGACCTGGACACCTGGTGCACCGCCACCGCCGGAGTCGCGCTGTTCAGCGCCGGTGCGCCCGCCGCGGTCCTGCGGCCGCTGGCCGGACATCTGGCCGCCCGGCAGCAGCCGGCCGGCGGCTGGTCCTACACCGACCTGTCCGACCAGACCGACGTCGACAACACCTCGGTCGCCGTGGAGTTCCTCCACCTGCTCGACGCCGTCCACTACGCCGGCCCGATCCGGCGCGGCACCAGCTCACTGCTCAGTGTGCGCGGAACTGACGGGGGCTTCCCCACCTACATCGCCATGGCTCCCGCGGAGCCCTATGCGACGGCCGCCGTCCTCGACGCTCTCACCCTGGACATCGGCGCCCACGAGGAGACCATCCGCGCCGGGCTGGCGTTCCTCGCCGAGCAGCAGCGCGGGGACGGCTCCTTCCCACCCGACTGGAGTTCCAGCCGTCTGCACACGCTGTTCCGGGTACTGCTGGCCTCAAGCCGCGTTCCCCGTTCGCTGACCGGACCCGCCCGGCGGATGCGCCGCCGCGCACTTGATCTCATCCTCGGCTCCCAGGAGCCCGACGGCGGCTGGGGCGGCCAGGACCGTGCCCCGAGCGACCCGATCAGCACGGCGTACGCACTGATCGCCCTGTGCTGCCAGGACGATCCCGCGCCGGCGGTTCGAGGGGTCACGTATCTGCTCAGCCGGCAAAGGTCCGATGGCCGGATCGAGTACGAGCCCGACTCCATCGGTCCCCGCCCGTTCATTTTCTCCCTCCCCGCCCTCGGCGACATTTTCGCGTTGCTGGCCCTCGGCCATCTCACCACCCGGATATCTAAATGTAGCGCGAAGGCCGGAGAATCTACTGACTCTTAGCAATGGTCTTTACTCGGCGGGTTATGGGAACGGGGTCACCGCATCGACGGGTTCCTGGAGGATCCTGATGAAACCCCCCGCCATCCCTGCGGAACTTAGTCCGCTCCACCTTGTGATCGCCGCTCTCACGGCCGAAGCGGCGACCGCCGTGCCGCCGGGTGCCGCCCGTACGGCTGCGGAGACCGCTGCGGCATCCGTCCACGCTGACGCGGTCGGTGAGCGGTCCGGTCGCGATTATTCGCGCGGTGCCCGGGAAGAAGGATGACCGTTCATCTGGTAACGGGCGCGACCGGTTTTGTCGGCGGCGCCCTGGTCCTGGAGCTGCTGGATCGCACGGACGACGAGGTGATCGCGCTGGTGCGGGGCCGCGACCAGGCCGAGGCGGCGGCCAGGCTGCGGACGGCGCTGCCGGCGATGGCGCGGGGCTACGCCCGGACCGACCTGGCCGAGCCGATCGCCTCCCGGGTCGCGGCCGTCTGCGGCGACATCACCGAGCCCGGCTGCGGCGTGGACACCGCACGGGCGCCGCGCGCCACCCAGGTCTGGCACACCGCGGCCTCGCTCCGGTACGAGGAGCGGCACCGGTCCGAGATCGAACGCCACAACGTCGACGGCACTCGCCACGTTCTGGACCTCGCGCGCGGCGCGCGGGCCGAGGTGTTCAACCAGATCAGCACCGCGTACGTGACCGGCGCACGCACCGGGCTCATGCTGGAGGCGCCGGTCACCGACCTCACGCGGGCCAACAACTGCTATGAGGAGACGAAGATCCTCGGGGAGCGGATGGTTGCGGCCGCCGGCCGGGACATGAGGGTCCGCATCCTGCGTCCGGGTGTCGTCATCGGCCACAGTCGCACCGGACATGGCCTCAACTGGTCCGGCATGTACGGGTTCCTGCGGTCCTTGCAGCTCCTCCGCGAGGCCGGCCGGCGCAGGTTCGGGGTCGATCCCGACGGGCTGCGACTGCGCTTCCGGGCCGAACGCGACATCGAGATCAACCTGGTCCCCATCGACCATGTCGCCCGGCTGGCCGTCTCCATCGCGACCTCTGACAGTCCCGGGACCTACTTCCATCTCACCAACGCCACGGCCCCCACCGTCGGCGAAACGCTGACGGCCGTCACCGCCCTCCTGGGCTTCGGCGATCCGATCTGGAGCACCGACACCAGCCGCTTCACCCCGCTGGAGCTCGCCATCGACAGCGAAGTGGGCTTCTACCGCGCCTACCTCAACCACGGCAAGCGGTTCGACCTCACCAACACCCGGGCCGTGGACGCCCGCGCCGACCGCGGCGTCCCCCTCCCCCGGCATGAACTGACCCGCTACCTGCGCTACTACCTGACGGCGCGGCGCAACCAGCCCGGGGCGAGCTGGCGACTGCCCCTGGCCGGCTGAGCGACCCGCTCCCCGGGGACGGCAGTCCTATGGTGGCCAGTGGCATTCCCCACCACGTCCGTGCGGCCGTCCGGGCCGCGGCGGCCGGTTCGCATCGTGGCGGGGCCGCGCTGAGCGCCTATTTCTACGATGTGGACGAGCTGACCGCGCGGGCGCGGTCGATGCGCGCGGTGCTCCCGGATGCGGTCGAGATCTTCTACGCGGTCAAGGCCAATTCGCATCCGGCCGTGCTGGGTGCCCTGGTTCCGCGGGTGACCGGGTTCGAGATCGCCTCGGGCGGGGAGCTGGACAAGGTCCGCGCGGTCGCCCCTGGCGTTCCGTTGATCCTGAACGGTCCGGGCAAGTCGGACGCGGAGATCGCACGTTTCCTGCGCGTCGCCGGCGGAGACCTGATCAATGCCGAGAGCGTGCACGATCTGCACCGGATCGACTGGTTCGCCGGTCGCGCAGGGGTGCGGGCCCAGGTCCTGATCCGGGTGAACCGGGGGGACGCGCGGGTCGCCGGGAGCCATCGGATGGCCGGGGCCGCCACCCAGTTCGGGATCGACCCCGCCGATCTCGACGAGGCGGTCGGACGGGCGCGGCGGCTGCGCGGCATCGCCGTACGGGGGCTGCATCTGCATTCGGTTTCCAACTGCACCGACGCCGCCGCGTATCTGGATTTCGTCGGCGGCTGCATGCGGTTCGCGAGGGAGCTGGAGGCCCGGTACGGCCTGCCGCTCCCGGTGCTGGACGTCGGCGGCGGGTTCGGCGTCGACTACTCCGGCGGAGCGGCGGGTTTCGACCTCCGGCTCCTCGCCGAGGGCCTCCGGAAGCCGCCGCCGACCCGGGTCATCCTCGAACCCGGCCGGTTCCTGGCCGCGCCCTGCGGCTATTACGCCGCGGAGGTGCTCGACCTCAAGCGCTCCCACGGGGTCGCGTTCGCGGTGGTGCGCGGTGGCACGCACCATTTCCGGCTCCCGGCCGCCTGGCGGCACAGCCATCCGTTCGCCGTGGTGCCGATCGAGGATTGGCCGCACCCGTATCCGCGCCCGATCCTGACGGACGCGGCGCTCACCGTCGCCGGCGAGCTGTGCACGCCCAACGACGTCCTGGCCCGCGATTCCCGGGTCGACCGGATCCGAGCCGGTGACGTGCTGGTCTTCCCGCTGGCCGGGGCCTACGCGTGGGAGATCTCCCACCACGACTTCCTCAGCCACCCCCATCCGGAGATCATCGTCGTCTCCCGGCCGCCCGGGGTGCGGGGCCGCCCGGCCTGACCGGGTTGGGCGCCGCCACCGGGCGCCAGCCGAGCTGCCGGCCGGTCAGCCGCATGCGGAGCAGCGGCTTGAGCGGCCACGGGGAGCGCAGCAGCGCGTCGGCGTCGGCGAGCGACCGCTCGTCGCGGGCGCCGTGTGCGATCCGGCGGAAGGAGTCCTGTGCCACGCCCCGGACCAGGCCCCACAGCGTGCGCTCCGGGCGACCGCCCGCGGCCGCGACGGCCGGCACCAGCTCGCCCAGATGGTGAACGAACAACGCGAAGCAGAGATGGGCGCGCAGCATCGCGGGGTCGGGGACGTACAGCTCGGAGTCGGGGACCAGATCGACCGCGTACCCCTGGTGGCCGAGCCGCGGCTCCAGTATGCCGATGCCGCCGAGGTCGCGGACCATGGCCCGGTGCGGCATCGCGTCCCGCAGGACGAGCACGGTGTTCTGCGGATGAGCCTCCATCGCTATTCCGTACCGGGTCAGCAGGGTGAGGGCCGGTGGGACGATCAGCTCCAGGTATCGGCGGAGCCAGCGCGCGGCCGCCCGGGCCCGGCTCGTCCCGTTCGCGAGCTCGGTGATCAGGTCGTCGATGACGGGCCGTCCGGTCAGCGGCGAGCGGGCGAGCAGCGCCGCGGCCGGAAGCGCCACCTCGCCCGGTTCCAGCAGCGTCTCCGGGTCCTCCCGCAGGATCACGCCGACGGACCGGCGGCGGGCGGCGTCAGCGGGGCCCGGCGTTTCCGGCGGCACTAGGCAGGCCGCGGCCAGTTCCCGGGAGAGGGCCAGACCCTCGACCAGGGGGTCATGCTCGGCGATGTCGAGGAGGAGCCGCGAGAGCCGGGGGCCGTTGTGCGCCGCCGGGAAGGAGACCCCGCGCACCGCACTGGTGATCTGTACTTCGAGGGCCGTCTTGACGTGCAGCCGTGCCCGGGAGCCGGGCTCGCCGACCGCCAGCGTCCGGGTGGACATCAGCGACCGCGCCGGCAGCGCCGCCGACAGGGGGACCACCCGCCGGTCGGACAGCGCGTCGGGGTGCAGTGCCGGCACCGCGTGGTCCAGCTGGTGCGGGTGGATCGGAAGCAGCGCGTAGCGACCCGGATCGTCACCGGACGCCGCCAGCTCGGCCCGGCCCGCCGCGACCGCCGCCGGGAAGGCGGCCGCGAGCACCTGCTGCACCGCGAGCGGGCCGGCGGCGGTGTCCGAGGGGTCGGCGCCGTCGCGCCCGTCCGCGCCGGAAGCGGCCGCGGTGGCCAGCGCGACGAGCGGCAGCCGGAACTCGGCACCGAACTCGGGCGCGTACCGCCGAACGTCGTCCACGGACATCCCGATCCTGCTCCGGGCCATCGGATGCAGCGGATGCCCGTCCACGGCCATCTGCTCGAACCCGGCCAGCACCGCTCCCGGAGGCAGGCGCTCGACCAGTGCGGTGAACGGTCGCGCCCCGTCCCAGCCACCGCCCGTGCGCAGCGCGTCCGCCCGCCTCGCCGCGCCGTCCAGCGCCATGGCGTAGCCCTGTACGCTCGCCGCGATCTCGGTACCGGCCCGCTCCCAGTCCAGGCCGTCGCGCGGCAGCAGGCCCAGCCGGGCCAGCTCCTCCAGCAAGCGGATCGGATCCGTGATCGGTTCGTCTCCGCAAGGCCCGGTGCGGGAGACGATCGGGCCATCGACCGCCAGCCGCCCGGCGGAGTTGACCTGCCGCACGGGGAGCCGCAGCCCGCTCGCCCCGCAGCCGGACGGGTCCAGCAAGTTCTCTCGCAGCAGCGCCGAGACGAGCCGGTCGAGGATCCCGGCACGCGCCGCCGACCAGGCCCCCCGCGAAGCACCGTCGGTAAGAAGAGGTTCCCGGTGCGTGTCCAACTCCCGTCCCCGATTCCACTCATGCCCGGCCCACTTCGCTCAGTATACAAACAATGACACTCTGTGAGGGGGTAAGAGAAGAAGGCACTACCGTGAGGGTCTTCTTCCCGGCGCGCGCCCGGACGGCTTCGTCCCGCACCCCGCCGCCGGTCAGGCGGGAGTCTGGCGGGCGTTCTCGCGGAGCGTCCGGGACAGGGTGAGGGCGGCGGTGTGGACGGCCGGGGCCACGGCGGCCAGGTGCATCCGGGTCGGGCGGCCGGACACCGACAGGGCGCCCAGCGCCTCGCCGTCCGGGCCGAGGACGGGGCTGGCGGCGCAGACGATGCCGTGGCCGGACTCCTCCCGGTCGTAGGCGACGCCCTCCTCCCGGATCCGGGCGAGCTCCCTGGCCAGCAGACCCGGCGCGACGACGCTGCGGTCGCTCGCCCGCACCAGGCCCGCGGCGAGGACGGCGCGCACCACCGGCGGCGGGGAGAAGGCCAGGATCGCCTTGCCCACGCCGGTCACGTGCGCGGGCAGCCGCCCGCCGACCTGGGACGGCATCGGCGGGCCGCCGGGCGTGCCCAGGATCTCGACGTAGACCACCTCGGCGCCCTCCAGCACCGCCAGATGGACGGTCTGCCGGGTCGCCTCCCGGAGATCGGACATGTAGGGCACGGCCGCGTCGCGCAGTACCCGCTGCCGCGGGACCCGCTGGCCGATCTCGAACAGCTTCAGCCCGAGCCGGACCCGCCGGCCCTGCCGCTCCAGCAGCCCCGCCTCGACCAGGTCGAGGGCGATCCGGTGCGCCGTGGACTTCGGCAGGCCGCTGCGGCGCGCCAGCTCGGCGGCGCCCAGGCCGTCGTCGTCCGCCCGGAAGGCGGTCAGCACCGCGACGGCGCGGCGCAGGAAGGTGTCGTCGGACGGCATGACCCCACTGTAGGAGACGCGTCCCGCCAGGTGGGACGCGTTCGTTGCCCCCGGCGGCCGCGCGGGCGAGGCTCGGTCCGCGCAGACAACGAGAGGAAGACCATGGACCCGGGTTCCGTGGAGAAGGCCGCGAGCGCACTGCTCGACGCGTACGCGAGCGGCACTCCCATCACTCCCTTGACGACGACGTTCGCCGGGACGGGCTCCGTGCCCGCCCCGTTCGGAAGGGAGGCATCGTGGGCAGGCTGAGCGCCGCCATCGTCGGTCCCGGGAACATCGGCACCGACCTGCTGGTCAAGCTGCTGCGCAGCGAGCTGATCGACGTCCACTCGATGGTCGGGGTGGACCCCGCCTCCGACGGCCTGGACCGCGCCCGCAGGATGGGCGTCCCCGCCTCGGCGGACGGCGTGGACTGGCTGCTGGACCAGCCCGTCCTGCCCGACCTGGTGTTCGAGGCCACCTCGGCCAAGGCGCACCTGGCCAACGCCCCGCGCTACGAGGCCGCGGGCATCGCCGCCGTGGACCTCACGCCCGCCGCCACCGGGCCGTTCGTGTGCCCGCCGGTGAACCTGGACACGCTGTCGGACGCCCCGAACCTCAACATGATCACGTGCGGGGGGCAGGCGACGATCCCGATCGTGCACGCCGTCTCGTCCGTCGTCCCGGTGCCCTACGCCGAGATCATCGCGTCGATCGCGTCCCGCTCGGCCGGTCCGGGCACGCGGGCCAACATCGACGAGTTCACCCAGACCACGGCCCGCGCCATCGAGCGGGTCGGCGGCGCCGCGCGGGGCAAGGCGATCATCATCCTGAACCCGGTGACCCCGCCGATGATCATGCGGGACACCGTGTACTGCGCCATCCCGTCCGACGCGGACACGCGCGCCGTCGCCGAGTCGATCCGCAAGATGGTCGCCGAGGTCGCCGCCTACGTCCCCGGCTACACGCTGCGCGCCGAGCCGCAGTTCGACGGGCCCCGCGACCTCTGGAACGGGATGGCCCGCGTCGCGATCTTCCTGGAGGTCCGCGGCAACGGCGACCACCTGCCGCCCTGGGCCGGCAACCTCGACATCATGACCGCGGCCGCCGCCCGCGTGGGCGAGCAGCTGGCGCGCAGGAAGGCCACAGCATGAGCGAGCACGGCATGAGCCAACAAGCTCCAGCCAAGATCAGGATCACCGACTCCACGCTGCGGGACGGGAGCCATGCGATGGCGCACCGCTTCACCGAGGGGCAGGTGCGCGGCGTCGTGCACGCCCTGGACAGCGCCGGCGTGGAGGTCATCGAGGTCACCCACGGCGACGGCCTCGGCGGCTCGTCCTTCAACTACGGGTTCTCACTGGAGGACGACGTCAAGCTCGTCGCGGCGGCCGTGGACGAGGCCGAGCGCGCGAAGATCGCCGTCCTGCTGCTGCCCGGGCTCGGGACGGTGGAGGACCTGCGCATGGCCCACGGCGCCGGGGCGTCGGTCGCCCGCGTCGCCACCCACTGCACCGAGGCGGACGTGTCGCTCCAGCACTTCGCCGCCGCCCGCGACCTCGGGATGGAGACCGTCGGGTTCCTGATGCTCTCGCACCGGATCGGGCCGGAGGAGCTGGCGCGGCAGGCGCGGATCATGGTGGACGGCGGCGCGCAGTGCGTCTACGTCGTCGACTCCGCCGGGGCCCTCGTCCTCGGCGACGCGCAGGAGCGGATCAGCGCGCTGGTCAAGGAGATCGGGCACGAGGCGCAGGTGGGCTTCCACGGCCATCAGAACCTCTCGCTCGGCGTCGCGAACTCCGTCCTGGCCCAGCAGAACGGCGCCCTGCAGATCGACGGGGCGCTGTGCGCGCTCGGCGCCGGGGCTGGCAACTCCCCCACCGAGGTGCTGGTCGCGACGTTCGAGCGGCTCGGCGTCCCGACCGGCGTCGACGTCCAGGGGGCGCTGGCCGCCGCCGACGAGGTGGTCAAGCCGTTCCTGCACCGGCTGCCGTTCGCCGACCGGGGCGCGATCACGCAGGGCTACGCGGGTGTGTACTCCAGCTTCCTGCTGCACGCCGAGCGCGCCGCCGAGCGGTACGGAGTGCCCGCGCACGCGATCCTGCAGAAGGTCGGTGAGGCCGGCTACGTCGGCGGCCAGGAGGACATGATCATCGACGTGGCGCTCCAGCTCGCCGCCGAGCGCGACCGGGCGGGCTGAGCGCGCCCCAGGGGAGGCGGGTCCCCGCCTCCCCGGGCGCGGTCAGCGGGCCGGGGCGCCCGTCTTCGGATCGAGGAGGAGCCTGCCCGCGCGCGGGCGGCGCAGGTCCAGCAGCCCGTCCAGGCCGCCCGCCCGCGCGTCGAAGGACGTGCCGCCGATGCGGCCGAGTCCCCAGTTGTCCTCGATGAACCTCAGCACCGAGGTCTGCTCGGTGAAGCGGTGGTCGATGTGGTTGACCCGCGCGTACGGGGAGATCACCAGCAGCGGCAGGCGCTGGCTCGGGCCGCAGCGGTCCTGGTGGCCGCCCGCGGCGGGGACCTTGCCGCACTGCGGGGTGTCCACCGCCGCGTCCGACGAGCCGTTGAGGATGCGGGGCGCCCGGTGGTCGTACCAGCCGTCGGAGTCGTCGTAGGCGATCACGATCACGGTCGACTTCCACTCCCGCGACCTCTGGATGCTGTTGACGGACTCGGCGACGAAGCGCTGCTCGTCCAGCGGGTCGGAGTAGGCGGCGTGGCCGTCCTGGTAGGCGGGCGCCTTGAGGAAGCTGACCGCGGGCAGGCGGCCGCCCTTCAGCGCGGTGTCGAAGTCGGCCAGGTCGTACTGGTGGTTGGCCCGGTCGGTCCGGCCGATCGCGGCGGGCGAGGACGGCGGCAGGTGCTTCTCGTTGGCCGTGGACTTGTAGTACTGGAACGGCTGGTGGTGCGGGATGTAGTCGATGACCTGGTTCCCGCCGATGTTCTGGTGCGCCGCGCCGCAGACCGCGTAGCCGTTCTCCTTGCCGGTCGGGCGGAACCCGCCCTGGAACCAGCCCCAGGTGACCTTCTTCCGGTTGAGCAGGTCGCCGACGTTCGTGCCGGTCATCACCGCGAGGTTGTTGTGGGCGGTGTGGTTCTTGGCCGAGCAGTCGTCGAACGCCGGCTGCGGGTCGTTGATGACCGACCCGATCCCGTTCTTGTCCGGCGACTGGACGACCGAGGCGTCGGTGACCCTCTTGTGGGTGTACGGGTCGACGGCATAGGCGCCGTGGGTCTGCCCGGAGGCGAGGTTGAGCGCGCCCGGCGTGGACGGGCCGAAGATGGTGTCCCAGGAGTTGTCGCTCATCGCGTAGTGCTGGGCGTAGTTCCACAGCGCGGTGACGGTGTTGCCGTCGTAGTAGTCCATGACCAGGCCGGGCGCGCCGTACAGGATCGGCTGACCGGTGCACTTGTCGCGCTCGGTGAATTCGACGAACTTGTCCATCCGCCCGCCGTTCACGGCCTTCTGCTCGTTGGCGTACGAGTGGTCCTGGTCGCAGGTGAGCGCCTGCTCGTGTGCGAGGCGCTTCGGGTTGTACCGGTTGGGGTTGCGCTTGAGCAGCCGCTTGGTCAGCCCGTCGGCGCGGGGCGTGCGCCGGGACGGGGTGAACCACGTCCCGTCGGTGTTGGCGGCCTTCGGGTAGGTGCCGAAGTAGTGGTCGAACGAGATGTTCTCACCGAAGATCACGACGACGTGCTCGATCGGCGTCCGGGGCCGCGAGGACGTCCCGGACGCGGTGAGCGCCGTCCGGTCCCGTCCGGTGGGCTCCTTGCCGCCGTCGCCGCCGGACGCGCATCCCGGCACCGCCGCCAGGACCAGCGCCCCGGCCGCCGCCGCGGCCGCCGCCCGCCGCCTGGTCCGCTGCCGGTCGCCCATGCCGCCTCCCTGCCGTCCGTCCGACCTTAGGTGATCAAGCCGCGGCCGAGGAAGTCCGCCGCGCCCCGCACTCCCGGCAGCACCAGGAAGTACCCGCCGCCGAACGGGCTGACGTAGTCGGTCAGGGGCTCGCCCGCCAGCCGGTCCTGCACCGCCTCGAACTGCCGCCGGACGTCCCGCTGGTAGCAGGTGAAGATCAGGCCCATGTCGAGGTTCCCGGCCCCGTCCGTCTCCCGGTCGTAGTTGAAGCTGCGCCGCAGGATCCGCTCGCCGTCCGTCGCGGGCGTGCGGGGGTTGGCCAGCCGGATGTGGCTGGTCAGCGGGATCACCTTGCCGACCGGGTCCTCGGCGTAGCGGGGCTCGTCGGTCTCGCGGACGCCGTCCAGCGGCGCGCCGGTGTCGCGGGAGCGGCCGAACATCTGCTCCTGCTCGGGGAGCCCGACCCGGTCCCAGAACTCCACCAGCGTCCGGATCAGCCGGATCACCACGTACGAGCCGCCGGACGTCCCGCCGGGCCCGCCGAGCCACACCAGCCGGTCCATCGCGCGGGCGTCGGACGCGTCCGGGTTGGCGGTGCCGTCCTTGAAGCCCAGCAGGTTGCGGGGCGCGCCGTCCGGCCTCGGGGGCCCGGCGAAGCCGCCGATCCGCCACCGCACCTGGGCGGCGCCGCGCGTGTGGCGCGTGATGTCGCGCAGCGCGCGCAGGACCGTGTCCTCGTCGCCGGCCGACAGCTGGACGCTGAGGTCGCCGTGGCACCAGGCCGGGTCGAGCGCGTCATCGGGGAAAGTGCGCATCCGCGTGAGGCCCGCCGGCCTGCGGCCTGCCAGACCGTAGCGGCCGTCGAACAGCGAGGCGCCGACGCCCACGGTCACCAGCAGCCCCGCACCGGGTACGTCCGGGCCCAGCACACCCGAGTCGGCGGGCGGCGCGGCGATCCCCGCCTCGTCCGGCGCTCCCCCGGCCATCAGGGCGCGGGCGCGATCGGTGAGGGCGCGGAGCAGGTCGGTTAGCTCGCGGCGCCCGTCGGCGATGACGTCGAAGGACGCGACGACCGTCCGCCGCCGGGGCTCCTCCAGGACGCCCGCCTGGTGCTCGCCGTAGAACGACCGGCCCCGCGCCGTTCCGGCGGTGGCGGGCGAGGGGCCCGCGACGGCGGACGGGCCCGCCGCCAGACCGGCGGCCCCGGTCGCCCCGGCGGCGAGCGCGCCGCGCAGGAACGAGCGGCGGCCGGTCGCGCGCTTCCCGCTCACCGGGGAAGCCTCGGCTGCGCGACGGTGGCGACGGACGCGAGCAGTTCCACCAGCCGCCCCACCGTCCCGTTCAGCTTCTCGCGCCGCTCCCTCGGCAGCGCGTCCACCGACGATCGACCCCTCAGCTGGTCGTCCAGGCGGTCCAGCCAGGAGTCGGCCTCGGCGAGGGCGGGGAACCTCGGCCGCAGCACCGGGCGGAGCACGCCGAGCACCTCCCTGGTGCCCTCCAGGTTGGCCGCCGCCGTCCGCAGCGTGGTGCCGCTCCCCTGGTCGGCGGCGCCGGTGAGCTGGAAACGCAGGGTGTCCTCCAGGATCTCGTGTGCGCGCAGCGGCAGGTCGGCGGGATCCACGCGCGCGCCGTCGAACTCGCGGCGCAGGGCCCGGACGTCGCGGACGAGGCGGTCGGCCGGGCCTTCCAGCGCCGCCATCGCCTCGCCGTGCCACAGCCCGTGCTCCAGCCGGTGGAAGCCGGTGAAGCCCGCGTCCCGGACGCCCCGGGCCAGCCCGTCCGGCAGCCCGTTGATCGCGCCGTCGAGGTCGCCGAACGCGCCGTAGGCCGCGCCGAGCCGCTCGTAGGCCAGGTGGGCGGGCGTCCAGGCGGCCCGCGCCGCGTCCAGGTCCCCGGCGTGGACGGCGGCGCGCAGGGCGCCGGTCCTGGCGATGAGGCGGCCGAGGCCCGCCGTGACGTACCGGCCGTAGGCGTGCGCCGGGCCGTACAGGTCGTTCTCGCCGACCGGGAGGACGGCGGGACCGCCGCGTCCCGGGCCGCCGATCCGGACCGGCGGCCCGGTGACCGGGTCGCCCGCCCCGTCGTCGGCGCAGCGGAACGCGTACGCGCCCGCGCCGAGCCGCACCCGCATCGGCCGGACGGTCCCCGGGGCCAGACCCTCGATCTCGGCGAACACGGCGCCGCTCGCCGCGTCGACGAGCGTGACCTCCGCGACGGCGCTGCCGCCGTTGCGCACCAGGAGCGTCTGGGACCCCGCGTGCGGCCGCGTCCAGCCCGCGCCGCACCGTCCGATCGCCGCGTCGATCACGGGACGGCCCGCGACGCCCTCGGCACCCGGCGCGTGCCCGATGCCCCGCGCGGGCAGCCCGTCCCCGGCGGCGGCCAGCAGCAGCGCCGCGCCGACGATCACCAGTGGCACTCGCATGACGCCGACACTCTAGGACGCCCGGGGCGGCCGGCCCACCCGCGGGGCGCGGGGTGCGGAGGTTCCGGACACCGGGACCGCGCCTTTCCCGGGGGCGGATCACCGCCGCGTGGCGGCGGCCATGCTTACGATCGTCCGGGCGTGGGGACAGGTGGCAGGGAGGCGCGACCGAAGGAGAACTCCATGCTGGTCCGCGAGGCGATGACCTCTCCCGTCGTGACGATCCCGCCGTCGGCCACCGTGCGCCAGGCCATCCGCGTCCTGGACGAGCACGACATCACCGCGCTGCCCGTCGTGGAGGGCACCGGGCGGCTCGTCGGCATCGTCAGCGAGATGGACCTGCTGCGCGGCGAGTTCGACGCCGACCCCCGGGCGTTCGCCCGGCCGCTCCCCTCGTCCCGGACGCCGACGCCGCGCCGGGTCGCGGACGTCATGACGCGCGACGTCCGGACCGTCCGGCCGGGCGCCGACGTCGCCGAGCTGGCCGAGACGATGATGAGCACCCGGGTCAAGAGCGTCCCGGTGGTGGACGGCCACGACGTCGTGGGCATCGTCGGCCGCCGCGACCTCATCGCCGTCCTGGCGCGCGGCGACGCCCGCATCCGCGACGACGTCGTGACCGCCATCGCCGAGTACGGCCCGCCGGGCTCCGGCTGGGACGTCTCGGTCGACGGCGGTGTCGTGGAGCTGCGCGGCCGGGCCGACGCGTCCGCCCGGCGGATCGCCGGCATCCTCGCCCAGACGATCCCCGGCGTCACCCGCGTCTCGATCCACGGGCCGGACGCCGGCCGGGGCGGCTAGGGCGCTTCTTATGGATCTACGTTCTGTTGCGCGACGAACAAGACCCATAAGAAGCGCCCTACTCGCCGTCGTAGGCCCGCCGCAGCGCGGCGATGTCGAGCTTGACCATGGAGAGCATGGCCTTGGTGGCGCGCGCCGCCTTCTCCTGGTCGGGGTCGTGGGCCATCTCCAGGAACGCCTTGGGGACGACCTGCCAGGACACGCCGAACTTGTCCTTCAGCCAGCCGCACCGGGCCTCCTGGCCGCCGTCCTCAAGGAGGCGGGTCCAGTAGTGGTCGACCTCCTCCTGGTCGTCGCAGAGGATCTGGAACGAGATCGCCTCGGTGAAGGTGAACTCGGGGCCGCCGTTCAGCCCGACGAACCGCTGGCCGTTGATCTCGAACTCGACCGTCAGGACCGCCCCGGCGGGGCCTGGGCCTGCGTCGTTCGTGCGCAGGACGGCACCGAGCCGCGCGTTCTTGAAGATCGAGACGTAGTGGTGCGCCGCCTCCTCGGCCCGGCCGTCGAACCACAGGCACGTGGTGAATCCATCGGTGGTCATCGGTACCTCCCGCAGGGTGGGTGTGTTCGGTGGTACCGACCCGGCGCGTCCCCGAAACTCATCGGCCGCCGCCGCGCCACCCGGGGTCCTCTATTTTCGATATTGGCGGATGACTTCCCGGTCAGCCCATTATCGCGGCCGGGGACATTGGCGGGCGATCCACTAAATAGTGGTCAGGAAAGGTCAATCCATCCATTTGGTGACGTAGTCGGCGGGACCCCCGCGCCGTAGGTTGGCAGCGTCATCCTGCGCCGTTCCGTCCCGACCGAGTTGTGGAGAGCCTTAATGGACCACCCGTATGTCATTGACCCGTCCGGCAGCGATATCCAAGGCGAGGCGGCGAAGATCCGGGCACGCGGAACGGTCACGCCGGTGGAACTGCCCGGCGGTGTCGTCGCGTGGGCGGTGACCGGCCACGAACCGCTGAAACGGCTACTGGCCGATCCCCGCGTCTCCAAGGACCCCGACCTGCACTGGACGAAATGGATCGGCAACGAGGTCCCCGGCGACTGGCCGCTGGACTCGTGGGTGTCGGTGAGGAACATGTTCACCGCGTACGGCGAGGACCACCGGCGGCTGCGCTCGCTGGTCTCGCGGGCCTTCACCCCGCGCCGCACCGAGGCGCTGCGCCCCCGGATCGAGGAGATCACCCATGATCTGCTCGACCGTCTCGCCGCGCTGCCGCCGGGGCCGGCGGACCTGCGGGAGGGCTTCGCCTACCCGATCCCGATCGAGGTGATCTGCCGCCTGTTCGGCATCCCGGACGGCACGCGCCCGGCCCTGCGCCGCGTCGTCGACGGCGTGTTCAACACCGCGCTGGGCCCGGCGGACTCCGCCGCCAACCAGCGGGAGCTGTACGAGATCATGGAGGACCTCGTCGCCGCGAAGCGCGCCGCGCCGGGCGACGACCTGGCGAGCGTCCTCATCGCGGCCCGCGACGACGACGGCTCGCGGCTGAGCGAGCCGGAGCTGGTCGGCACGCTGATCCTGATGATCTCCGCCGGGCACGAGACGACGGTGAACCTGCTCGACCACGCCATCGCGGCCGTCCTCACCCATCCCGGGCAGCGCGCGCTCGTCCGCGCGGGGAGCGTGCCGTGGAGCGAGGTGATCGAGGAGGCGCTGCGCTGGCAGGCGCCCGTCGCGAACCTGCCGCTGCGGTACGCGGTGGAGGACATCGAGGTGGACGGCGTGACCATCGCGAAGGGCGAGGCGATCCTCGCGGGCTACGCGGCGGCCGGACGGGACCCGGCGCTGCACGGGGACGACGCGGACCGGTTCGACGCCACCCGTCCGGGCAAGGAGCACCTGGCGTTCGGGCACGGCGCGCACTTCTGCCTCGGCGCGCCGCTGGCCCGGCTGGAGGCGCGGGTCGCGCTGCCCGCGCTGTTCGAGCGGTTCCCCGACCTCGCCCTCGCGGTCGGCCCGGACGAGCTGCGGCCGGTGGAGTCGTTCATCTCCAACGGCCACCGCGCCCTCCCGGTCTTGCTGAGACCGGCCTGACCGAAAGACGCCCGAGCGCGGGTCTTACTCGCCGTGGTCGGCGAGGTGCTCGCGCTGGAACGTCGTGTACAGCCACCAGAGGGACGGCAGGAGCAGGACGGCGCCGACCGCCAGGGAGCCCAGGCTCGCGGCCAGGACGGCGCGGGTCGCAGCCGCGTCGTCCAGGTCGACGCCCGGCAGCAGGTGGGGGTACTGGCCGAGGCCCCATCCCCACAGCAGTCCGAGGACGGCCAGCGCCGCCGTCGCGCGGACGGCGACGTAGGCGCGGCGCCACAGCAGCACCAGCGAGGCGAGCCCGGCCGCGATCGACACCACCAGCAGCGGCAGCGCGCGTCCGGAGGTCAGCTCGTCGAACAGGTGGGGCGCGTCGGCGCGCAGTACCAGCAGCCCGGCGGCCGACAGCACACCGACCGCCACGCCCGTGACGAGCGCGCGCCGCCGGAACTGCTCGCTCAGGTCCGTCTCGCCGCCGCGCTCGGCGTCGCGGGTGAGGTAGACCGCGGCGAGGTAGGCGGCCGTCCCGACCGCGAGGGCGCCGCTGACCGCCGAGGTCGGGTTCAGCCAGCTGGAGACGAGGTCGCCCTCCGCCACGCCGGGCGGGACGCGGCGCGAGGCGACCGCCCCGGCCACGGTCCCGAGGAAGAACGGCGTGACCAGCGAGGAGAACGCGAACGTGGCGCCGAACAGCCGCTGCTGCCACGGCTCCGTGCTGGCCTTGCGGAACGCGAACGCGGCGCCGCGCGCGATGATGCCGAGCGCCACCAGCGTCAGCGGGATGTAGAGGGTCGAGGCGATCGCGGCGAACACCGAAGGGACGCCCGTCCACGTGATGACGATGACGAAGATCAGCCAGACGTGGTTGGTCTCCCATACCGGGCCGATGGAGTGCTCCACCAGCGTCCGCTGCGGGCGCCCGCGCTCGGCGCCGCCGGCCAGCAGGTCCCACACGCCGCCGCCGAAGTCGGCGCCGCCGAACAGCACGTACGCGCTCAGGCCGACCCACAGGACGACCAGCATGATCTCGGCGAGCGGCACGGGTCAGACCACCTTGAAGGACGTGACGTCGCGTTCCTGCGGCGCGACCGGGACGGGCTTGTCGCGGGCCATGCGGCGCAGCACGTACACGGACGCGCCGGTGAGCAGCGCGTACACGGCGGCGACGAGCGCGAACCCCCACACCAGCCCGGGCGCCGGGTTGACCGCGTCGGACGTGCGCAGCACCCCGTACACGATCCACGGCTGCCGGCCGACCTCGGTGACCACCCAGCCCGACTCCAGCGCCACCACCGCCGCCACCCCCGCCAGGGACGCGGCGCGGAGGAACCACGGCGTGCGCGGCAGGTCGCGGCGGCGCCACCAGGCCAGGCCCAGCCAGGCCCCCAGCGCCAGCATCGCGAAGCCGAGCCCGACCATCGCCTGGAACGCCAGGTGGACGGCGTTGACCGGCGGGCGGTCGCGCTCCGGCACCTCGTCCAGCCCGGCGATCGCGGCCTTCGGGTCCCAGTGCGCCAGCAGCGACAGCCCGTCGGGGATCTCCACCGCGTACCGCAGCTCGCCGTCGACCGCGACGCCGCCCACGTGCAGCGGGACGCCGCTCTCGGTCTCGTACACGCCCTCCATCGCGGCCAGCTTGACCGGCTGGTTGTCGGCGACGAAGTGCGCCGCCCAGTCGCCGACGACGACCTGCGCGGGCGCGATGACGGCGGCGACGGTGAAGGGCAGCAGGAAGCCCAGCCGGTGGTAGCGGTCGCGGCGTCCCCGCAGCATCGCCACCGCGTACACCGAGGCCATCCCGAACCCGGCGACCATGAACGCGGCCAGGATCATGTGGACGGTCTGGGACGGGGTGGCGGGGTTGAACATCGCCTCCCACGGCCGCACCCGCACGATCCGCCCGTGCTCGGTGTCGAAGCCGGTGGGCTGCTGCATCCACGCGTTGGCGGTCACGACGAAGAACGCGCTCGCGACCCCCGCCAGCACGATCGGGACGCCGGACAGCATGTGCTGGACGGGCGGCATCCGGTCCCACGCGTACAGGTAAAGGCCGAGGAAGATGGCCTCGATGAAGAACGCGATGCCCTCCAGCGAGAACGGCAGCCCGATGACCTGCCCGTAGGTGCCCATCAGGCCCGGCCAGAGCAGCCCCATCTCGAAGGACAGGATCGTCCCGGACACCGCGCCGACCGCGAACAGCACGCCCATCGCCCGCGCCCAGCGCCGGGCGAGCAGCCGGTAGGCGGCGTCGCCGGTCCGGTGGCCGCGCCATTCGGCGATGAGCGTGATGGCCGGCATCCCGACGCCGAAGCAGGCCAGCACGATGTGCCAGCCGAGCGACAGCGCCATCTGCATGCGCGCCGCGCCGAGGTCCGCCTCCGTGGCGGCGGCCGCCCACTGCCCGCTCACCGGTCACCCGCTCCCTCGCGCCGAGGTGCCGTCCTGGCCCCATCGCGGCGTCGGCATACCCGGCCCGGCGGCACGCCACACTCAAGAGATCATGGTCCGGCGGCGAGCGGTGCGGGCGTCAGAGGCGGCGGTTGTAGGCCACGAGGGCCAGCGGGAACGCGACGAGGGCGATGGCGGCCGCCCACAGCAGGGAGAACCAGATGTGGTTGCCCGCCGGCGTGCCGAGCGTGAGGGCACGGATGGCGTCGGCGAGCTGGCTGATGGGGTTGATGTCGACCCAGGACCGGAGCCAGCCCGGCATGCTCGACGTGTCGGCCATGAAGACGCTGCTGCCGAACGTCAGCGGCATCGACCACATGAAGGTGAAGCCCTGGACGGCGTCCGGCGAGGGGGCCATGAGGCCGACCAGCAGGGAGAACCAGCTGATCGACAGGTAGTAGAGGTAGGCCAGGCCGTAGGCGGCCAGGATCGACAGCAAGTCGTTGTGGAAGCGGAAGCCGAGGGCCGCGCCCAGCGACGTCAGCACCGACATCGTGATGCAGAAGCGGACCGTGTCGCCCAGGACGGCGCCGAGCAGCGGGGCCGAGCGGGCGATCGGCATGGTGCGGAAGCGGTCGAAGACGCCCCGGTGGATGTCCTCGTTCATGGACGCGCCGAGCCCCATCGTGGCGAACATGGCCATCTGGGCGATGAGGCCGGGGAGCAGCAACTGGAGATAGGACGAGGTGTCCCCGGCCAGCGCGCCGCCGAAGACGTAGAGGAACAGCACGAGGAAGACGATCGGCAGGAGCGTCACCTCGACGAGCTTCTGCGGGGAGTGCTTGAGTTGGAGGACGTTGCGCCAGGCGAGCGTCATCCCGCTGCGGACGGTGCCGGCGGGGGTGCGGCCGGGCTTGCGGCGGACGGCCGGGGCCGCGGTCAGGGCGGTCATGCGACGCTCCCTTCGAGATCGGGGTGCCGGCCCTCCGCGCGGTGGCCGGTGAGGGTCAGGAAGACCTCGTCGAGGCTGGGCAGGCGCAGGGTCAGCTCCGCGGCGACCACGCCGGCGGCGTCCAGGTGGCGGACCAGCGCCGACAGCAGGGCCGGGTCGGTGACCGAGGCGGTGACCAGGCCGGTGTCGGCGTCGACCTCGGGACCGGCGCCGGTGAGCCGGGCGACGATCGCGGCCACCTCGGTGACGCGGAGGCGGTCGACGGGGCGCACGGCCAGGGTCTGGCTGCCGATCCGCGCCTTGAGCTCCTCCGAGGTCCCCTCGGCCACGACCGTGCCCCGGTCGATCACGGCGATCCGGTCGGCCAGGGCGTCGGCCTCTTCGAGGTACTGGGTGGTGAGCAGCACGGTCGCCCCGTCGCGGACCAGTTCCCGGACGGTCGCCCAGACCTCGTTGCGGGCCCGCGGGTCGAGCCCGGTCGTCGGCTCGTCCAGGAAGATCACCTCCGGGTGGGTGATCAGGCTGGCGGCGAGGTCGAGCCTGCGCCGCATCCCGCCGGAGTAGGAGCGGGCCGGCCGGCCCGCCGCGTCCGTCAGCGAGAAGCGGCCCAGCATCTCGCGCGAGCGCCGCCGCGACTCGGCGCGGCCGTAGCCCTGGAGCCGGGCGATCATCACCAGGTTCTCCAGGCCGGTCAGTTCCTCGTCCACCGAGGCGTACTGCCCGGTCAGGCCGATGCGCTCGCGCACCTTCGCGGCCTCGCGGACCACGTCGAACCCGCAGATCTCCGCGGTGCCCTCGTCGGGCTTGAGCAGGGTGCTCAGCACGCGGACGGCGGTGGTCTTGCCCGCCCCGTTCGGGCCGAGCACGCCGAGCACCGTGCCCCGGCGCGCGACGAGGTCGACCCCGTCGAGGGCCTGGGTCGATCCGAAGCGCTTGCGGAGCCCTTCGGCCTTGATCTCATCAGTCATGTCGTCCCTCCTGCGGCCCACGCTAGCAGCAGTCATTGCTAATTTACAATGACTGCTATTTTGCTCTGCGTGCGCGAAGGAGTCTGGCCTTGGTCCGCTCCACCGCCAGCATGAGGTTCAGCAGCGCCGGCATCGGGCCGCGCGCCCCGCGCATGCGCAGCAGCTCCAGGCCGAGCCAGAGCTTGGTCTCCTCGACGTGGGCGGGCGAGCCGTGGACGTCGTCGTGCTCCAGGAGCCGCAGGTCGCGGACGTGCTCGCGGAGGCGCAGCGGGTCGGCGGGCGGGATGATCTCGTCGCGCCGGCTCGCCACGTAGGCGACCGGGACGTCCAGCCCGGCCAGCCGCCCGGCGGGCAGCGCCCAGGACCGCAGCCCGTCGAGGTCCGTCCCGCTGAGGTGGGCGAGGGTGTCGACGGTGATCCGCGGCAGGTCCTTCTGCCAGACCTGGTCGGTGAAGAAGTCCGTGACCGGCGCGCCGACGGTGAGCACGCCCCTGATCCGGGGGTCGTCCATCGCGCAGCGCAGCGCCTGGTGCCCGGCGAAGCTCATCGCCAGCGCGTAGGTCCGCGAAGCGTCCGCCCGCCCGCCGATCGCGTCGATCACCCCGGACAGGAACCGCCAGCTGTCGCCGTCGTAGGCGAGCGGGTTCTCCCCCACGCCGGGCATCTCCAGCGCGACCGCCGCCATGCCCAGCCGGGCGAAGATCGGCAGCGCGGGCGCCCACTGCTCCTTCAGCGTGATGAACCCGCCCGTCACCAGCAGCAGCGGCCGGGGCTTGGCCGCGGAGAGGCCGGTCTGCCAGATGCCGAGCCGTGTGCCGTCGACCTCGATGTGCTCCTTGGTGATGCCCTTGCCGGCGCTCCACCGCTGGAACGTCTCCAGGGACTTGTCGTAGGCCGCCTGCCGCGCGGGCCCGTCGACGAACGGGAACCGCGCCATCAGGTAGTGCCTGCTGGCCTCCAGGTCCCGGCCGGCGGCGGCGAGCCGGTCGCCCTCCGCGCTCCACTCCCCCGCCCACGAGCCGGGGCCCGCGCCGTCCTCGGTGATCCGGTCGAGCAGCCGCCCGTAGCCGGAGATCTCCAGCCCCCGGGCGTGGACGATGGCGTACCGCTTGAGCTCCGCGACGTCGTTCATGCGAACTTCTCCAGGGCTTCCTTGAGGTCGGCGAGCACGTCGGCGGCCTCGGCGCCGTCGATCACCCGGTGGTCGAAGGTGAGCGACAGCCGCATGACCGGGGCGATCTCCACCTGCCCGTCCCGCGCCACGGGGCGGTCGGCGATCCGGCCGATGCCGAGCGTGATCGTGGTGCCGCCGATGGAGTAGAACCCGTCGACCGGCCGGTGGCCGAGCGAGGTCACCGCGAACGTCCCGAACGCCTCGGACCGGCGGCCCAGCGGGCGGACGCCCAGCCGGAACAGCAGCCCGCCGACCGGCCACGGCAGCCGGTGCAGCAGCCGGGCCGCGGCGAACTCCGGCATCAGCGCCGGGTCGCCGTCGCGGAAGTGCTCGATCCGCTCCTGGATCTCCTCCAGCGTCGCCGTCTGGAGGTCGGGCAGGACGGCCGACAGGACGATCCGCCGCCCGTTCAGGTGCCGGTCGAGGGTGAACTTGCCGTTGACCGCCGGGTACCGCGCGACCTTCGGCCGCGCCCTCCCGGCGATGGCGGCGTTGGCCTCGGGGTGGGCGGCCAGCACCCGGGCGGCCGCGTACAGCACGTACGTCACCACCGAGAAGCGCCGGACCGACAGCCGGTGCTCCTCGATCGCGCTCATGTCGATCTCCGTGCCCAGGAAGACCGGGGACACGGCCCGGATCTCCTCCAGGAAGTGCAGCGTGTGCCGGCGTTCGCGGGCGATGGGGCGGGCGGTCATCGGGATTCCTCTCCCTGGAGGTGCCCGGCCAGCAGCGAGGCGACCAGGCCGGGCTCGACGTTGCCGCCGCTGAGCAGGACGCCCACCGCGGCGGGGCGCGGCGCGGGCAGCCGGAGCGCGGCGGCGAGCGCGGTGGCGGCGGCGGGCTCGACGAGCAGCCGGGCGTGGACGAGCGCCAGGCACAGGGCCTCGGCGATCGCCGCCTCCGGCACGGTCACGACCTGGGCGACCTCGTCGCGGGCCAGTTCGAACGCCAGCGTGCTGATCCGGTCGGGGCGCAGGCCGTCGGCGATGGTCGTCCCCACCGGGACGGTCACCGGCCGGCCCGCCCGCAGCGCCGCGCCGAGCGCGGGCACCGCCAGCGGCTCCGCGGCGATCACCCGGATGCCGTGGCCCCTGGCGGCCAGGCAGGCCCCGGCGACGGCGCTGCCCCCGCCGACCGGGACCACCACCGCGTCCAGCGCCGTGCCCTCGGCCCGCGCCTGGCGGATCAGCTCCGCGGTGGCCGACCCCTGCCCGGCGACGACATCGGGGTCGAGATAGGGGTCGATGAGGTCGAAGCCCCGGGCCGTCCGCACCTGCTCGACGAGCGCCGTCCGCTCGGCGAGCGCCGTCCCGGCGAGGACGACCTCGGCGCCGGCGGCCCGGATCGCCGCGATCTTGGTGGGGGCGGCGTCTACGGGCAGCACGAGCACGGCGGGCAGCCCGTACTCCCGCGCGGCGCGGGCCACGGCGATCGCGTGGTTGCCGGTGCTCTGCGCGACCACGCCCCGGCTTCCGTCCCCGGCCAGCCGGGCGACGGCCAGGAGCGCGCCGCGCATCTTGAACGACCCGCCGAGCTGAAGGTTCTCCGCCTTCAGCCACAGCCGGGTCCCGGCCAGCCCGTCCAGCGCCTCGCAGCGGACCACCGGGGTCGTGACGAGACGCTCGGCGAGCCGCCTGCGGGCGTCCTCGACGCCCTCCTTGGTGAGCTGCGGCAGGTCGTCCGCGACCGCCGTGCCGATCCCTGCGGTTCCGGTCATGGGGCCATCATCGATAGGGGTCCTAAACCCCGGCTAATGCCCGGCTTGGATAGGGGGCCGGGCCTTTTGTAGGGGCGCGGTCGGGGTTACCCGGGGCAGAAGGCGCTGCCTAGACTCCGGCTCAATGCCGGAATCCCAGAAGGGCAGGTAGATGGCCCCGTTCAGAGGTCCAGAATCATGGGTCCGCGTGTTCCATCCATCGGCGGAGAGCGAACTGCGGCTTGTCTGCTTTCCGCATGCGGGTGGTTCCGCGTCCTATTTCTTTCCATGGTCGCAGGCGCTCGCCCCCGGAATCGAGACGCTCGCGCTCCAGTACCCGGGCCGCCAGGACCGCAGGGCGGACCCCCGCCCCGGGAGCGTCGCCGAGCTGGCCGACCAGGTCTTCGCCGCGCTGGAGGGGCTGGCGGGCGGGACGTTCGCGTTCTTCGGCCACAGCATGGGGTCGGTGCTGGCCTTCGAGGTGGCCAGGCGGTTCGAGGACAGGACCGGCGGCGGGCCCGCCCACCTGGTCGCCTCGGGCTACCCGGCGCCGTCGCGGCTGCGCGGCGGCGACGTCCACCTGCGGGGCGACGCGGGCATCGTCGAGGAGCTGCTGGCCTCCGGCGGCTCCGACCCGCGCGGCCTGCGCGACGAGGACATGCTGGCCATGATCCTGCCGCCGGTCCGCGACGACTACCGGCTGATCGAGAACCACCCGCCCGTGCCGGACGCCGTGCTGAAATGCCCGATCACGATGCTGACCGGGGACGCCGACCACCACACCACCCGCGAGGAGGCCGCGGCGTGGCGGGACCACACCGCCGGCGAATTCCGCCTCCGCGTCTTCTCCGGCGGGCATTTCTTCATCGACCCGCACCGGGACGCGGTGCTCGGCGAGATCTCGGCGGCCCTCAAGGGAATCGCCTACTCATCCAGCGGGACATCGGAGGAGCAGTGAAGTACGAGCTTTTGGGAACGCTGCGCGTCGTCGACGACGACCGCAGATCATCGATCAGCGCACCGAAGATCGAGGTGCTCCTCGCCACCCTGCTCGTCCGCGCGGACCACGTCGTGACGACCGACCAGCTGATGGGGGAGATCTGGGGCGAGCGGCTGCCCCGCCGGGCCACCGCCGGCCTGCACGTCTACGTGTCCGAGCTCCGCAAGTTCCTGCACCGCCCGGGCCGGGCGGACGGGCCGATCGAGACCCGCTCCCCCGGCTATGTGCTGCGCCGCGGCTCCGACAGCCTGGACTACCAGGCGTTCCTGGAGCTCACCGACCTCGGCAGGGCCCGGATGCGGGAGGGACGGCACGCCGAGGCCGCCGAGCTCTTCGACGCGGGGCTGGCCCTGTGGCACGGCCCGGTGCTCGGCGACATCGGCACCGGGCCGATCCTGCGCAGCTTCGTCACGCGGCTGTCGGAGGTCCGGATGGAGTGCACGGAGATGCTGGTCGACTGCCGGCTCCAGCTCGGCCACCACCGCGAGCTGATCGGCACGCTCTTCACGCTGACGACGGAGAACCCGCTGCGCGAGGCGTTCTACCGGCAGCTGATGCTGGCGCTGTGCCGCTCCGAGCGGCGCGCCGACGCGCTCAAGGTCTACCAGTGGGCGCGCACCACGCTCATCGACGAGCTGGGCCTGGAGCCGTGCGCGCAGCTCCAGGATCTGCACCGTGCGGTCCTCCAGGCCGACGAGCGCGTCCTGGAACTCTGCGTGGCCTGACCCGGCCCGCGAACGGCGAGTGCCCGCCCCGGGAGAAGGGGGCGGGCACTCGCCGTTCGCGGGCGCTGAGCCGGTCAGGACGCCCGGACGTGGGCGGCCAGGGCGCCGGGGGTGGGGGCGGCGAACAGGTCGGCGAGCTTGACGGTCAGCCCGCGGGTCTCCTCAAGGCTCTGGAGGAGCTTGGCGCCGAGCAGGGAGTGGCCGCCGTGGGTGAAGAAGTTGCTGTCGGCGGTGATGTCGTCGCGGCCGAGCAGCTCGCCCCACAGCTCGATGAACGCGTCCACCAGGGCGTCGTCGGTGCCGCCCCCCGCCGCCGGGCCCCGGGCGGCGGCGCGGCGCTCGGCGGCGAGGCGGTCGAGCTCGGGGTAGTCGACCTTCTCGTTGGCGTTGGTCGGGAAGGACTCGACGACGATGAAGTCCTGCGGGATCGCGGCGCGCGGCAGCTCGGCGCGGGCGAACTCCCACAGCTCGTCGACCAGGTCGTCCTCGGCGGACTCGACGAAGGCGACGAGCCTGCCGTCGGCGCTGCGGTCGCCGACCACGACGGCGGCCGCGCCCTTGACCTTCGGGTGCCCGAGCAGCGCGGCCTCGATCTCGCCGAGCTCGATCCGGTTGCCGCGCAGCTTGACCTGCCGGTCGGCGCGGCCGAACAGCTCCAGGGTGCCGTCCGGCAGCCAGCGGCCGACGTCGCCGCTGCGGTAGTACCGGCCGTGCACCGGATGGTCGCCGAACCGCTCGGCGTTGAGGTCGGGGCGGCCGTGGTAGCCGAGCGCGACGCCGTCGCCGGCGATCCACACCTCGCCGCGGACCCCCACGGGCAGCTCGCGCCCGTCCGGGGCGACGACCATCATGCGGGTGTTGGCGATCGGGCCGCCGATGTCGAGCCGCTCGCCGAGGTCGGCGGGCAGGACGCCCCAGGTGCACCAGGTGGTGGTCTCGGTCGGGCCGTAGGCGTGGTGGACCTCGCAGCCGGTCTCCAGCAGCCGCTTGGCCAGCGGCACCGGCACCGGCTCGGCGCCGATGACGACCCTGCGGCCCGCGAGCAGGCCCTCGACCTCGTCCAGGACGAGCCGCCAGGTGGTGGGGGTGGCCTGGACGATGCCCGGGTCGAACCGCTCGATCAGGTCGCGGAGCACCCGGCCGTCGACGCGGGCCTCATCGGGGGCGATGACGATCCGGCCGCCGGAGTACAGCGGGACGTAGTGCTCCAGGTTGGCCATGTCGAAGGCGAACGTCGTCATCCAGAGGGTGGCGTCCTGGGGGGTGGCGCGCAGGCGCTCGGTGTAGTCGGCGGCGATGTTGGAGATCGCGCGGTGCGGGATCGTCGCGCCCTTGGGCCGTCCGGTGGAGCCCGAGGTGTAGATCAGGTAGGCGGGGTGCCCGGGGTCGACGGCAACCTCGGCGCCTGCGGGCGGGCCGTCCTCGGGCGGGCCGTCGGTGAGCGGCGGCAGGGGCAGCACGGCGACCCCGGGGGCGGTGAACGCCGCCGGGTCGCGGTCGGTGAGGACGACGCCGGCGCCGGAGTCGGCCAGCAGGTAGGCGACGCGCCGGGCGGGGTGCTCGGGGTCGATGGGCAGGTAGGCGGCGCCGGCCAGCCAGGTGCCGAGCACCGAGGCGACCAGCTCGGGGCCGCGCGAGGCGGCGATGGCGACGGTGTCCCCGGGGCCGACGCCCGTGGCGCGCAGCGTGTCACGGGCGGCGACCGCCGAGTCCCACAACCGCCGGTAGGTGACCAGGCGGTCCTCGTGCTGGACGGCGACCGCGTCCGGGGTGGCGCGGGCGTGGCCGTACACCGCGCTCGGGACGTCGGCGGGGTCGTGGCGGCGCGCGGTGGCGTTGGCCGCCTCGATGACGGCGCGGTCCTCCTCGCTCCAGGCGAGCAGCTCGCCGGTCGGCCGGTCCACGTCGTCCGCGACGGCCACCAGCAGGGCGTCGTAGCGGAGCAGCAGCGCCCGGACGTCGTCCTCGGCCAGCGCGTCCAGGCCGTACCTGGCGTTGATCCACAGCCGGCCGGGCGAGGACGCCACGAAGAACTCCAGGTCGAACTTGCTGTAGCCGTTCTCCACCACGACCGGGCGGGCGGGCGTCCCGTCAAGGGCGAACTCCCCCAGCTCCAGCTCGGGGAAGTAGTTGAACAGGTGGCGGCACAGGCGGTTGCGCCAGCTGGAGTCGGCGCGCGGGACCAGCTCGGAGATGCTGTCGACGGTCACCCCGGCGTGGCCGAGCGCGGCGAAGTAGGCGTCGCGGGCGCGCCTGGCCAGCGCCCCGAACCCCTCGGCCGGGTCGACGAGCACCCGCACCGGCAGCACGTTGGTGTGGTGGCCGACGATGCGCGGCGCGTCCTTCGGCCGGACGCTCACCGGCGAGCCGACGGTGATGTCGGGTCCCGCGCCGTGCGCGGCGAGCAGCAGGTCGAACGCGGCGAGCAGGACGACCGACTCCGGCGCGCGCACCTCCCGCCGCAGCCGCTGGACGGCCCGCACGGCGTCCTCCGACAGCTCGTGCCCGACCTGGTCGCCGCGCAGCGTGGCCGGGCCGGTCCCCTCGGGGGCGCCGCACCACAGGTCGTGGGTGCCCGGGTCGAAGTCGCCGAGCCGCTCGCGCCAGAACGCCAGGCTCTCCTCGGGCGGGTCGGGCTCGTGGAAGGCCGGGACGGTCTCCAGCAGGTGGGCGGGGACGGGCTCGCCCGCCGCGCAGGCGTCGTAGGCGGCGACGAACTCCTCCAGCAGGAGGGTCCCGGAGATGATGTCGTAGACCAGGTGGTGGAAGGTCAGGCAGAGCACGTCGCCGCCGGGGTGGTGGAACAGCCCGGCGCGGACGAGCGGGCGGCCGTCGAAGACGAAGGGGCGGGTGACGAACGGGCGCAGCGCCGTCCCGATCTCCGCGGCGGGCGGGGCGAAGTCGGGGAAGTCCTCCACCTCGATCCGGAAGCCGTCCGGCGGGACGACGCCCTTGACCAGCTCGGCGCCGGTGGCGAAGTAGACCGTGCGCAGGACCTCGTGGCGGCGCAGCAGGACCGCCAGGGCGTCGCTGAGCGCGCCGGAGTCCAGGACGCCCTCGGCCTGGAACGCCAGGACGAGATTGTTCGAGGCGCTTTCCGGGACCAGCCTTTCCAGCAGCCAGAGCGACACTTCTTTACGCGTGGCAACCGAAAGATCACCAGTGGAGCGGGTGATCGTCTTCGTGGGGCTCTCCATTGGGTTCCTCCCTCCAGATACAAGACGCACATGCTCCTGCGGACGATACGAGCGCGCGGAAAACACGCCTACCCCTAAGCGTCGCGCACACCCCCTAAGGCGTCCGATAGGGGTGCCTCGCGCGCCGGGCCGCGCTTTACGCTTTTACGGAAGATCGGTCGACCCGACTCCCGGGAGTGACGAGTGAGCATTTCAGCGGCATGGAAGACATTGGCGGAGTCCGAGAATTCGGCGGGAATTATCCTGGCCGTCGATTTCGACACCACCGGACGGCCGGAGGCGCGCTTTTCAGATCTGGTCGCCCACATGGGGCCCGGCCACACGGTCTGGGAGAGCGTCCCGCCGCCCGGCGGGACGCTCGGCCCGGACGACTACATCGAGCACTGGGCAGCCCCGATCGAGGCCGGGCGGCGGCCCGTCCGGGCGCTCACCGGGTTCTGCGCGGGCGCGGTCTACGCGGCGGCGCTGGCCGAGCGGATCCGCGCCGTCCAGGACACCGAGCCCCGGCTGATCCTGTTCGACCCGGAGCTGTCGACCGCGCAGACCCTGATGTGGCAGTACCACAAGGTGATGGGCTTCATGTCGGCGGTGCTGTCCGCCGACGAGATCGCCGAGGCCCGCGCCGCGGGGCAGCGCCTGCACGACCGCGACCCCGAGGTCGGCGCCCTCAAGGACGCCCTCATCGCCCTGGCCCGCGAGACGGGCGAGCCCGCGCTGACCAAGGCCGGGCTGGACGAGGCCCGCCGCGAGGAGCTGTTCGAGGTCTTCGAGTCCTTCCTGGGCTACCTCGCCGCCGCCGGCCGGATCGACCCGCTGCCGGAGTGGCGCAAGGCCATCGCCTTCAGCTCCGCCAGCCCGCTCAGCGGCCTCAACGCGATGCGCGCCTCGGGCCTGGGCGGCGAGGTCACCGTCGCCGAGGAGATCGGGATCGACGTCGACCACGGCACGATGCTCGCCCACGCCGGCCTCGCCGCCTCCTTCACCGCCCTGCTGCCATGAGGGCCGCACCGAGCCCGGCCCGGCCCGCCGCCGCGACCGCCTACCTGCCCTACACGCTGGAGGAGTCCGCCGGGACGAGGCTGTTCTGCTTCCACCACGCCGGCGGGTCGGCGTCGTCGTTCAGCGGGTTGCAGCGGGCGCTGGGGCCGAAGGTGAGCGTGGCGCCCGTCCAGCTGCCCGGACGGGAGCGGCGGGCCGCCGAGCCCCGGTTCACCGAGATCGGGGCGCTGGTCGAGGAGCTGGACCGCGAGCTCGCGCCGTACCTGGAGGAGACGCCGCACGCGTTCCTCGGGCACAGCATGGGGGCGATCGTCGCCTACCGGCTGGCCTCCCGCCGGGTGGCGCGCGGGGCCGTCCCGCCCTACCGGCTGGTGGTCGGCGGGTACCCGCCGCCGCACAGGCCCGCGCCGATCTCCTGGGCGCTGGAGCTGCCGGACGAGGAGCTGGCGCGGTTCCTGGTGTCGGTCGGCGGGATGTCGGAGACGATCCTGCGCTACCCCGCCTGGATGCGGCCCGCCCTCGCCCAGATCCGCGACGACCTGCGCGTCTGCGAGAGCCACCGCGTGCCGCCGCCGGACTGGCGGCTGCCCGTCCCGATCGAGGTCTTCGCGGGCGCGGACGACCCGCTGATGCCGCCTTCGGCCGGCGAGGGCTGGTCGCAGCACACCTCGGCGGGCAGCCGGGTCCACGTGCTGCCGGGCGGGCACTTCTTCCCGCACGAGCGGCCGGCCGAGTTCCTCGTCAGCCTGTCGTCCGTCCTTTTCCCGGCCTAGTTCCCGCTTTAGCGGTCGGCAAGGGGCCGCTTAGGCGGGCGGCGAATGCTGGGGGCATGCCGGAATCCATGCCCGTAGAGGCCGTCGCCGTCGTCGGACTGTCCTGCCGCCTCCCGCAGGCCCCTGACCCCCGTGCGTTCTGGGAACTGCTGCGCCGGGGCGGCAGCGGCATCGGGGACCTCCCCACGGACCGCTGGGCGGGACCGCTGCCCGGGGGTCCCGCGCAGGGCGGGTTCCTCGACCGGGTGGACGCCTTCGACGCGGGGTTCTTCGGGATCGCGCCGCGCGAGGCGGCGCGGATGGACCCCCAGCAGCGGCTGATGCTGGAGCTGGCCTGGGAGTGCCTGGAGGACGCGGGGATCGCGGCGTCGGCGCTGCGCGGCGGCAGGACCGGGGTCTTCGTCGGGGCCATCGCGTCCGACTACGCGACGCTGGCCGTCCGGCAGGGCCCCGAGGCGGCCACCGCGCACACCGTGACCGGGCTGAGCCGGGGGATCATCGCCAACCGGGTCTCCTACACGCTGGGGCTGCGCGGCCCGAGCCTGACGGTCGACGCCGCGCAGTCGTCCGCGCTGGTCGCGGTGCAACTGGCCTGCGAGAGCCTGCGGGACGGCGAGTCGGACCTGGCGATCGCCGGAGGGGTGAACCTGATCCTCGCGCCGGACAGCACCGTCGGCCTCACCCGGTTCGGCGGGCTGTCGCCGGACGGGGTCGCCTACACCTTCGACGCCCGCGCCAACGGCTACGTGCGCGGTGAGGGCGGCGGGGCGGTCGTGCTGAAGCCGCTGGGCCGGGCGCTGGCCGACGGCGACCACGTCTACTGCGTGATCCGCGGCGGCGCGGTCAACAACGACGGCGCGACCGGCGGGCTGACCACGCCCAGCGCCGCCGCCCAGGCGGACGTCCTGCGCCGGGCCTGCGAGCGGGCCGGGGTCGAGCCGCGCGAGGTCCAGTACGTCGAGCTGCACGGCACCGGGACCCGCGTCGGCGACCCGATCGAGGCGGCCGCGCTGGGCGCGGTCTACGGGCCGGACCGGGCCGCCCCGCTGCTGGTCGGCTCGGCCAAGACCAACGTCGGCCACCTGGAGGGCGCGGCGGGCGTCGTCGGCCTCCTCAAGACGGCGCTGGCGATCAGCCGCCGCGAGCTGCCGCCCAGCCTCAACTTCGCGACCCCCAACCCCGACATCGACTTCGCGGGCTGGAACCTGTCGGTCCAGACCGCCGCGACGCCGTGGCGGCCGGGCCGTCTCCTCGCGGGCGTCTCCTCGTTCGGGATGGGCGGCACCAACTGCCATCTGATCGTCGAGGAGCCGCCGCCCGCCGCCGTCCGGGAGCGGAACGGCGCGTCCGGCGCGTCCGACGCGCCCTGGCCTGTGTCGGGACGGACGGAGGCGGCGCTACGGGCGCAGGCCCGCAACCTGCGGCGACACCTGGCGCAGCGTCCCGGGCTGGACGCGGGCGACGTGGCGTACACCCTGGCCAAGGGGCGGTCGGCGCTGGAGCGGCGCGGCGTCGTGCTGGCCGGGGACGACCAGGCGGGGGCGTTGAAGGCCCTCGCGGACGGGAAGCCGCATCCGGGGCTGGTCACCGGGAGCGTGATCGAGGGCAAGCGCGTCTTCGTGTTCCCCGGGCAGGGGTCGCAGTGGGCGGGGATGGGCCGGCATCTGCTGGAGCACGAGCCGGTGTTCGCCGCGCATCTGCGGGCCTGCGCGGACGCGTTCGGCCCGCTGGTGGACCAGGACCCGGTCGCGGCGCTGCGCGAGGCCGACCCGGCGATGCTCGGGCGGGACGACGTGGTGCAGCCCCTGCTGTTCGCCGTCATGACCGGGCTGGCGGAGCTGTGGCGGCACCACGGGATCGCGCCGGACGCGGTGGTCGGGCACTCCCAGGGCGAGATCGCCGCCGCGTACTGCGCTGGCGCGCTGAGCCTGGACGACGCCGCCCGGATCGTCGTGCTGCGCGGCCGGGCGGTGCGCGGGCTCGCGGGGACCGGGGCGATGATGTCGCTGCCGCTGCCCGTGGACGAGGCGCGGAAGCTGATCGGGCCCGGGATGCACCTCGCGGCCGTCAACGGGCCGTCCTCGACGGTGCTGTCCGGCGACACCGGCCCGATCGAGGCGCTGCTGGACGAGCTCCAGGCGCGGGGGGTGCGGGCGCGGCGGGTCCCCATCGACTACGCCTCGCACAGCCCGCACATCGAGCCGCTGCACGACGACCTGCTCGCCGTCCTCGACGGCATCGCGCCCCGGCCGTCCGAGGTGGCCTTCTACTCCACCGTCACCGCCGCCCGGCTCGACACCGCCGAGCTGACCGGCGAGTACTGGTACGGCAACCTGCGCCGGCCGATCCGGTTGCAGGAGACCGTCGAGCTGCTGCACGAGGACGGGCACGCCTTCTTCGTCGAGGCGAGCCCGCACCCGCTGCTGGCGCTGGGCATCCAGCAGACCTTGGAGGGACGTCCCGTCGCGGTGCTCGGCACCCTCCGCCGCGATGCCGGCGACCGGATGCCGGTCGCGCTGGCCGAGGCGCACGTCCGGGGCCTGCCGGTGGACTGGCGGCTGGAGGGCACCCGCGTTCCGCTGCCCACCTACGCCTTCCAGCGCCGCCGCCACTGGCTCGACGGCACGACCGCCCGCCCCGAGGACGCGCCGGAGGCGCCTCCGCGCGCGAGCGACCCCGCGGAGGAGCCGGACGCGCCCGCGGACGAGCCTGCGGACGAGTCCGGCGCGGCCTCGCCGTGGGACGGTCTCCAGCCGCGCGAGCTGGAGAACGCGCTGCACGACCTCGTCCGGGTGAACGCGGCGGTCACGCTCGGCCACGTGACGGCCGAGGCCGTCGACCAGGGCATGACGTTCAAGGACCTGGGGTTCGACTCGGCGCTGACGGTCGAGCTGCGGGACCGGCTGAGCGCGGCCACCGGGCTCGACCTGCCGCCCGGGCTGCTGTTCGACCACCCGACCCCGGACGCGCTCGTCCGGCACCTGCGCTCGGCGCTCGGCGGCGGGCCCGCCGTGGAGCGGGTGGTCGCGGCCGTGGCGCACGACGAGCCGATCGCGGTGGTCGGGATGGCCTGCCGCTACCCGGGCGGGGTCGCCTCGCCGGAGGACCTGTGGCGGCTGGTCGCCGAGGGCCGGGACGCGATCACCGGGTTCCCCGAGGACCGGGGCTGGGACCTCGCCGGCCTCTACGACCCCGACCCGGCGCGCGGCGGTCACACCTACACCCGCAGCGGCGGCTTCCTCGGCGACGCGACCCGGTTCGACCCCGGCTTCTTCGGGATCTCCCCGCGCGAGGCCACCGCGATGGATCCGCAGCAGCGGCTGCTGCTGGAGACCTCGTGGGAGGCGTTCGAGCACGCCGGGCTCGACCCCTACCGCGCCGCGGGCCCGGTAGGGGTGTTCGTCGGCGCGATGGCCCCGGAGTACGGGCCGCGGCTGCACGAGGCCGCCGACGGGCTGGACGGCTACCTGCTGACGGGCAGCACGGTCAGCGTGGCGTCCGGCCGGATCTCCTACACCTACGGCTTCGAGGGCCCGGCGGTGACCGTCGACACGGCCTGCTCGTCGTCGCTGGTGGCGATGCACCTGGCGGCGCAGGCGCTGCGCCAGGGCGAGTGCGGGCTGGCGCTGGCGGGCGGCGCGGCCGTGATGGCGTCGCCCGGCATGTTCGTGGAGTTCGCCCGCCAGCGCGGGCTGTCGCCCGACGGCCGCTGCAAGGCGTTCGGGGCGGGGGCGGACGGCACCGGCTGGGCCGAGGGCGCGGGCCTGGTGCTGCTGGAGCGGCTGTCGGACGCGGTCGCGAACGGCCACCGGGTGCTGGCGGTGATCCGCGGCTCGGCGGTGAACCAGGACGGCGCGAGCAACGGGCTGACCGCGCCCAACGGGCCGTCCCAGGAGCGGGTGATCCGGCAGGCGCTCGCGGGCGCGCGGCTGTCGCCCGCCGACGTCGACGCGGTCGAGGCGCACGGGACCGGCACGGCGCTGGGCGACCCGATCGAGGCGGGGGCGCTGATCGCGGCCTACGGCGACCGTCCGGCGGAGCGTCCGCTGTGGCTGGGCTCGCTGAAGTCGAACCTCGGCCACGCCCAGGCGGCGGCGGGGGTCGGCGGCGTCATCAAGATGGTGATGGCGCTGCGGCACGGCGTGCTTCCGCGCACCCTGCACGCCGAGACGCCCAGCCCGCACATCGACTGGTCGTCGGGACGCCTCGCGCTGCTGACCGAGGAGCGCGACTGGAGCGGCGCGGAGCGGCCTCGCCGCGCCGCCGTGTCGTCCTTCGGGATCAGCGGCACCAACGCGCACCTGATCCTCGAAGAGCCGCCCGCGCCCGCCGCGGCGCCGCCGCAGGACAGGTCGGAAGACGGCCCGCAGCACGGGCCGGTCCCTGTGGTGCTGTCGGCGCGGACCGAAGGGGCGCTGCCCGCCATGGCGGGACGGCTGCTCGACGCCTTCCCCGAAGGGGCCGGGAGCGAGGTCGCGCGGACGCTGCTCGGCCGGGCGCGGCTGCCGCACCGGGCGGTCGCGCTGACCTCGGACGCGGTGCGGGCGCTGGCCCAGGGCGAGCCGCACGGCGACCTGGTGACCGGGGCCGCGCGCACCGGCAAGACCGTCTTCGTGTTCCCCGGGCAGGGGTCGCAGTGGCCGGAGATGGGGCGGTACCTGCTGGAGCGCGATCCGGTGTTCGCCGCCCACATCGGGGCGTGCGCCGAGGCGTTCGCGGCGTGGACGGACTGGGATCTGGTAGGGCTGCTCGCCGACCCCGACCCTGAGGCGCTGGAGCGCGTCGAGGTGATCCAGCCGGTGCTGTTCGCGGTCATGACCGGGCTCGCCGAGATGTGGCGGCACCACGGGGTCCTGCCGGACGCCGTGGTCGGCCACTCCCAGGGCGAGATCGCCGCCGCCTACTGCGCCGGGGCCCTCGGCCTGGAGGACGCCGCGAAGGTCGTGATCCTGCGCGCCCAGGCGCTGATCCGGCTCGCCGGGACGGGCGCGATGGCGTCGGTCCCGCTTCCCGCCGCCGAGCTGGACGGGCGGCTCGGGCCGGACGTGCACGTCGCGGCGGTGAACGGGACGGCCTCCACGACCGTGTCCGGCACGCCCGAGGCGATCGACGCGCTGATCGCGGAGTTCACGGCACGCGACATCCGGGCGCGGCGCGTGCCCGTCGACTACGCCTCGCACTGCCCGCACGTCGAGCCGCTGCGCGACGACCTGCTCTCCGCGCTCGCCGGCATCGCGCCCCGCCCGTCCGAGGTGGACTTCTACTCCACCGTGGCCGCCGCCCGGCTCGACACCACCGAGCTGACCGGCGAGTACTGGTACACGAACCTGCGGCAGCCGGTGCGGCTGCACGAGACCGTCGAGCTGCTGCACGCCGAGGGCCACCGCTTCTACGTCGAGAGCAGCCCGCATCCGGTGCTGACCATCGGCGTCCAGCAGACCTTGGAGGACCTGCCCGCCGCCGTGTTCGGCACGCTGCGCCGCGACCGGGGCGACCGGTTCCCGCTGGCGCTCGCCGAGGCGTTCGCCGCGGGGATCGAGGTCGACTGGCGGCTGCCCGCCCTCCCGCCGCCGTCCGCCGACGCGCCGACCTACCCCTTCGACCGGCAGCGCTACTGGCTCGACGCCCCGGCGGACCGCTCGGACCCGGCCGGGCTGGGGCTGACGCCCGTCCCGCATCCGCTGGTGGGCGCCTCCCTCACCACCGCCGAGGACGGCACGGTGCTGCTCACCGGGCGGCTGTCCCACCGCACCCACCCGTGGCTGGCCGACCACGCGGTGGCGGGCACCCCGCTGCTGCCGGCCACCGCGTTCGTGGAACTGGCGCTCCTGGCGGGCGACCACGCCGGCCTCGACCTGCTCGACGACCTGGTCCTGGAGGTTCCGCTGGCGATCCCGGCGGGCGGCGCGGCCGACGTCCAGATCGAGGTCTCCCCCGGCGAGTCCGCGCGGCCGCTGGCCTTCCACTCCCGTCCCGGCCCCGACGCCCCGTGGACGCGGCACGCCACCGGCTCCCTCAGCGCGTCGGCGCCGGGGCCCGGCGCGGCGGAGCTGACGGCCTGGCCGCCGCCGGGCGCGGTCGCGGTCGGCCTGGACGACGCCTACGAGCTGCTGGCCGACCACGGCTACGGCTACGGCCCGGTGTTCCAGGGGCTGCGGGCGCTGTGGCGGCGCGGCGCCGACCTGTTCGCCGAGGCGGCCCTGCCCGACGGAGCCGACCCGGCCGGCTACCGGCTGCACCCCGCGCTGCTCGACGCCGCGCTGCACCCCGCCGTGCTGGCCCCGCTGCGGGACGGCTCCACCGAGACGGCGCTGCCGTTCTCGTGGTCGGGCGTGCGGCTGCTGGCGACGGGCGCGACCGAGCTGCGGATCGCGCTGACCGCGACGGGGCGGGGCGGCTACGCGCTCGACGTCGCCGACGGGACCGGGATGCCGGTCGCGTCCGTGGCGGAGCTGACGCTGCGCGCCGTCCCCGCGGCCGTGACCGCCGCCACCGACCTGCACACCGTGGAGTGGACCCCGGTCCCGCTGCCCGACGCGGAGCCCGGCGGCTGGACGGTCCTGGGCGGGGGGCCCGGCGACTTCGCGGCGGACGACGCCGCCGAGACGCTGATCCTCCCGCTGGCCCCCGGGACCGGCACCGCGGACCTGCCGTCCGCCGCCCGGGACGCCGTCCAGGACGTCCTGGCCCGGCTGCGCGCCTGGCTGGCCGACGAGCGGGGGACGCGGCTGGTGGCCGTCACCCGGGGGGCCGTCGCCGCCCTGCCCGGCGCGGACGTCACCGACCTGCGCAACGCCGCCGTGTGGGGGCTGCTGCGCACCGCGCAGACCGAGCACCCGGACCGGCTGACGCTGCTCGACCTCGACGACGACGATCCGCGGACGCTGGCCGCCGCCCTGGCCACCGGGGAACCCCAGCTCGCCGTCCGCGACGGCAAGGCGCTGGTCCCGCGCCTGCGGCGGGAGCCCGCAGCGGACCGCGCGGAGTTCGACCCGGACGGCCTCGTGCTGGTCACGGGCGGCACCGGGACGCTCGGCCGGCTGCTGGCCCGGCACCTGGCGACCGTCCACGGCGTGCGGCGCCTGCTGCTGACCAGCAGGCGCGGGCCGGACGCGCCCGGCGCCTCCGGCCTGCGGGAGGAGCTCGCCGCGCTCGGCGCCGACGCGGAGATCGTCGCCTGCGACGTCGCCGACCGGGACGAGGTCGCCGCGCTGCTCGCCCGGCGGACCGTCTCGGCGGTGTTCCACGCGGCCGGAGTGCTCGCCGACGCCACCATCGAGGGCCTGACGCCCGCGCAGGTCGAGGCGGTGCTGCGGCCGAAGGCCGACGCCGCCTGGCACCTGCACGAGCTGGCCGGGGACCTCGCGCACTTCGTGCTGTTCTCCTCCGTCGCCGGGGTGCTCGGCAACGCCGGGCAGGGCAACTACGCGGCCGCCAACGCCTTCCTGGACGGGCTGGCCGCGCACCGCCGCGCACACGGGCTGCCCGCGGTGTCGCTGGCCTGGGGGCTATGGGCCGAGGGCAGCGGGATGACCTCCGACCTGGACGCGGCCGACCACGCGCGGCTGCGGCGCGGCGGGGTGCTCCCGCTCGCCACCGGCGAGGGGCTGGCGCTGCTGGACGCGGCGCTCATGTCGGACCGGGCGCTGGTGCTGCCCGCCCGGCTGGACCTCGCCGCCGTCCGGAACTCGCCGCCGCCGCTGCTGCGCGGGCTGGTGCGGGCCCCGGTGCGGCGGGCGGTCGCCGCGGCCGGAAGCGAGGGCTGGGCCGGGCGGATCGCCCGGATGCCCGCCGAGCACCGCGACGAGGCCGTCCTCGACCTGGTCAGGATGCAGGTCGCGCTGGTGCTCGGACACGCCGGCACCGCGACCGTCGACCCCGAGCGGGCGTTCCGCGAGCTGGGGCTGGACTCGCTGACGGCCGTCGAGCTGCGCAACCGGCTCGCCGCCGCCACCGGGCTGCGGCTGCCGTCGACGCTGCTGTTCGACTACCCGACGCTCAAGGCGCTCGCCGCGCGGCTGGTCGACCTGGTCACCGGCGAGCCGGTGGAGGCCGGGCCCGCGCGGGCCGCGGCGGTCGCGGACGAGCCGATCGCCATCATCGGGATGGGCTGCCGGTTCCCCGGCGGCGTGCGGTCGCCGGAAGAGCTGTGGGACCTCGTCGCTGCGGGACGGGACGCGATCACGCCGTTCCCGGACGACCGCGGCTGGGACCTGGCGGCACTCTACGACCCGGATCCCGACAACGAGGGCCACTCCTACGCGCGGGAGGGCGGGTTCCTGCACGACGCGGCCGACTTCGACGCCGAGTTCTTCGGGATCTCGCCGCGCGAGGCCCTCGCGACCGACCCGCAGCAGCGGCTGCTGCTGGAGACCGCCTGGGAGGCGGTCGAGCGGGCGGGGATCGGCATGACGTCCCTGCGCGGCAGCAGCACCGGGGTGTTCGCGGGCGTCATGTACAACGACTACCGGTGGCGGCTGCGGGACGCACCGGAGGGGTTCGAGGCGTACCTGGGCAACGGGAGCGCGGGGAGCGTCGCGTCCGGCCGGGTCAGCTACACCTTCGGGTTCGAGGGCCCCGCCGTGACGGTCGACACCGCCTGCTCGTCGTCGCTGGTCGCGCTGCATCTGGCGGCGCAGGCGCTGCGGCGGGGCGAGTGCGCGCTGGCGCTCGCGGGCGGGGTGACGGTCATGGCGACGCCCGCGCCGTTCGTCGAGTTCAGCAGGCAGCGCGGGCTGGCCCCCGACGGCCGGTGCAAGTCGTTCGGCGCGGGCGCCGACGGCGCGGGCTGGAGCGAGGGCGCCGGGCTCCTCCTGCTGGAACGGCTGTCGGACGCGCGGCGCAACGGGCACCGGGTGCTGGCCGTCGTGCGGGGCAGCGCGATCAACCAGGACGGCGCGAGCAATGGGCTGACCGCGCCGAACGGCCCTTCGCAGCAGCGGATGATCGGTCAGGCGCTCGCCGACGCCGGGCTGGCCCCGTCCGACGTGGACGCGGTCGAGGCGCACGGGACGGGCACGACGCTCGGCGACCCGATCGAGGCGCAGGCGCTGCTGGCCACCTACGGCAAGCAGCGGCCGGAGGGGCGCCCGCTGTGGCTCGGGTCGCTGAAGTCGAACATCGGGCACGCCCAGGCGGCGGCCGGGGTCGCCGGGATCATCAAGATGGTGATGGCGATGCGGCACGGGATCCTGCCCCGGACGCTGCACGCGGACGAGCCGACACCGCACGTCGACTGGGAGGCGGGCGCGGTCGAGCTGCTGACGCGGGCCCAGGAGTGGGAGCGCGGCGACGGCCCGCGCCGGGCGGCGGTGTCGTCGTTCGGGATCAGCGGAACGAACGCGCACGTGGTCCTGGAGGAGGCGGAACCGGAGCCCGAGACGGTGCCGGTGCCGGTGCCGATGCCGGTGCCTCTGGCCGACTCGCCGGGGCCGGAGGTGTGGGCGCTGTCGGCGCGGTCGCCGGAGGCCGTGGCCGAGCAGGCGCGGCGGCTGCACCGGCGCGTGGCGGACGATCCGGGCCTCGCGGCCGGGGACGTGGCGCACACGCTGACCCGGTCCCGGGTCCTGTTCGATCACCGGGCCGCGATCGTGGGGACCGGACGGGAGGAACTGCTGGCGGGGCTGGCGGCGCTGGGGGCCGGTGAGGCGCATCCCGGAGTGGTCGCGGGGAGCGCGGGCGGCGGGCTGGCGTTCCTGTTCACCGGTCAGGGGTCGCAGCGGGCCGGAATGGGGCGCGAGCTGCATGCCGCGTATCCGGTGTTCGCCGACGCCTTCGACGAGATCCTGACGCACTTCGACCCGTCGCTGCGAGACATCATCTTCACCGACGAAGACGGGACTCTCGACCAGACGCTGCATACCCAACCGGCATTGTTCGCCCTGGAAGTCGCGCTCTACCGGCTCTACACCTCCTGGGGACTGACCCCCACCCACCTCACCGGGCACTCCATCGGCGAAATCGCCGCCGCCCACTGCGCCGAAGTCCTCTCCCTCGACGACGCCTGCACCCTGGTCGCCGCACGCGCCCAGCTCATGCAATCAGCACCGTCCGGCGGCGCCATGACCGCGATTCAGGCGACCGAGGACGAGATCCTGCCCATGCTGGATGACCGCGTCTCCATCGCCGCCATCAACGGGCCCACCACCATCGTCATCGCAGGCGACCCCGACGCCGTTCAACCGATCGCCGAACACTGGAGGCAACTCGGCCGCAAGACCAAGAACCTCAAGGTCAGCCACGCCTTCCACTCCCCCCACATGGACCCCGTCCTCGACCATTTCCAAGC
>NZ_SMKU01000219.1 GCF_004349215.1 Actinomadura rubrisoli | reverse complement strand
GGGGTTGGGCGGTGCGGGGAGGCGCCGAATCCAGCCGTGGGTTTCCAGTACGCGCAATGCGGGCTCGGTGTCGGCGGCCTTCTTGAAACGGCTCTTGAGGCCACTGCGCATGAGGTCTCGTGTGGTGAACCGAGTTGTACTGGTCCGCTCGATCCAGTCCGCAACGGCACGGGCGTCGCTGACGGCCGGATCGGCGCCGATGGCGTCATAGGCGGCTCGGGCGTGGGAGGTGAAGTACTCGCCGATGAGTCGGGCGTTAGTGAAGGTGGTCAGAGTGATGGGGCGGTCCCATCCGTCGCGGTAGTGATCGGCGAGGTGCAGCAGGGCGGCGATACGGACGACAGCGCCGACGTATTTGCCTGCCCAGTCGGTCATGTGGGCTAGGTCGCCGGTACCAGGGCGTAGGCGCGGTTCGGTCTCGCGGGCCAGGTCAAGAATGGCGGCTTGAGCGTCGGGGGCGAAGTGCAGGGTGGCGGGCTCGTTGAGGGCGGCCAGGGACAGGATCAGGGCCTGGACGTTGGCGTTGTAGGTGTCGCGGACGTGCTCGGGTATCGGGTCCGGTTGTTCGTTGCGAAAGCCCAGCAGCGACGCGGGCACTGAGTAGAGCAGGCGGCCGAGTAGACCTTGTTCGCCGAACTGGGGGGTTTCGCCGAGGCGGGTTAGGACTCCGGGTTGGGTGCAAATGCCCAACGTGATGGTGGCGGCGGCGATGCGCTCGGACGCGCGTCCCATACGGTCGATGCGCATCTCTTCGCCCGCGTGACCGGACTTGAGAACGGCCAGGTTAGGGGCGCCGGAGTAGCGGCCAGCGGCGATAGAAAAGATCTCGCCCTCTGGCGACAGGATCGCAAAACGTCCGCCCTGCTCGGCAACCCGAGTCGTGAGCACCTCAACAGTGGCGTCATCAGAGAAAAGGCACGGCTCGGCCGGGATAGGAGTCTCTTCCAGGTCCAGGCGCGCCGAGGTGGCCTCATCCATCGCCACCGCGCGCTGTGTGGGGTCTTGGGCAGCAGTGGCGGCTTTCTCGGTCTTCTCCACGTTGGACTCGGCGACCTTGCGCGCGACGATCGCCTCAGCGATGCGGGGTTTGGCCTGCTCCACCAAGACGGCCTCAGCGGCCTTAATGGGGGCGGTCATGTGCTTGTAGACCTCGGACTTGCGGTTGCCCGGAGGCAGCACCACGAGCGTGTACAGGTTGGTGGGCTCGGTCCATGTGGTGGCGCGGACCCACACCTTGCCGCCGGCGGCGACGCCGAGCACGGCAAGGGCAAGCGAACCGGCCAGGTCGGGCGGGGTTTGGGTGACTTCGGCGAGTCCGGCCGCGTACTCGCCGAGCCAGTCCGGGAACGTCCACACCGGAAAGGGCGGTAGTTCGGTGGCGGCCGAGAGTGGCGTGGGATCAGCCCAGCTTTGACCTTGTGTGGCGTTCACGGTGGCCAACTCAGCGGCGACCGCGCCGCGTAGGTCGGTGTCTCCGGTGGCGGTGTAGCCGAGCTGCATCAACCGTGTACCGGTGGACACGACGTGGCGAGCGTAGGCCAGGTCCCGCACCAAATTGGCGTAGTAAGTGGCGCTCGTTGCGCTGGGAACCTGGCTGATCAGGGTGTGCAGGTAGGGCGCTCCTCCTATCGTGGCCAGGTCGCGCGGGTTGATGGCGGCGGCCACAGCGACCGGTTCGAACGGGGCGCCACGATCGGCCAAGTCCACGATGGTGCCCCAGATCACGCCATGAGCGGGACGGTAGAACTCGCTGCCGTCCAGCAGGGCGCGCACCTCGGGCAGCATGGTGGGGGCCAGCATCACCGCGCCGAGAGTGTGTTGCTCGGCCTCGATGTTGTGAGGCAGCGGCCGGACAAACTCGGCCAGTTCGGCGGCCGGGCCGTGCGGGTCGTCGCCTTGGATGACGTGCAGGCGGGGCGTGGTCAAGGCGGGTTCCTCTCGGGGAGAACGAAGCGAGACACGGGGCGGGTCAGCGCTCACCGCTTGTTGAGGCCGTTCCAGAGACGGCGGCCGAGGCGCAGTTGCGCACCCTTGCCGTCGCAGCGGCGGCAGTAGCGCCAGGCGCGACCAGACGGTGAACGGAACTTGCCAGCGCCGTCACAGCGTGCGCACGCACGGAAGGGCCACAGCCAGCACGCGATGGCATAGGCGGCGGCAATCAGGAAGGCGATGGCGAGGAAGGCGGGCGTAGCGTCGGTGTGGGTAGCGGTAGCGGCGACGAGGGGGGTCATGGTGCCTCCTGGCGTGGTCTGCGGGCAGCGGGAAGGGAGCGCGCTACCCGCTACTCGGGGGTATTTGCGCTGATCAGTGCGGTAGCGGGGGCGGTAGCGCGGTCGCTACCGCTGTGAGGTGTCCGCTACCGTCCGCCCGGCCTCGGCACGCGGCCGAGGCCGGGCGGCGGGGTCACGGTGTGCGGGCCCTCAGTGCGTCGGTGATGGCGTCGCACTTGGCGCCCTTGAGCACCTGGCCGTCGCGCTTGCCGTTCACGCTCGGTACACCGAACGAGCGGACCTGAGCCGAGACGGCCTCGGCGGTCAGGTCGCCATACGAAGCGGGAAGCTGGTCGGCCAGCCGCGCGGCCAGCTCTTGCCAGGGCAAGAACGACTCGCCGGGAAGGAACATCGCGTACGCGTCGGCGAGCACGTCTCGTACCTGCCGAGCGGTGCGGTCTCCGGCCGCGTGCCCGGACAGCGTTCCGGCACGCTCGCGGAGGTCGCGTGCGGCCAGAAGGATCTTCTCGGCGTCCTCGGCGTCGGCCAGGTGAGAGCGCACCGTTGGCGTGTCGTCGGAAGCGCCCCGCAGGATGCCAACGCCCTTGTAGGACGGCAGCAACAGCGAGGAGTCCAGCCCTTCGCCGTAGGCGCCCGCGCCGAGCACCAGATCCGACACCTGCCACGAGCCGGTACGGAGGCTGAAACGGGTCTGGTGGTTGTCGCGGAAGGAGTTGAACGAGGTCGCGACCTGTCCAGCGCCGATGCCGGACGGCTTCTGTGTGGCGTCGACCATGAACACTCCGGCGGCCGGAGCGGTCTTGACCAGGAACAGCAGCAGGGACGCGATCTCCTTGTTGGCCTCGGCGTCGGGGGTGTCGTAGTACTCCTGGAACTCGTCCAGGAACACGCCTCGCACGGGCATCCCGTACTTGGGATCACGCGCGATCTCCCGCGTGAGCTTGCCCTCGGGGCACACGTCGGTGGGCAGGTCCGAGAGTCGCTGGTAGCGGTCCTGGACGTCCGCCTTCAGTTCCCGCAGAGCCTCGATGAGGATCTCGACCGGGTCACCGTCACGGGTCATCACCAGGCCGGAGGAGAACTGGTGGGCCACGAGCGCGAACTTGCGCCAGTCGGGCTTTCCGGAGGCGTCGAACACCGACAGCCGCACGTAGGGGTCCAACGCGGCGTACAGCGCCAGGAGGCGCGCGAAGAACGTCTTCCCCTGGCGAGGCTGCGCCCCGACCATCGTCGAGTTCCACAGCAGCGGTACCGTCACCGCGCGGCCTCGCTCGTCCAGGCCGACCGGAGCAGGCTCCCAGATGTCGGTGGGCTTGCAGCGCAGCAGCGGCGTACGACCGACCGGCACGGCGAGCGGGTCACGGTTAGCGACCCACAGCGTGTGACGGCGGTGTGAGGTGGCGTCCCGGGTGACGAACACTTGCGAGATCGCCACGTCCAGACCGGAGGCAAGCGCGTCCTTGGCCTTGATGACGTCATTGAAGCCCTTGCCGTACGGGAGATCGACGGTGACCTTGGACCCGTCGCCATCGGCGGACAGGCCGGGCGCGGCGAACTGCACTTGCTGTTGGGGCTTGTCGGGATGTCCCAGCCCAGCGGCGTAGTAGGCGCGTAGGACAACGTCATGGGTGATGACGCGGTACCGCGATGGGATGACCGCTTGGCCTGCGATGTTCTTGCCGGCCGGACGGCCGTAGCGAGCGAGCAGCGGCACGGACACCGCTATCGCGCCCGCCACCGTCCACGGTGATCCGGCCGCCAACACGCCTCCGGCGCCGATCGAAACTACTTCGCCGAGCACGGCCAGGCCGCGCCCGGTACGGACCCTGGCGGCCTCGCGGTGCAGCTTCAGCCACAGGTCCGCGTCGCCTCTGCTCGCAGCGGCCTGACGCAACGGCTCCTGTTCCAGAAGCCACCACCAACGGACTTGTCGCCCGGCGAGCTTGGCCGCGCCGAGGGCGGCGTAGCCGGTCATCTTGACCGCATACCAGGGCGCCCGGACGGCGTGATAGCCGGTGATGTGCAGCCACCGGCCGACCAGCTTGCGGACGGCGGCCTCGAAGGTGACCCGATCCCGGAACACGGGCGGGATGATCGGATGCCGCGCACCCTCAGTGATCGTGTCGTCGCCCGCGGGGCGCAGGACGGTACCTGTCAACGCGGGTTCGGATGCGTCGGAGGTGTCCTTCTCCGGTTCATCGAGGGTCACCGCGTAGGAGGTGTCTTGCATGTCCGGCGCGGCGGCGTCCTCGGTGCGCAGAGCGGCCTCGGGGATCGTGTCGGGGTCGGCTGCATCGGACGGCAGGGGCCATTGCGCGACGCCAGCCAAGGGGGCGGAAGTGCCGTTGATCCTCATCGGGCGTCGTCTCCCTTGGCCGCGTTCACCGTCGCGAGTTCAGGACCGCTGGTCTGAGCAATGGGGTCGGTGGGGGCTTCAGTCTTCAGTCGGGCCAGGAGGGCGCCGACGCGTTCGTTACCGGCGCCGCTTCCGGCCTTGCGCAACTCGGCACGCAGCGCGTCACGGGTGAGCGCTTGGCCTTGCTCGGCCAGGTTGGCGGCGATATGCCACCCCAGCGGCATGAGGTCGTCCACGTCCGGGACGGACCGGGCCTTGCGGCCACGTCCGGTCCGGGACCGGGTTCCGGACGTTGAGCCGGACCGTCCACGCGCCGTCTTGGGTGCCGTCTTCGGGGCGGTCCTGCGGACGGTCTCGGACCGCTCAGGACGGGTATCGGCGGACGACCCGGCTTCGATGGTGGGACGGTCCGGGGCAGCCGTGGGACCGCCGGTCCCAGCGGCGGGAGCGAGTTCGCCGAGGCGGTACAGGGCGCGAACGCGTCGGGGAGCGTTGCGGCGCCAGGCCCAGCGGCCGTAGGTGTCCTGAAGGTCGGTCAGCGCCAGGACGCGGTCACGCTCGCGGCCGAGCGCTTCGGGGTAGGAGCGGATCTCCCAGAGCACCATCCGGCGCCACAGCTTCAGCGTCGGCCAGGGTGCCAGGAACCATCGCGAGGTACGGATGCCGTCCATGCGCGTACCGGCCTCGATCCCGGCGCGGATGCGGACGACGTGTGACCCGATCTCGACGGCCAGGACCCACAGGCACGGCAGGACCGCGTGAGCGACCGCGCCGAACGCCGTGGTCTCCTCGGCGACGTTCAGATACACCGTGGCGGCGGTGAGGGTCCAGGGGATCAGGCGCAGCCACCGGACCCGCATGTCCAGTCGAGCAAGGACGATGTCCAGTGCGGCGAAGATGGCGATTCCGAGGTCGATGCCGAGCGGGACCGTCCAGGCGAACCAGTCGAACGAGGGCCGCGCGGCCTGCTCAACGGCGGCGAAGCTGTTGACGAACCCCAGCAGGCCCAGCACCGCCACGCAGGCGGCCACCACGGCAACGGCGGTGAACTCGTTACCGCTCAGCGCGCGGCCTCGGGCGTCGGGGGGCGGGGCGGGGTTTCCGAAGGATGGCGGAGGCGTAGCGAGGCTGTCAGTCATGATGAGGGTGCTCCTGTCGCTGTGAAGGGACTGGGAGTCATCGGGGCGGCCGGTTTCTTGGCGGAGACGGGGCCGCCCCGATGCGGTGAAGGCGGTCACGGCAGGCTCGGCATTGGAGTGCCGGCGGGAGCTTCAATGCAGCTCAGCGCCATGGGAAGGCTCCTTTCGGGAAGCACGCGGAAGGGTCAGGCGGGCAGGGGAATCGTGCGTTCGGCGCCGGTGGCGTCCACGCTGATCAGCGCGGTTCCGGTAATCCCGAGCTGGGCGGCGGCGCGACGTACCGCCACGTCGGTAGAGCTTCCATAGGCGGTGACGTGACGATCGGCGTCGATCTCGGCGTAGTGGCGCCTGCCCTCTCGGCCCGTGGCCACGGCGGCGCCAGCGTGAGGACCGGTCACGACGTAGCCGGTCCCGCATCCAGTGCCCACGAGGTCAACGACGATCGCAGGCTCGGCAACGTGAGCCATGGTCAGGCGACCTCGCTCACGAAGTCGATAGCCAACTCGGCGATCTCCTCAGCGGTGAAGCCCGCCCAGATGCCGAACTCAGGCAGCGTCGCCACCGCGTACTCCAAGCACCTAAGCCGCAGCGGACAGGTCTCGCAGACACTGATGGCGACCGCTTCACGAGCCTCGCGGTCATCCGCCGTTTCCTCGGTGAAGATCGGGCCATCGTGCAGCTCAGGATCGAAGCGGCACTGTGCGCCCTCGATGGACTCGCCGCGTAGATCCGTGCTCGTGAGGGCCGAGGTGGGCAGGGCGAAGTGGCTCATTGCAGCAAGCTCCTTGCGGTTCGGGCCAGGGACGGGGCGGTCAGCCGAGGGCATTGGCGAACCGCTCGATGGCGCTGACGGCCTGGTTGACGAACTGGGCGGCCTTCTCGGGGTTGTTGAAGGCGAAGACCACGAGCACGACGCTCGCGAGGGTGGGCCAAATCTTCTTCGGCTGGGTAGGCATGCGCGATCCTCTCGACTTGACTGGTTTGCCAGTTTGCTGGCAAACCGGCGAACAGGACAGGACGCTAGACCCTCGGGTCGGCTCGGCGCAAGAGGGTTGAGGGAAGTTTGCTGGCAAACCTGCAAACGGGTGTACCGTGGAGGCATGAAGCCTCAGGTCACACCGGCGAAACGATCAGTATCGCTCGCCATCGCGGATGACATCCGGATCCGGATCGAGCGTGGCGAACTCACCGCAGGCAACCCGGTACCCACGATCCAGAAACTCTGTGAGGACTGGGGTTGCAGCGTGGGAGCCGCACGTGAGGCCCACCGGCTACTAAAGGATCAAGGACTGGTCTCCGGAGGCAGAGGCAAGCCTCTGGCCGTGCGGGTCCCACCAAGGCGCATCGTTCGCTCGTCCACTCGCCACCAGATCGAGAAGGATCTTGCGATCCGGTCAGAGGAGGAGCGTTCCCAGATCGGAACCGCTGAACTGGAGACAAACATAGCGTTCGCCGAACTGGAACATTCTGCCACTTACGACGTAATAGAAGCGAATGAGAACCTGGCAAGGGTTTTCAACGTCGGCACCGGAACCGAAATCCTTCAACGCACTTACGAGACGCGCCTCCGTAAGGGAGGGCAAAGAAACGCTTGGAGCGTTTCCTATCTGCCCACAGAGCTGATCGGTGGAAATCCCGACTACCTAGATTCAGCAAATGAGCCATGGGCGGGCGGAACGCAGTATCAACTACTCACTTTGGGTATCGAGCTACGCCAAATCGTGGATGAGGTAACGAGCCGGATGCCGACCACGGTAGAGCGTGAAGAGTGGGACATGGAAGCGGGCGTTCCCATTCTTGAAGTGCGTCGCATCTCGATCGACACGGAGGGGCGAGTAGTCGAAGTCTCGGACGCGGTATTTCCTGCCGACCGAACCGAACTGTCCTTCGAAACACACCTCACACCATGGGAGAAATAGACAATGCCGCTGATCTCAATCATCACAGCCTCCTACGCCCCATCCGCCGAGTATCTTCCGGAAACCATCAAGAGCGTTGAGGCGCTGGAGCTGCCCGACGGATGGGAGCTTGAATGGATCGTCCAAGAGGACGGAGACACACCTCAGCTCTCAGAACGGTTCGTCGGAGTGGACATCGTCCGCTACGCCGCTAACGGCCAGCAACTCGGGATCGCCTCAACTCGAAACCTGGCTCTGTCTCGCGCATCCGGCGTCTTGCTCCAAGCACTGGACCAAGATGACGTCCTCCTGTCGGATGCCTTCCTGACACTCATTCCGCGCTTTGAAGAACATCCCATCCACTGGGCCATCGGTCAGGCCGATGACCTCCTACCGAACGGGGAGCGCAGACCGTATCCATCCCCTATCTCCTTCGGCCTTCAGAAGGCCGGAGTCATTAATGCCTACGCAGGCGAGCAGGGCGCCAACTGGCCGATCCACGGTGCAGCGCTCATGCTTCGGGCGGCCTCCTTCCGCGCACTAGGTGGCTGGTCCGGCATCCCTTACGACGATGAGTTGGCGACGTTCGCCGCTCTGTCCCAAATCACGGACGGGTACTACGACGAGGCGATTACCTGGCTCTACCGCCATCACCCAAAGCAGACACACCGCACCGAAGGATCACGGGCTCTGAGTGCGGAGTGCCGGCGCTTCGCACTACAGCGGGCCGCCATATTGGAGGCAAGCGGGCTTCGCTTTCCGCCCGAGACAGCGGTTGGCTTCGAGAGTCACCCCCTCGACTTGCATGTGGGACCCGCCGAGAAGGACACCAGCCTCTGACACCACCGTCGCAAGTCTGGTTGTGCACACGAGCGGGCGGCGCAGCCCCTCCCTGGTCAGGCGCCTATCCCTGAGGCTGCGCAGCATGAGGGGCCCTCTCCGCTGAGAGGGCCCCTGACTCATTCGAGCGTCCAGCTCCTACTTCATCGGCACCCGATAGACGAACTGCCATAGGTGAGTAGGCCCTACGTGGTGGCAGACCTCTACGGCCCGTCCGGAAGCGTCGTAGGCCACGTGGTACAGGTCAAAGACCGGCTGGTCACTCGCGATACCGAACCGCGTCGATTCCTCGTCCGTCGGAGTCCGGCAAGGCGTGAGGTACTCATCCGCGTGTACCTGCTCGTAGCCGAGTTGCGCCATTGTGGACACCATACCGCCGGGGCTTTGTACGTTGTCCTCCAGCATTGTTCCGCCAGCGATGGAAAGCGGGATGTAGGAAGGCGCGATCTGAACAAGGGTGTCGTCCGCGTACATCTGCCTATGACGGATCACAACCTCCTCGCCACCGGTTCCGAGAAACTCGGCGACTTTAGGCGGAGGGACCTCCCGGAGGATAGTTGTCTCGGACCTGGGGGTCATACCGAGACGGCGGACTTCAGCAGCAAACGCCCCTCTGTCCTGGCTTCTCTTGGAATGCGTGTACCTGTCTCGGGCATCCCGGACAATCTGTGGCAATAGTGTCACAATCGTCCCCCTTCCCTGCTCCGTCCGGACCAACCCCTCACGGCGGAGTTCGCCCAAAGCGCGGTTAACTGTCGTCACACTCACGCTATAGGTAGCGGAGAGTGCGGTCTGAGAGGGGATGACGTCCCCAAAATTCAGTTCTTGATCGTTGATCTGCCGCCTTAACACGGCTGCCAGGTCTCGGGCACTAAGTCCCACCTTGCCCTCTTTCTCGGGGCTCCCCGGATGTTTCAGCGAAACATCCGGATGACTTGTCGATTGATCCAGCCTCATATCAGTTGTGGCGCCTTTGTGGATCCCGGCAACCTCCCACGTCAGGATGCTCATCGAACGTTCAACCAGTAGACCACAGATCAGTGAAGTAGTCATGGGGTTCAGCTTCAAACGATGCCCCACCAGGCGAGGAGGAGGGTTTCCGTGACTTCCCTTGATCGGCCTCGTGAGACCGACCACGAGCAGATCGTCAACGCGCGTCAGAAGGCGGTGGAGACACTTGCGCGTCTGCTGCGTGGCCAGGGCTACACGGCTGTGGTTCATCCAGGCAACTTGCTCGCAGCGACACGCGGAGAGTCGCGACAGGTGCGGGTGTGGTGCCATGAACGGAAGAGCGACGCAGGCCAGTTGTGGTTCACCTGGACCGGTGGAATACCGATCTGCGAAGCCAACAAGCCGCATGAGGCATTGACGGCCGTGAAGGGCGCCCTAGAGGGGGAGGCGTCATGAAGGCGGCCAGTCCCGAACGAGAGCGGCTGGAAGCGCTCAGCGAGACGCTGAGGCGTGACGGCGGCCTCCACGTAGAGCGGGCCGGACTCAGCATTCAAGGGCTGACGGTCGAACAACAGGTGAAGGTGGCTTGCCACGCTCAGCCGTGGAACGGGCCCTTGTACTTCTGCGTCCCCCATGAGGAAGGCTGTCAAGTCATCGGCCGCGCGGAGCAGGTGACCGAAGTGGCCGGCGTGGTCCTTCGTATGGTGCGCACTCACGACGGAGGCCGGACCCATGGATAAGGCTTCGGAGCTGCCACATCGTGGCACGTCCCCATACGGACCGCTCGATTCACTGTGGGCGGCGATCCGACGATCCATCCCACAAGTCACCGCGAACTGTGGCTACACTCCCTACCCTGCGCAGTATGACCCGCCGATGCCCGAGTACTACATGCGCGTCTCGTACCGCCACAGAGGGCCTTACCTGATCGTCTGGGACGATGACAAGGGTCAGTTCCGCTGGCATAACGGACCGCTCGCCGGTACCGAACTCGGGGACCTGGACAGCCTCGACACGGTCACGACCAGCATCGGACGGACGCTCGGAGCCGGAGAGTCCTTCGCACCTGGCTCTAGGGCTCTAGCCTCGCCGGTGGAAGCGGAGGAGGACGGCCTCGCAGGCGACGCGGACGATCAGGAGCACGACTAGGCCGAGGACGGGCGAGGCTACCAGGCCGAGGACACCCCACATCCAGCCGTTTCGCCATGTCATGATCGCCGCTGCGAGCAGCATCCACCAGATCGTCATCATCGCGATCACGACCATGCAGCCTCGGTAGATCCAGGAGATTACCAACGGGGTGACGAGTGTCGTGAAACGCGTATCCGTCAACGCAGTAAGGGCAGTCGGCTGCTGCTTGGAGCGGGCATGCGGCGGGGGGATCATGGTCACAAGCGGGATGGTAGCCGGAGACCCTGCGGAACGCTGATCATGAATCAGCGTTCCGCAGGGTCTCAGTTGTACAGCCGGGAAGTACAGCAACCGGTGCGGCGCAGTGGGGACTCTCACGGACACCCACGGACGTAGTCACAGCAGGTGAGAGGGTCGTCAGGTGATCGCCGGTAGCTTGTAAACAGAAGGTTAGGGGTTCAAGTCCCCTCGCCGGCTCTAGCAGGTCAGCCCCCAATTGCGATCTTGAAGGGTTGTTCTCCGCACCGCCGGATCCGGGCCGGATGCATCCGGGATGCATCCACTCGGACATGATCTTGTCGTCAGGTGGCTGCTCGCCGCCCCGGCCGACGTCGTCTCTGTTCTTCATGAACCGGTCTCCTTCTCCTTCGCCTTCTTCAGCAGCGTCACCACTGCTGGGCCCCAGCATCCCCCGGCCGATCCAGGCGCGAGGCTGAGCGAGGTCTGTAGGGTCTAGGTGTGGGAGAGGGAGGGCTTGTGATGACTGCGCAACCGCAGGACTACCCGGCGGGCGGGACGCCCTCGCTGGAGAAGAGTCTTCGTGCCATCCGGTCCGCTCTCGTGGTGCCGCAGGACCGCGAGGCGTTCGACGCCGGGCTCGGGGCCGTGCTCGACGAGGTGCGCGTCAGTCTGGACCTGGGTGTCCTGAACGACTTCGTGCACCTGTGGTGGCTCGCGGCCTGCGACTCGGTCAAAGACCCCGAAGGCCGACGGCGGATGCATGCGGTGGCCGAGCGCATCCAGGCCGGGGAGTCGGTTCCCAGAGGACGGTCTGTGCGCGAGATCCTCGCCGAGCGTGAGGCCCGAGGGTAGTTGTATCGGCTCATCCTGACGCCGGAGGTCGAGGAGCAGGTCTCTGCGCTTCCGGACGAAGCTCTCGGTCCCTTCGCCGAGTTGATCACTCTGCTGGAGATCTCTCCGTGGAGTGGTCGGCCGTTCGGCAGGTCCAACCCCCGAGGCAACATGCTCACGCTCGCGTTCGGAGACGGCGGCCTTGCCGTCTACTTTGTGTTGGAGGAGCAGCGGGAGACGTGCCTGATTCGCGTCACGTGGCTCTGATTCATCACCCCGGCACCGCTGGACGTCGGTAATGGGGCAGGTCGGTGGCTCTGCTGTACAGCACGGAAGTACAGCAACGGCTCCACACAACGGCTTACGCGACCTGCCAGCGGCATACGCCACGACGTGGGCGAGGCTGCGAATTCGTTGCCGTGGGTAGCCGCAAAGATCGGACTTTCGGTTGAGCGTCATCATGACGTCGAGGCTGACGCATATGCTGCGGCAAGGTTCGTGCTTGCAGCGGCAAAGGAGAGCAATGCGGCGGTTGTCGAAGAACTCCTTGCCGGGCTCCGGATCAATATGGGAAAGCTTGTGGAGTCCTCATGGAGCGGATGCCATTTCCGGGGGTCACAAAGCGTCCGCTTCCTGGTGTCAATCCAGAAGCGGACCCTGATGGTCCGCTCTTTGAAATGACAATCCATCCGGGGGATAGGCACTCGACGGGCCGACGATTACGTGGTCTATGTGGAGGCGGGATCGTCCGAGACGCTTTGCCCTGGCCGTCATGCGGCGGGTCGGATATGCGAATGTATCACTCATCGCCAGCATCCAGGGGTCGGCATGTGGGGCCAGTATGAGTGGCACGTACAGCGCCTCGAAGCCTGAGGTCAGCACCAACGAAGCTGACGACGGTCCCGACGACAACAACCCCACATGCCGGGCACCAACAGTAACCTTGAGGCACCGGCTACCTCGGCGAACGTTCCGCAAGCGCGGCGGTTGCTACTCCTGAAAAGCGGACGGTCACCGGACCCGACCTCGGCTCAGCTGAGCGAGCGTGAAGCGGGGGCCTCGCGGCCCAATATGCAGTTGCTTTAGCGGTCGATGTCCGTGGTCACGGGCGTGGTTCTTGATCGTTACGGGTTGGCGGTACCACTCGGTAGTGCCTGCTGGTGCTTGATCGTGTTCGGGTGTGAGCGGCGGAACCACAGCGCTACGGGCCCGGCTCGGTGTCCTGACGGCGGTGTTCACCCCTGAGTTGGCCGATGAAGCCATCGCCGAACACGACCGCACCGAGCGGCGGCGCAGGCTCTTACCGTCCCGCTTGGTGGTGTACTTCGTGCTCGCGTTGTGCTTGTTCGCCCGCGAGTCCTATGAGGAGGTCATCCGGCTGCTGACCAGCGGCCTTCCGGGCTACCGGGCCTTGATCGCAGTCAACCGGTCATCGTTGTTCCGAGCCCTTTACCCGAAGGCATCGCTATCTGCCCCACCTGGCACAGTTGGACGGCTTCTCATGGCCTTGCGTTCCCCGCATCTCATTTAGGTCCGGCCCGGGAGGAGTTTTAGGGCTGTCTCATGACGTCAGACGCTGGGTAAGACCTGGATTAGAGGCACCCGGCGCTGAATCAATGTGGCATGAGTCACACTGCCATCCGCGACCTGGTGATCGCCGATCGCGAATTCTGGTTGGCGGGGGTTGTCGACGTCTTCGCCGTGGCCGGAGCCGGCCTTCTGGTCAAATCGCAGGTCAATCACCCGGGCGACGCACCGGAGGAACTCGTCGATGGTTGATGCTGTCCTCTTCGGCTTGCAGTTTTCTGAGGGGTCTTTGTCGGAGGTGCTCGTGGAAAAGCGTTCGCCTGTTCCGGGTGTTCGGGGCAGCATGGGGTGAGCGGCGGCGTGGGAGGGCGGATGGCTGTGCCAGGAGTACGAGGTGCCTCCCGGGACCGCCGGTCGCCCCGCAAACAAGCGGTTCTGCTGGCCCTGCGGTACTACTGCGGTGTGCTGCGCCGTCAGTGGCGGATGTCGGTTCCGGCGCTGACGCTGCCGGCGTTGGGGAACACCTGCTTGTTCTATCTGACACCGCTGGTGGTGGCCGGACTGGTGGGGCACCTGGCCGGCGGTGGGGAGGGCGACCTCGCCGCGCTCTTTCCCTACGTTCTCGGCTTCGCCGGCCTGATGCTGGTGGGCGAGGCGCTGTGGCGGGTGGGGTTGCATTTTCTCAACCGAACGAATGCCCAAGGTTCCGAGTGGCTCGGCATCGCCGGTATGGACGAGTTGCTCGCCAAAGACACCGCGTTCTTCCACGACAACTTCGCCGGTTCACTGACCAAACGGATACTGAGTTTCTGCGGCGGCTTCGAGAGCTTCGCCGACACGGTCGCCTTCTCCGTCATGGCCAACGTGATCCCCTTGGTCTTCGCCTCGGTGGTCCTGTGGCGGTATCATCCGCTCCTGGTTCTCGTCCTCGTCGGGCTGATCGTCCTCACCGGGTTTCTCGTCGCTCCGTTCATTCGCCGTCGGCAGGTGCTGGTGGACGAGCGCGAGGCGGCCAAGGTGCGCGTGTCGGGCCACATCGCCGACGTGATGACCAACATGGAGACGGTCCGTGCCTTCGCCGCCGAGGAGCGGGAGGCCACCGAGTTCCGGCACCGGATCACCGAGCAGTACCGGCTGTCGCTGCGCTCCTGGGACTACGCCAACCTCCGCGTCGACACGATCGTCGCGCCGATGTCGATCCTGACCAGCGCCCTGGGTCTGCTCGCCGCGGTGGCGCTCCGCGGCGGGCTCGGGGTGGAGGCCATCGTGGTGACGTTCTCCTACTACACCAACGCGACTCGGATCATGTTCGAGTTCAACCAGGTCTACCGGCGGATAGAGAGCACGCTCACCGAGGCCGCGCAGTTCACCGAGCTGCTCCAGTCGCCTCCGACCGTCGTCGACGCTCCGGATCCGCTGCCGTTGCGTCCGGTCGACTCGGCGGTCCGCTTCGAGCGGGTGTTCTTCGCGCACGGTGACGGCCCGCCCCTGTTCGACGGGCTGGACCTGGAGATTCCCAGCGGGACCAAGATCGGCTTGGTGGGGCGGTCCGGCGGCGGCAAGACCACCCTCACCCGGCTGGTGCTACGTCTCATGGACGTCGACGGCGGCCGGATCCTCGTCGGCGGGCAGGACATCGCCCGGCTGCGCCAGAGCGACCTGCGCAGCCTGATCGCGTACGTCCCGCAGGAACCCGCGATGTTCCACCGGTCGGTGTACGACAACATCGCCTTCGCCCGGCCGGGCGCCACCGAGGCCGAGGTACTGCGGGCCGCGCGGGCGGCGCACGTCACCGAGTTCGCCGAGGGCCTTCCGGACGGCTTCGACACGCTCGTCGGCGAGCGGGGCGTCAAACTCTCCGGCGGTCAGCGGCAGCGCGTGGCACTCGCCCGCGCCGTCCTCCGGGACGCTCCGATCCTGCTGCTGGACGAGGCGACCAGCGCGCTGGACTCCGAGAGCGAGCTTCTCGTCCAGGAGGCCCTGTGGCACCTGATGCGCGACCGCACCGCACTGGTCGTCGCGCACCGGCTGAGCACGGTCGTCCGCATGGACCGCCTGGTCGTTCTCGACCGCGGCAGCGTCCTCGAACAGGGCTCCCATCGGGAGCTCCTACAGGCCAAGGGGCCTTATGCCCGTCTCTGGCACCACCAGTCCGGCGGCTTCCTCAGCGACGAAGCCTCGCTGGACGCCCCCGGCCACTCCAGGCGCGCGGAGCCGAACGCGGTGGTTCGTCGCGGATCGTTTCCGTGATCTGCGGCCGTGGACGAGGGAGCCACTGGACCGTCCAGCAAGAAGACCGCCTTGTCAGCCACGGCCGCCCCTTCAACGCCGGCGCTGAGTCCTGCATGTGTTCTTTCGGGAACTGTGCCGCTAGATGATTGATTCCAAGGGCTGCTGTTGCGTTCAGTGGTCGTAGGCGGTCAGGGAGCGGGCGATCGGCTGGTCGGTCTTGTCGTTGTGCCAGATCGCGGCGGTGAGGGCCAGGATCGGTGTGAG